>CAIMMM010000107.1 GCA_903842575.1 uncultured Bacteroidota bacterium | reverse complement strand
GGCTTTCTCTTACTTGCTCCCTCTCTTGGGCTCGAACCAAGGACCCTCTGATTAACAGTCAGATGCTCTAACCAACTGAGCTAAGAAGGAAGATGTTATATCTTTTAAGCGGTTGCAAATATAATGCGATTTTTAATTTTTACAAACAAAATGAAATAAAATTTTAGAAAAAATTATTTCCCAACGATAGCTTTGTAAATATCATTCCCATTTGCAAACAATAATAACGCAATAAGTAATACAAATCCAACCATTTGGGCATTTTCCAAAAACTTATCACTTGGCTTTTTGCCAGAAATCATTTCATACAATAAAAACAATACATGACCTCCGTCAAGTGCTGGTATTGGCAATAAATTCATTACTCCTAGCATGATTGACAATAAAGCTGTAATGCTCCAAAAAGCTTCCCAACTCCAAGTTTTTGGAAAAATATTAAAAATAGCAGCAAAACCTCCCACTCCTTTATAAGCACCAGTGTTTGGGTTAAAAATGGCTTTCAATTGTTTTCCATAACTGCTTAATTGGTCAAATCCTTTATTAATTCCAACTGGAAAAGACTCAAAGAAACCAAACTCTTCTTTGCTAATCTTATACAATCCTAACTTTTCTAAATTATCCAATGGAATTCTTGCCGCATAAGTTATACCTAATTTAGCACTATCATTTACTTTAATATTTACAGGAATTTCTTTATTGTCTCGCTTAACAATGGCGGCAACGGTTTTGCCTTTCAGTGTATCAACGGCGGCTAAAACTTCATCCGCATAAGTAATAGCTTTTCCATTAAAACTTGTGATAATATCTTTTGGTTTAACCTCGTTGTTTTGAGAATCATCCTGCACGCCTACTACAACAAAAGGAACTCTTAGTTCTATTATCGATACTCGTTTACCGCCCAATAATTGGTCAATAAAATTAACTGGGAAATGTATTTTTTCGGATTTACCATCACGAAGGATTTCTATTTCTTTAGATAAAAGAATTTTTTCATTAAGTTCATAAAAGCGTTCCGCCTTTACACCGTCTATAGCCACAATACGATCTCCTGTTTTTAAACCCGCTTTTTCAACAACCGGATTAGAAACCCAAATTCCGTCTTTCAATTCGGAGTTGGCTATATATTGTTCTCCATAAAAAAATGTCATTCCAATATAAATAATGAAAGCTAGTATGAAATTTACCGTTACGCCACCAAGCATAATGATTAGGCGTTGCCAAGCTGGTTTAGAACGAAATTCCCATGGTTGAGGAGGCAAAGCCATTTGCTCCTTGTCCATGCTTTCATCAATCATTCCTGAGATTTTCACATAACCTCCAAGCGGAAGCCATCCAATACCATATTCGGTTTCTCCAATTTTCTTTTTCAGTAAAGAGTATTTAATATCAAAAAATAGGTAGAATTTCTCAACACGAGTTTTAAACAGTTTGGCAGGGATAAAATGGCCAAGTTCGTGAAGAATAATAAGTATTGATAAACTCAATAAAAATTGAGATAATTTAATTGCAATTTCCATTTTTATAATTCGGATTTTTTATTAACGGACAAAAGTAAGGTTTTCGCCTTACTCTTGTATAATTTAAATAGCGAATGCTTATTTTTTTATGAATTTTTTATGAATTTCCCCTTCCGAAGTTTCAATAGTCATTGGATAAACCCCCGAAGAAAGGTTTGCAACAGAAATAGTATTAGAGTTTGTTTCCAATACTTTCTGTCCAATACTGTTGTAAATTATTACTTTTTGAAGTGCGGCAATTACAGGCAATTTAATGTTCAATTCGTCACTTGTAGGATTTGGGAAAATTTCAATCGAAGTTTCAAGATTAAATGTTGTAGCATCTAATGTAGCCGTATTATTTTTGGAAATAAGGTGTTTATCAGGATCAAAAGAAATACTGGTTATAGAAAAAGGAACATTTTGTATAAAAACCTGACCATTGGTTGTGTTGTTTAATACAACATCCAACTGTTGTCCGCCAGTTCCAAAAACTCTAACTGGAACAGGCATTTCAAAATAGGTTACACTAAAATGGGATTGTGTTTGATTAACAACAAATTGAGCTTGCCCGCCACCTATGTTTTGAACGTTTATAGTATAGCTTGGATATCCTTGATGGTAAACCCAATCATTAAAAAACTCTGTTAAACTACTTCCGTAAGCGGTTTCCATATGGGGTTGAAAATCTGAAGTTAGCGCATAGCCATAAGCCAAATTAGTATCCGCTAAATAGGCTCTCATTCCTTGGAAAAAAGCAGTATCTCCAAGTTTAAAACGAAGCATTTCCAAAACCATAGCACCTTTGTTATAACTCAGTCGGCCGCTGAAAATCCGATTGACATCCAGCGCCTCTGTATCGGTTAAATACACAGCGCCACTTGGGTTGGCAGTAATACTGTTAATCATATTGGTTTTATCGTTTATAAAAGCGGCTTGGCCATCAAAGTTTTCATAAACCATCGAAGCAACATAGGTAGCAAAACCTTCGTTTAGCCAAATATCTTTCCACGAACCACAGGTTATTTTATCTCCAAACCATTGATGCGCCATCTCATGTGCAATTAATTGTCTTGAAAAACCAACCATAAAGGAAACGGTTGTATGTTCCATTCCGCCTCCCCAACCAAATTGGGCATGGCCATATTTTTCATTATGAAAAGGATAAATTTCGAATAAGTTTTTATACAAATCCAAAAGCAATGGCGTTTGACCCAAGTCTGTTTGAATAGCTGCCAAATTTTCAGGATATATATAATTTATGATTGGAAACGTGTTTGGAGCTATTCCCGCCGTTTGAGTATAAACACTATAATCAGTAACTGCCAAACAAATTAGATAAGCAGGAATTGGATATCCGTGATGAAAATGCGTGGTTTTATTGCCCCCCGATATAATAGGAGCTTCGGGTTCAATACCATTAGAAACGGAAACATATTGTGAAGGAGCCGTTATATAAACGTCAATGCTATTTATTTTATCATTTAAATCTTGTTTGCACGGCCACCAATCCCTTGCTCCAAAGGGTTCCGATAAAGTATAAAGCGTGTTGCTGCCATTAGATCTAACTTGTGTTGTAAAAGCATCAAATCCATTTACCGGAGGCATACCAGAGTAGGTTATCTCTAAAGTTGCTGACACTCCAGTAGTTTGGGTTGAAGGTAAAGTGATAATCAATTCGTTATTTCCATTTGAAGTAAAAACCAAATTAGCACCATTTTTTTTAACAGAACTTACGTTTAACTCGTTCGCCTTATCAAACGTTATGGTACTCATATTTGCCAAAGCAGTATAGGTAGTAGTTACTTTTCCACTTATAAAATAAACGGCCGGATCAACGGTAAAATCTAGCCGGTGATAAGTTATATCATAATTTTGTGTGTTAGGATTTACTTGGACCGACATTAAATTGGATGCCGATTTCATCTCACTGTTCACCATTTTTTCAAACTCGTTATTATCGTTTTGGGCAAAAACAAAGGATATCGAAAACAATAGTAGTAGTATGTAGGTTTTTTTCATTGTAGGGTCTAATTTTTTGCGAATGTACTAAATAAACAGAAAAGCATATATTAAAATTTTTATAAAATCGACATAACGTTATTGACACTTACTGATTTATAAAAAAAAGTAAGTTTTTGGTTCTGTCAAAAATTATAGCAAACATTTCACTAAATTTGCTCCCTTATAAAAATCACATCATGTTACAAATAGCATTCATCAGAGAAAATCAAGAGAAAGTAATCAAAGCTTTGGCAAAAAGGAATATCGATGCCACAAGTATTGTTGCCGAAGTTGTGGAGCTTGACGAAAAGCGTCGGACGACACAAGTGGAATTGGACAACATTTTGTCAGAGTCGAATAAACTTTCCAAAGACATTGGTGATTTGATGAAAAATGGCGAAAAAGCGAAAGCCGAAATCTTGAAAATGAAAACGGTTTCCTTGAAAGAATCTAGCAAAGAGCTTTCAGAAAAACTGGATGTTTTTGCCAATGAGTTAACGCAAAAACTATATACATTGCCCAATCTTCCTGCTGATCTAGTTCCGGTAGGGAAAACTCCCGAAGAAAATCTAAACATTTTTCAAGAAGGTGACATTCCTGTTCTACACGAAGGAGCACAACCTCATTGGGAATTGATAAAAAAATATGACATCGTCGATTTTGAATTAGGAACAAAAATTACTGCTCCTGGATTTCCGGTTTATAAAGGCAAAGGCGCCAAATTACAACGTGCCTTAATTTCTTATTTTTTAGATAAAAATACGGCAGCTGGTTATTTGGAATATCAAGTGCCGCACATGGTTAATGAAGCATCGGCCTATGGAACGGGACAATTACCCGACAAAGAAGGGCAAATGTATCACGACGCCAAAGACGATTTATATTTAATTCCAACAGCAGAAGTTCCAGTTACGAATATTTTCAGGGATGTTATTCTAAACGAAAATGAATTGCCAGTTTTGTGCACGGGTTATACACCTTGCTTCCGTCGCGAAGCAGGTTCGTGGGGTGCTCACGTTCGTGGCTTGAACCGTTTACATCAGTTTGACAAAGTAGAAATTGTTCGGATAGAACATCCCGATAAATCCTATGAAGCACTAGAAGGAATGGTGGAACATGTGAAAAGTATTCTTCAAGAATTGAAATTACCCTACCGAATTTTACGCCTTTGTGGTGGGGATATGGGTTTTACTTCTGCTATGACTTATGATTTTGAAGTATTCTCAACAGCGCAAGATCGTTGGTTGGAAATTAGTTCTGTTTCTAATTTTGAAACCTTTCAAGCCAATCGTTTGAAATTGCGTTTCAAAGATAAGGACGGGAAAAACCAATTGGCACACACCTTAAACGGAAGTTCATTAGCGTTGCCAAGAGTTTTAGCAGGAATTTTGGAAAATTATCAAACGCCCGAAGGCATAGTAATTCCAGAAGTGTTGCGTCCTTATACTGGATTTGATCTTATTAACTAAAAGTTAATCTTTATATTGCGATGTGCTAATTTGACACAAAAATGTTACTTTAGTACATTGTTGTTTTAATGGGAATACATGAAAAAAATTTTCTTCCTTACTTTTTTATTCTGCTCGCTGATTGCGTTTTCTCAAAACGAACAATTGGCACAGAATTATTTTGATCGCGGGGAATTTGAAAAAGCACTAATTAGTTATGAAGATTTACTCAAAAGTCAAATAGGGAATTCCAATTATTTTCAAAAAGTTATTGAATGCTATCAGCAGCTACAGCAGTTTGACAATGCCAACAAAGCATTGATTGATCGCATTGATAAATTCAAACAAAACAGTCTTTTGGTGGAATTGGGCTATAATTATCAATTACAAAAAAACGAAGTTAAAGCAAAAAAATACTACGAACAAGCGCTAGACAAAATTAGAAAAAACGCAAACGAAGTGTATCAAATTGCCTATGTTTTTGAAAGAAAAACGCTAGTTGATTATGCTTTGCAATCCTATCAAATTGCTTTAGATTTAGAACCAAAATTTAATTTTAATTTTCAAATGGCATTGCTATATGGGCAGCAAGGTAATACCGATATGATGATTGAAAAGTTCTTGGAAGAATCTTTTAAAAATCCGCAAAACTTACCAATGATTCAAAATCAGTTTACACTGTTTATGGCCGAAGAAGTGGATGAAAAGTTCAATGATGCCCTGAAAAAAGCACTGTTGATTCGGGCACAAAAAACGCAAGACCTATTTTGGAATGATTATTTGAGTTGGTTTTTTGTTCAACAAAAAGAATACAGTAAGGCATTTATCCAACAAAAAGCCATTTATAAGCGCAACCCCGATTCGTTTTTCAATATTGTCAATTTAGCTCAAATGGCTATTGAAGATAATGATCAAGTAGCGGCAAAAGAGATTTTAACTTTTGTTTTAGAGAACACGCAAAATTTAGACGCGCTTATTCAAGCTCATTGCTATTTGGCAGAAATGAAAATTAATCATGCATTGGAAAAAGACTACCCTGCCATAAACAATGAATTGGATTCTCTAATAAAAGAATTTGGTGTTAGCCCTTATTCCTTGGAATTATTGAAAATTCAAGCCAATTTTTCCGCCTTCCAATTAAACAATCCCGAAAAAGCAAAAGCCATTCTTAAGAGCGCAATGGAAATGCCAATCAATAAATACCAATTAGCAGGGCTTAAAATGGAATTGGCAGATATTTTATTATTTGAGGATAAATTTAATCAAGCTTTGATTTATTATTCACAAATAGATTCCGATATGAGTGGCGATGTTATTGGACAAGAAGCCAATTTAAAAACGGCCAAAACTAGTTATTTCAAAGCTGATTTTGTTTGGGCATCTCACCAATTAAAAGTATTAAAAACAGCTTCCTCCCAATTAATTGCCAACGATGCACTCGATTTATTTTTATTAATCAGTGATAATACCGTGGAAGATTCAACCCAAGTAGCTTTGAAGAAATTTGCTAGAGCCGATTTTCTATTGTACAAAAATAAAAAACAAGAAGCTTTATCACAATTTCAAATTATTCTAAAAGAACATAAGGGAGAACAAATTGAAGCGGTTACCCTTTTACGAATGGGTAAAATCTATGAACAATTGGGCGATTTTAATACGGCTTTAGAACAATACAAAATCATCATTGACAAGCACAAAGAGTGTATTTATGTAGATGAAGCGTTATATTTTGCAGCCGAAATTTATAACCTTCAACTAAAAGACGTAGAAAAAGCTAAACCTCTTTATGAAGAGATGATTTTCAAACACGAAGACAGTATTTATTATGTTGATGCCCGAAAGAAATACCGACAAATTCGCGGAGACACGAATTTATAATTACGAATTTCAAAAATAAATTAATGTCACCTTGAGAAGTCTATACTGAGCGTAGTCGAAGTACAGTCGAAGGGCAAATAAACAAATCTCATGATCATCTACAACGTTACTATCAATATTCACGGAAGCGTTCACGACCAATGGATGCAATGGATGCAGAAAAAACATATCCATGATATGTTGGCAACAGGTAAATTTTCCTCGGCGCGAATGGTGAAAGTTTTAATAGAAGAAGAAATGGGGGGCACAACTTATTCCCTTCAATTTACAACAGATAGCAAAGAAACCCTGCAACGTTATTACGATGAAGATGCACCCAAACTTCGGGAAGAAGGACTGCAACTTTTTGGTGATAAAATGTTAGCCTTTAGAACGGAATTAGAGTTAATAAGTGAACATTAATTTAAAACGCCTTGTCATTCCCGCAGCGCGGAAATGATAAACAAACAATATGAATCAAGTAAGAGCCAAAAAACATTTAGGACAACATTTTTTAACGGACGAAAGTATTGCGTCGGCCATTGCGGATACGCTAAATTTTGAAGGCTATGATACTATTTTGGAGATTGGTCCGGGAATGGGTGTTTTGACCAAATACCTTTTGGAAAAACCAACCACCACCTACGTCATTGAAATTGATACGGATTCCGTAGCCTATTTGAACGAACATTATCCAAAATTACACGGGAAAATCATTTGCAAAGACTTCTTGAAGTACAATATCAATGAGGTATTGGAAGAGAAACCTTTTGCTATCATTGGTAATTTCCCTTATAATATTTCAACCCAAATTGTATTTCGCTGTTTGGAATTAAGACACCAAGTTCCTGAGTTTTCAGGTATGTTTCAAAAAGAAGTAGCGGAACGAATTTGCGAAAAAAAAGGCACTAAAGCCTATGGAATTCTTTCGGTTTTGGTTCAGGCGTTTTATGAAGCGGAATATCTATTTACAGTGGAACCCGAAGTTTTTAATCCTCCGCCAAAAGTAAAATCAGGGGTTCTCAGATTGAGGAGAAAAGAAAATTTTACCTTGCCTTGTAATGAAAAATTATTCTTCAGTGTGGTAAAGACTGCTTTCCAACAACGAAGAAAAACAATGCGAAATAGTTTAAAATCGTTTCAATTATCGGATAATTTAAAAGAAGACACTATCTTTGACCTCCGTCCCGAGCAATTGACGGTAGAACAATTTATTACTCTAACTCAAAAAATAGAGGGCAATGCAGTTTGAAATAAGTAAAGAACTTTTAAAACAAATAGAGCAACTCGTTCAAGAAAAAAACGACCAACAATTGGAAGTTTTATTGAATGATTTGCACCACGCTGATATTGCGGAAATTTTAGAAGAACTTGATTTTGATGAAGCTGCCTATATTTTTAAGGTTTTAGATAGCGATAAAACGGCAGAAGTTTTATTGGAAATCGACGAAGATTTGCGTGAGAAAATTTTAAGTAAATTATCGCCAAAAGAAATCGCCGAAGAACTTGACGAACTTGAAACCAACGATGCTGCCGATATTATTGCAGAACTTTCCAAAGGCAGAAAGGAAGAAGTAATTTCGGAACTTCAGGATGTTGAACACGCCAAAGGAATTGTGGATTTGTTGCGTTATGACGAAGATACAGCTGGAGGAATTATGCACAAAGAGTTGGTAAAAGTCAATGAAAATTGGAGCGTACTGACATGTGTAAAAGAAATGCGAATCCAAGCTGAAAATATTTCTCGCGTTCATTCCATTTATGTTGTAGATGATGATGGGCGTTTAAAAGGGCGTTTGTCCTTAAAAGATTTATTAATCACTTCCACAAGAACCCAAATTAGCGAAGTTTACATAAGAAAATTAAACTTTGTAAAAGTAGATGATGAAGATGTTGAAGTGGCCAGGATCATGCAAAAATACGATTTAGAAGCCATTCCTGTGGTAGATGAACTGGGGAGATTAGTTGGAAGAATTACCATAGATGATATTTTAGATGTAATTGAACAAAGAGATACCGAAGACATTCACAAATTTGGGGGTACCGAAGGATTAGATTTGTCTTATACTAAAACGTCACTAGGTGAATTGGTTCGAAAAAGAGCCACATGGTTAGTTATTCTGTTTGTTGGAGAAATGCTCACGGCATCAGCCATGGGGTATTATGACATTGAAATACAAAAAGCTGTTGTTTTGGCTTTGTTTGTTCCTTTGATTATTTCTAGTGGTGGAAATTCTGGTTCCCAAGCGGCCTCTTTAATTATTCGTGCCATGGCATTGAAAGAATTGCAATTAAGCGATTGGTGGTATGTTATGAAAAAAGAAATTTTATCTGGTTTATTGTTAGGAGCAATATTAGGCATCATAGGTTTTGTAAGAATAATGATATGGCAAGAATCTGGAATATATGACTATGGAGAACATTGGATTTGGATTGCGTTGAGCGTTTCTTGTTCCCTTGTTGCTATCGTTTTGTGGGGAACATTATCAGGCTCCCTTATTCCTTTCTTTTTAAGAAGAGTTGGGCTAGATCCCGCTACTGCCTCAGCGCCTTTTGTTGCAACAATGGTAGATGTAACAGGGCTTATCATCTATTTCTCCATCTCAGGGCTATTCTTAACGGGCAAAATATTATAAACTAATGTTGGATTTTAATTAAAATACCCATTATTAGTAATTACAAATTTACTCCTTATTTCTTCTTTAGTATAATCACATTCATTAGGAATAGTTAGGTATTTATCTATTTTCACAACTGCTGTTAATGTCATTTTACCAATTATTTTTCCACTATAATCAATATAATAAATGGTTTTTAATATCCCATTTGGAATTGTTTTGTTTATTTTCCATTTTCCATAGGCGGTAGGATGAAATAATATTGGGATAAAATCAGGATTAGATTTAGTTACAATAAAATGAGAAGTCACAATTTCATTTCTCTTTTGGTATTTCATACTTTTTAAATTTTTTATTGCATAATGGAAGTATAAAGTGTCGTTCATCAAAGTGTCCTTAAAGTTTATAAATTCATAATCTTTAATTTTTTCTTTATAGGGATTGGACAATCTTAATGTTTGTTCGCAACTGTTTGTATAAGTTTCTGCTTTATAAAAATCTTCTTTTTTTACTTTTGCATGCACAGCAACTCCTTCCTGATCATGAAAATAAAGACCATAATTTATAGATTTTTCTTCTAATGCATAAAGATTAAAATTATTCAATTTAGAATTTACCATATATATTAGTGATATAGTGTCTTTGTGCTTTCGGCAATTTTCTTTATAAACCAAAGTATAATCAAAAGAGTATTTTTTCTGGCCAAACAATTGACAGAAAACAAAAAGACTTGCAAAAAGGAATACCTTTTTCATGATAAATAAATAACGGAAAGTATTCCAAAAATAAGTATTTTTATCCTTTCTATTTTTTATGTCTTCAAATACTTCAATAAAAATCCTTCATATCGATAGCAATCATCCTCTTCTTTGGGAACAATTGCAACAAGCCGGTTTTGAAAACCACGAAGATTTTGTTTCCTCAAAAGAAATGATAGAATCCAAAATTCATAACTATCAAGGCATCGTTATCCGAAGTCGTTTTAAAATTGACAAAGCCTTTATCGACAAAGCTACCAATCTGCAATTCATTGCTCGCGTTGGCGCTGGTTTGGAAAGTATTGATTGTACATATGCTATTGAAAAAGGAATTCAATTAATTGCTGCTCCCGAAGGCAATAGCAATGCCGTTGGCGAACATGCCATAGGAATGCTTTTATCTTTAATGAACAAACTCAATAGGGCAGATAGATTGGTGCGCGAAGGGAAATGGATACGGGAAGGCAATCGTGGTTTTGAACTCGAAGGGAAAACGGTTGGACTGATTGGGTATGGCAATATGGGAAAATCATTTGCCAAAAAACTCAAAGGCTTTGAGGTAAAAGTGTTGTGTTATGATATTCAAGAAAATGTTGGTGATGAAAATGCAACGCAAGTTTCGCTTCAGGAATTGCAACAACAAACCGATGTTTTGAGCTTGCACATTCCGTGGACACCAGCAACCGATAAAATGATAGACACGCATTTTATCCATCAGTTTTCGAAATCTTTTTGGTTCATCAATACTTCAAGAGGTAAAAATGTAGTTACGGAGGATTTGGTTGTTGCTTTAGAATTGGGAAAGATTCTCGGTGCGGGTTTGGATGTTTTGGAATATGAAAAATTGTCCTTTGAAAATTTATTTTTAGACGAACAAAAACCTGCTGCTTATACGTATTTATTGCAATCCGAAAATGTTTTATTAACGCCTCACATTGCAGGATGGACACAGGAAAGTCATGAAAAACTAGCACAAACTATTGTAAACAAAATAAAAAAGATTTACTATATCTAAATAAAAAAAATAAAATTGACCTTTTGAATCCTATTGATAGTGCTTTCTTATAATTTTTTTATATTTTAGACGTATCAATAATTAACATAACCAAAAAATTAACCTTTATGGAATCACAAAAAATTGACATGTTCATGATGATGAATGCCAAATTCTTCGAGAGCTATCATTTGAACGCAGTAAGAGAAAAATTAATTAGTTTAGACGAATCAAAATGGCCAATGGTGCAAACCTTACAATTAAAAGACCCAACAACCGCATTGATTATATCCATAGTAGGTGGAGGTCATTTGGGAATTGATCGTTTTTATATTGGGGACACCGGACTTGGAATCGCAAAACTTTTAACTTGTGGTGGATTTATGATTTGGACCATTGTTGACTGGTTTTTAATTATGGGTGCTACTCGTGAGAAAAATATGGAGATGTTTCAAAACGCTTTGTACTAAATAATGTCTAGAAACAAGTTGTATTTACTATTCTTTATAGCTTGTTTTTCAGGGTTTATTTACCTTATATACCAAATACATAATTCCGAAAATACTCATTTTGGCGTTTGTCTCATCAAGAATGTAACTGGGTTCCCGTGTCCTTCTTGTGGTACAACACGAGCGGTTCAATTGCTTTTGCAAGGAAATATTTTAGCATCGTTAGAAACGAATCCTTTCGGAATCCTTATTGCATTCATTATGACCGTTGTTCCTGTTTGGATAGCATTTGACCTAATTTTTAAAAGAGATACTTTTTACCAATCTTATAAAAAAACGGAATCAACTATCAGAACAAAGCGGATAGCTACTGTATTAATTTTGCTAGTGATTCTAAATTGGATTTGGAATATTTATAAAAATTTATGATACAAGAAACAACTTTTGCCTACAAGCCTAGCGAGCACGAAGCCGAAAAAGCTTCCAACAGTTACCTTATGTCTTTGGTAGCGGTTATTGCAGGTTTGCCGTTACCTATTTTGAATTTAATTGCAACCTTCTTTTTCTACATCGCCAATAGGAAATCAACCTATTTTGTGCGGTGGCATTGCATGCAATCTATGTTTTCACAATTTGCTTTATTAGCCATTAATAGTTGTAGTTTTTGGTGGACGGTTTCCATTATTTTCACCGATGAAAAAGTAAGTAATCAGTACTTTGCATATATTTTTACAGTAATTATTTTTAATGTTTTGGAATTAATTTCTACTATTTATGGTGCAATTCAAACTCGAAAAGGGAAACATGTAGAATTTTTATTTTTCGGAAATCTTACTAATTTAATATGCAGGCCATGATGAAGAAAATCATTTTTCAAGGAATTGTTATTATACTGAGTTTTTTAATTGTTTGGTTTGCCTTTTCCCAATTGGATTTTATGAGGTTTTTCAAAGTAGAAGAACGTACGGCTAAAGTTGAAAATAAATTAGGCGATTTAATTTGGGATGAAATTGGAAAATCAAACGAGGTGATTACGAATGATTCTATTGTTAAAACATTAGATAAACTATTAAAGCCCATTTGTGATAAAAATAATATTAACCGCGATTCACTAAAAGTACATATTATTCAAAAAGACGAGATTAATGCTTTTGCTTTGCCCAATAATTATTTGGTTGTGTATACTGGTTTGATAATGGATTGCAAAAAACAAGAAGCCCTGCAAGGTGTTTTAGGCCATGAAATTGCACATATAGAATACCATCATGTGATGAAAAAATTATCCAAAGAAATTGGTTTTTCTGTATTGCTTTCGGCTACAACCGGAGGAAAAGGCGGGGAAATCTTAAAGGAAGTTTTTAAAACCATTTCGTCATCTGCCTACGACAGAACCTTAGAAAAAGAAGCCGATTTAGCCAGTGTGGACTATATGTTAAAAGCTAATATAGACCCAAAACCCATGGCCGATTTTATGTATCAAATGGCGCAAGACAGCCAATCTTCCGAAAATTTGTATTGGATTTCTTCACATCCAGAATCGGAAGAACGAGCAAAATACATTTTGGAATACATCAAAGGCAAAAAGCTAAAAAGCAAAAAAACACTTCCCGAACAGGAATGGGAAACATTTCAAAAACAAGTAAAAAATTTGGAATAAAATAAAAAAGCAACTCATTTGAGTTGCTTTTTTATTATTTGTATTTCTTCTCTTTCCTTTCCAATTCAGCTTGAAACTCTTCCATAACAGGTTTCATCGTGCTTTCGGGAATATCTGCAATTCTAATATACATTAAACCGTCGATGGCATTGTTGAATAATGGATCTACATTAAAGGCTACCAATCGGGCATTTTGTTTGATGTATTTTTTAATTAGAACAGGCAGTCTTAAAATACCAGGTTCTAGTTCGTCTATAATTTTATCAAACTTCACCAAATCGGCTTCGGTTTCGTTGAAAACAAAATCCTTGTCTGCATCTTTTAGTTTGACTTTGTATTCCTTTTTTGGGTGAATGTATTGTGCCACATAAGGATCATAATAATGGGATTTCATGAATTCAATCATCAATGATTTTGAAAAATCCGTAAATTGATTACTGATACTCACGCCTCCAATCAAATATTTATGTTCCGGAAAGCGAAGGGTAGTATGGACAATGCCTTTCCAAAGCAAGAATAAAGGCATTGGTTTTTGTTGGTATTCTTTAATGATAAACGCCCTTCCCATTTCAATAGATTTTGACATCATATCGTTTAATTCGGGTTCAAAGCGGAACAAATCATGAAGATAAAAACCTTCAAAACCATATTTAGGAAAAATCTCCGACCCTAATCCCATGCGATAAGCCCCTGCAATTTGCTCGGTGGTATCATCCCAAAGGAACATATGATGATAGTATTTGTCATATTGGTCAATATCTATGGATTCATTGGTGCCTTCTCCAACTTCCCGAAAAGTAATTTCTCGCAATCGCCCAATTTCATGTAATATATTTGGAATTTTATCAGCAGTAACAAGAAATACTTGGTAATTTTTGCTTTGCAATAAACGACAATCACTTCCTTTAATTACTTCCATTTCTTCCAAAATTTTGTCGTGATTGGCGGGTTTTACAATCTGTTTTGGGCTTTTGGGTGATTTTAAGTTCAAATTCAGGTGTTGAGAACTTAATAAATTGACTTCTTTATTAAAAGAATTGGCTAGCATATAAGTCTTCTTTCTCAAGAATTCCGAATAGTCTTCTATGGTTTTGTACTCGTTTTGTTCGGCAACAGAAATGGGTTTTCCAACACGAACTTTGATCAAGCGGTTTTTTTGGCTGAATACTTCCGACGGTAATTTAGCCGTTCTCAATGTTGGATTTATTTTAGATAAAAGATAAAAAAAGCGACTGTTCTTGGCATGAAAATAAATTGGAATTACGGGAACTTGCGCTTTTCTAATTACTTTTATAGCGCCTTCTTCCCATGCTTTATCAACAACCAACTGCCCATCTTTATAGGTTGAAACTTCGCCTGCAGGAAACATTCCTAATGGTTTTCCATCGCTTAAATGACGTAAAGTTTCTTTAATTCCTATCACGCTTGATTTGGCGTCTTTATGTGTTTCAAAAGGATTTACCGGCATGATGTATTTTTTCATGGGCTCAATCCTATGCAATAAAAAATTGGCAATAATTCTAAAATTAGGCTCCACTTCAAGCATTAATTTCAATAATAAAATACCATCAATTCCGCCTAATGGATGGTTGGAGATGGTAATATAGGCGCCATCTTTTGGGAGTCGTTTTAAATCTTCTTCTGGAATTTCAAATTTAATTTTTAACTCATCCAATATACCATTGAGAAACTCAACATCTTGTAAATGTTTGTTTTTATCGTAGATTTTGTTTATTGTTGAAATTCGAAGCATTTTCATTAATAACCAGCCAGAAAAAGTGCCGAAAATACCATATTTATCAGCATTTATCGCTTTTGCAACTTCTTTGGCGGTTACTAAACCCATGGTTTGATAGCTTTTTACGAGAGAAACAAAGATAGCAATTCTAATGAAATACCCTTGTAAAAAAGCAGAAATTGATGGTTAAAAATTATAATTTTTATTCTTGAATTTGAGATCCAAATGAATATATTTTTTAGCTATTTTTGAAGAAATATTTAAACTCAATTTATGAGAATCATATCTTATAATGTTAATGGTATTCGTGCAGCAATTTCTAAAGGATTCCTCGATTGGTTGCAACAAGCCAACCCTGATGTGATTTGCCTTCAAGAAATAAAAGCAACTCCCGAGCAAATTCCATTAATCGATTTTGAAATTTCTGGTTACCCCTATCATTATTGGTTTCCAGCCCAAAAAAAAGGGTACAGCGGCGTTGCTATTTTGTCCAAAACAAAACCTAATAATATAGAATTTGGCACCGGAATTCCACATATGGATTTTGAAGGAAGAAATCTTCGTGTTGATTTTGATGATGTTTCGATCATGAGTTTGTATTTGCCTTCGGGAACAAATATTGACCGATTGGATCATAAGTTCAAGTACATGGATGATTTTCAAAACTATGTAAATGAATTGAAAAAAGAAATTCCTAATCTTGTAATTTGTGGGGATTACAACATTTGCCATGAAGCCATTGATATTCACGATCCTATTCGCAACAAAACGGTTTCCGGATTTTTGCCCGAAGAACGCACCTGGTTAGATGGTTTTATAAAAAGTGGTTTCATAGATAGTTTTAGATTTTTTAATAAAGAGCCAAACAATTATAGTTGGTGGAGTTATCGAGCAGGGGCAAGAGGGAATAATAAAGGATGGAGAATTGATTATTGTTTGGTAACCGAAGCCATGCGAAACCGATTACAACGCGCTGTGATTTTACCCGAAGCCAAGCATTCGGATCATTGCCCGGTTTTAGTAGAAATTGATTAAGGAAAATAAATATAAATCAGAATTTAAAAAAAATAGAATATGATAAATAGAATTGGATTAGGATTGTTGCTTATAGGTTTTATGACCTCATGTGTTTCTAAAAAAATATACACCGATTTAGAAAACAAATACACCGATTTAAAAAAAGAGAATCGCGTGATGTCGGATGAAAATGAGGAATTGCATAAGGCCAATGCTGACTTTGAAACAGAAAACAAAACTTTAAGCGCAGCATTAGAAACCCTAAAATCGGAACGAGATAAACTTCAAACCGATTGTACCGCAACAACTAATAATTTGAAGAATCTACAAGATTCTTATGCAGCTTTGGAAAAAAACAGCAATAATGCTTTGGAAATTAACATGGCTAAGAACCGCGAATTGTTAGCGCAATTGGATGCAAAAGAAAAAGCATTGGCCGCTGAGCAAAATCGGTTGAATACATTAAAAAGCGAATTGGAATCCAACACAAAACGACTGAATGAATTGGAAGATTTGATTGCTGCAAAAAATGCCAGCATGAAAAAATTGAAAGAAACTTTATCCAAAGCATTGAACGCCTTTGAAGGGAAAGGATTAACCGTAGAACAAAAAAACGGAAAAGTTTACGTGTCTATGGAAAACAAATTATTGTTTCAAACAGGTAGTTGGGCAGTTGGTAGTGAAGGCAGAACAGCTGTAGTTGAAGTAGGTAAAGTATTGGCACAAAACCCTGATATCACGGTATTAATTGAAGGCCATACCGACAATGACAAAATCCTTGGTAGCATAGGCGGCGGTATTGAAAACAATTGGGATTTATCAACCAAACGGGCTACTGCTATTGTAAATATTCTTGCAGAAAACGCAAGCATTCAAAAGAAAAATTTAACAGCAGCAGGAAGAGGTGAATTTGCACCTATCATGAGTAATGAAACCAATGAAGGTAAAGCTAAAAATCGCCGAATTGAAATTATTTTAACGCCAAAACTAGATGAAATCTCTAAAATGTTAAAAGAGTTTTAAAAACATTTTTTGAAATATAACGAAAAGGTTCAGAGTTTTTCTTTGAACCTTTTTTAGTGTAAACATTTCCAAAAAATCTGTTAATGCTGTTCCTAAAACACCTAACAATATTTTACATTTGCACTTCAAAAACTAGCCCTGCAAAATGAAATACACCATACTTCCCAACACCAATATTAAAGTCAGTAAAATTTGTCTCGGCACGATGACTTTTGGAGAACAAAATACCGAAAGCGACGCCCATGCTCAATTAGATTATGCCGTTGATAAGGGAATTAATTTTTTTGATACTGCCGAAATGTATCCCATTGCAGCTCGAGAAGCTACGCTTGGAAGCACCGAGAAATTTATTGGTACTTGGTTAAAAAAATCAGGTAAAAGAAACGACTTGGTGGTTGCTACAAAAATTGCAGGACCCAATAGAAACATGGAATATATTAGAAAGCCATTGGACTTTTCTAAAAAAAGTATTCATGAAGCGGTGGATAATAGTTTGAAAAATCTTCAAACCGATTGCATCGATTTGTATCAAATGCATTGGCCGGAACGCAAAATGAATTTCTTTGGACAACGAGGTTTTACCATAACCGAAGATGCTTGGCAAGATAATTTTAATGAACTGCTAACCACGTTTGACGGATTAATAAAACAAGGAAAAATTAAGCACATCGGTGTTTCCAATGAAGTGCCATGGGGAGTGATGCGCTATATTAATGAAAGCGAAAAACAGGGTTTGCCAAGAATTGTAACGATACAAAATCCCTACTCCCTTCTAAATAGGTTATTTGAAGTGGGTTTAACCGAAGTATGCTACCGCGAAAATATTGGACTATTAGCCTATTCTCCTTTAGGTTTTGGAGCGCTTTCAGGAAAATATTTGAATGGCATTCCCAATAATTCAAGAGTTGGATTATTTCCTCAATTTGCTAGGTATATGAATGGAAATTGTGTGAGTGCTATTAAAATGTACCAAGAATTGGCGCAGGATAACGGATTAACTTTAACACAGCTGGCGTTGGCTTTTGTGCAACATCAAGAGGTTGTAACATCAACCATTATTGGCGCCACCACAATGGAACAACTCAAAGAAAACATTGCTACTCATGAAGTAATTTTGTCTTCAGAAATAATAAAAGAAATCAATCGCATTCAGGAGTTAATTCCCAATCCAGCACCCTAAATTACTCAACGAGCAATTTCTTTGATTTTTTATAGTAATTGGATTTTACTTCGTAAATATATTCCCCTTTATGTAAAACATTACTTTTAATAGAGACAAGATGTTTTCCCATAGGATAGTTTGCATTTTCTAAAACTTTATAAACTTCTTTTCCGCTCAAATCATAAATGGTTATGCTCACCGGGCTTTCTTTATAGAGTTTAAAAGCAAAAAAACAATCTTCGGATACAGGATTTGGGTAATTGAGGATGGTGTTTATTTCATTTTCGGTTTCGAATTCTTTAATTTCTAATTGGCTTTGTGAGAGAATAGCAGTCCAAATACTGGTTTGCCCATTTGCTAATCTTGCCCAAATAGGTCTGATAACGCCATTGTGCGCAACAATATTGGTATAATCTCCAAAGAAAACGGAGGATGTTGGGAGAAAACCGGTGGTGCTTATTTTTGTATTGGTGAATGTGGCACCGCCATTAGTAGAGTAAGCTAAATACACATCGGTGTTATTGGTAGTGTAGTTTCTTCGGTCATAAAAAACGATGTAAATATAACCCGTTGTTTGATCAATAGTCATCCATGATAAAAATTGTTGTTTTCCCGCAGGGTCATTATTAACTCTAACCGGGCTCGTCCATGTAGCTCCTTGATCGGTTGATTTTGATATAAAAATATCGGTGTCATTTGTCCCATTGCTTTGATCCGACCAATTCACATATAGGGTTCCATTATATACACTAGGGCTTGTGTCACAAGCGGTTATTGGTAATCCATTACATCTATCGATTCCTGGAATAGTATAGTCCCAAAGATGCGTTGGAATAATTTGGGTTTCATTGATAGACCAAGTAATGCCTTGATCCAATGACTTTTTAAATACCAAACCATTGGGTCCAGACCATGCTACATATACTTGACCAGAAGGCCCCACGGCAGGAACAGCTCCCTCAACGGTTGTGCTATTATCTATACAAGTTCCGTCTACATTATTAAGTTTGATTGGAGTAGACCAAGTAATTCCAAAATCGGAAGATTTTGAAAAAAGAATTGTCGATTTATTAACTGGATCTGAACTTCCGTAGGAGTCAAATTGAGTCCAAGTCATATAGAGAATGTTATTGATTTTATCGAAAGCAATCCACTGTTTGTCTTGTTCTTTGGTAGTACTTAATCCAGTATAAGTACCATTGCTCCATGTAGCACCAATATCAGCACTTTTTTGGCAAACAATTCGGTCTATCCAATTGCCACCAGAAGCAGGATTTGACAAATGGGTAAAATAAAAATTATTATTGTTATCAGCAATAATTGCCGGATCTCCCCAAACGCCATAAGTGGATGCTATAGTATTATTAATCCATGTTAAACCACCGTCATTACTTCGATACACTTTGTTAATATTACTTCCAGCAACTAATTGATTTGTATTGTTTGGATTAATTGAAATGGAAGGTTCGTTAGGCGAGCCTACATTATCTATCATAATGTTTTGTTGACCAAATAAAATATTTGATATAAGAAAACACACTCCAAAAACACATTTCTTTACCATAAGTATGTAATATTATTCAAGAATTATTTGCAAATCCATCTTCATTCTCTGGGAATTTGGTTTTAATAGCTTTTTCAGTTTTAAGAAAAAGCAAGAATATTGGAAACAAAGAAAACATGATGCCAATATAAAAATCAATCGTTTCGGAAATGGAAATAAACAATCCTAAACACGAAATCATCATCAAAAAAATCCCGTATTTCAACATTAGCTTTGAGGAATAATGTTGAGCAAACCGCCATCTTTCTTTTGATTTCATGGAGTTATTTGTTCGATATCCGTAGATGTAATTTATTTTTTTTGGAGGAAAAACATAAGTAATCAATCCCACGAGAGTAAAAATACTACCTACTAAAAGCAAAAAAATAAAAAACCAACTATCGATATTCATAAGTTACTGTTTAATTAATTTAGTTTGATGTTTGTTTCCAAAGGTGTCTTCTATAGTAATTAGATATAATCCAGTAGTAAAACTTGAAATATTAATCAAATTTGATTCTGAATTTATAAGATTTTGGGACAACAATAATTTTCCTGACAAGTCAAACACTTGTGCTTTTGAAAGATTTATTTGGTTTGAATTGTTAAGAGTAAATTCGTTTTTCACAGGATTTGGAAAAATACTCAACCCGCTTTTTGAAAAGCTATCAGTTGCCAAAGAAGAGTCAATAATTTTATAAACGGTTGATGAATTTGAGATATATAATTCTCCATTTAAATCCTCCCCAAAAGTGGTAAAAGCACCGGCTAATGCAGCTGTCCATGTTATTATTCCAGCACTATTAACGGTTCCGATTTTATTATTACAATAATCGGCCATAAAGTATTTGTTTTGAAAATTTGGATAGGTGGTTCCGGTATAAAAATAACCGCCAGTTATAGAACAACCAGCTGTTGCCGCATGAGTGTATTGTGTGAACGGGGCAACTGTTGAAGCATAGGCGGGACATGTTCCTGACGAGGTGTCATAAGTGGTATTTGCTTCATAACAACGCCATCCAAAATTTAATCCTGTATTTGGTAATGGGCTTGCTATTTTATCTATTTCTTCAACGGCATCCTGCCCAACATCAGCAATCCATAAATCCCCATTCAAACGGTTAAAAGAAAATTTCCAAGGATTTCGCATTCCAATTGACCAAATCTCATCATTA
The DNA here is from genome assembly GCA_903842575.1 of uncultured Bacteroidota bacterium. Lineage (GTDB taxonomy): Bacteria > Bacteroidota > Bacteroidia > Flavobacteriales > Flavobacteriaceae > Flavobacterium. The sequence continues at coordinate 12,783 of CAIMMM010000107.1, read as the reverse complement.
CCTGCAACACCTACAAAAGGATTGGTTGGAGGTATTCCATAAGGAGATACAGAATTCACATCAATTCGCAGCATTTTACCCAGATTTTCAGTGATTGTTTGCGCTCTATTTCCTGGATCGCCACCACTGCCTCCATCTCCCGTTCCTATATACAAATAGCCATCTGGCCCAAATCGTAATGTTCCGCCATTATGATTGGTAAAAGGTTGCGGAATGACTAACAGAATTGTTTCTGTTGTGCTGGCTATATTTGGATCGGCAGAAACGCTATATCTAGCAATGACTGTCGCACCATCGCTAAGACGTGTATAATTTACATAGAAATAACCATTGGTTACATAATTAGGATGAAAGGCCAAACCAAGTAATCCTTTTTCATTTCCCGAGTTACTTACGGTTCCTACTAAACTTATAAAAGGGGTGGTGTTAGTTACGCCATTCGTATTCAAAATTCTAATTAAACCTCGTTGTTGCACGATAAATAACCTTGAATCATTTGCAGGATGCTCAATAGCTACTGGAGACGCAAAGCCAGTACCATAGGTTTGAAGCGCAATAATTTGAGCATAATTTGATATTGAAAATAAAGAAAGACAAATAAAAAGTAATTTTTTCATGAAATTTAAATTGTTTGAAAGTGTAAATATAATTAAAAAACGAATAGTTACTACCCAAACAATTGTTCTACGACTTCCTCAATTTTGCTCACCAAAACAATTTTTATCCCTGGATATTTGCTGGCAATCTTATTGTATTTGGAAACAAAAATGGTGGAAAAGCCTAGTTTTTCGGCCTCTTGAATGCGTTGTTCAACGCGGTTTATAGGACGGATTTCCCCCGATAGCCCCACTTCACCAGCAAAACATATATCTTTCCCAACCGCAATATCTTCATTAGATGATAGGATAGCGGCTACAACTGCCAAATCAATCGCGGGATCATCAACGGATATTCCCCCAGTAATATTTAAGAACACATCTTTTGTTCCCAAACGAAATCCCGCACGTTTTTCTAAAACTGCCAATAGCATGTTTAATCGTTTGGCATTGTATCCAGTAGTGCTTCGTTGAGGTGTTCCGTATACTGCAGTGGAAACCAAAGCTTGAATTTCTATCATCAAAGGGCGCATTCCTTCAAGTGTTGAGGCAATTGCTGTTCCCGAAAGTTCCTCTTCGCGATGTGAAAGTAAAATTTCGGAAGGATTGGAAACTTCCCGCAAACCCGACCCTTGCATTTCGTATATTCCCAATTCGGCAGTAGAACCAAAACGATTTTTCAACGAGCGTAATATACGATACACATGATTCCTATCGCCTTCAAATTGCAAAACCGTATCCACCATATGCTCTAAAATCTTTGGGCCCGCAATATTGCCATCTTTGGTAATATGCCCAATTAAAATTACAGGAATATTGGTTTCTTTGGCAAATTTTATCAACTCGGCAGTCGTTTCTCTAATTTGGGAAATACTTCCTGCCGTAGAATCTATATAATCGGTATGAAGTGTTTGAATAGAATCAATGATGACAATATCGGGTTCGGTTTCTACGATGTGACGAAAGATGTTTTGCGTTTTTGTTTCTGTAAGTATGTAACAATTATCACTGTTTGGGTTGATTCTTTCGGCACGCATTTTTATTTGCTTCTGACTTTCTTCGCCCGAAACATATAAGGTTTTATAAGGTAATTTTAATGAAATTTGCAACAACAAAGTACTTTTCCCAATGCCAGGCTCGCCACCCAAAAGGATTAAAGAGCCGGGAACAATTCCTCCCCCAAGCACTCTGTTTAGTTCTCCATCGGTGGTGTCCATTCGCACTTCTTGAGAAGCGTCAATTTCCTTTATTTTTAAAGGTTTAGAAACTCTTTTAGATTCAGTTGATGAAGGTTTCCAGCTAGTTTTTTCTTCTTTTTGAATAATTTCTTCCGCTATGGTATTCCATTCTTTGCAAGAATTACATTGTCCTTGCCATTTTGAATATTGAGCGCCGCAATTTTGACAAAAAAAAGTTGTTTTTATTTTGGACATTTATGCCAGATTTATTTCAGGATTATTCAATTTTTTTTACCTCTGTTGGCGTCTCTGTTGGTGTTTCCGTTGGAGGTGTTTCTTCTATCACTTCCTCTTTTTTATTCTTGTCGGCTTTAATTAGGCCTTTTAATTCATCGACTTTTTCCAACATCATATCTTTCGTCAAATCCCCAATTTCTTCATATTGAAAAGCACTTTGATAGGCTTTTGCTGCTTTTTTCACGTCGCCTGTTTTTTCATAAAACTGCGCCATGTGATATTCGCTTAACATGGATTTTGGATAATTCTTTTTTGCCAATTGTGCTAATTTTTCGAATTCAGGATAGGCTGCATTTTTTATAATTGCGGCTTCAATTGCTTTGAAATCATTGATTCGAATAGACATTTTTAAATTAAAAGATTTTTCAATCACATCATATTTATTAATCAAATAATCCACATATCCCGAAGGCAATTTCACAATTTTATCTTGAAATTCTGCAGTTGAAATAGGTTGATATACCGAGAAAATTTGATATAATGCACTTGGAATTGCATGAAGAACTAAAGAATAATGAGAAACTCCTTTGAAATATTCAAACTGATAATTTAGAGATGGATTGCTCATTTTTTTTACTCCTTCGTCCAATATTTTTATCCGATTGCTCATTTTTGTAAAATCTCCATCGGCTGAACAGTGGTAATAAAAAAGAGGTTGTTGGATGGCTGCTAATCTTTCTGGAATTTGCTCTTCCATTCCCAAAGGAAGTTCGGGACTTAGAGAGATAAAGGCGTTGAAAATAGGTTGGTCTTTATATAAATAAAAGTTTAAAAAGCCTGCCGTTGTATCCAGTCCAGCAATCATTCGGAAAGGAGCAATCCGTAATTGTTTTTGTATGTAAGGGATTAATTCCATGCCAATAAACTCAAAAAATTGTTCGCCTTTCTCGGAAGGTAAGCCTGTTGCTTCATCAACAGTACAATCGGTTTCCCGTTCATTGTTTTTATTTTGAGAAATACCAACAATAATTACTTCTGGTAAATCATCCCAATAATTTCCATAACTCAATGCCCCTTGAAAAGGATCGAAAAGGAAATCGCCATCCAATACGATTAATAAGGGGTATTTCTTGGTTTTGTTTGTGTTATAGGATTCGGGTAGCCCAATCGTTATTTCACGTTCTTCATTCATTTTTTGTGAAAAAATAGTGTCTTTTATTTTTTGCGAAAATGTTGAAATGGTGAAAAGACTAAGTAAGATTAAGCATGTATGTTTCATGATTGTCATAATTTTAGTTGAAGTGATTATTGCCAAACGGATTAGCAATTTAATAAATTATTTGTTTCTATTTAGAATTGGAAGGAATATAAACGACAAACCACCTAAAATTATCATCAATGCAGTTTGTGAAGTCCAAACCAACCAGCCAAAAGCTGTTCCGGCAGTATCCGGAATGCCATATAACATAAATATTTCAGCAACAAGAAGTGGGTAGGCACCAAAACCACTATTTGTAAATCCAATGGCTAAACTTCCAAATACAAACCCAATAATAACTGCGCCAAATCCAATTCCGCTGGTTTCCTTAAGAGCAAAAATGGTAACATAAAACATTAAAAGATAAGAAAACCATATAAAAAAGGAGTGAAAAAGGAACGCCCATTTATTTTTCATTTTTAAAATACTCATCATGCCTTCTGTTAATCCTGAAAATTTCTCTTTTAATTTTAAAATTATTTTCCAATTGGAATACATCCAAATCAATATGAAAAGGATAAATCCAACAACACCGATAATAAATAAAACAAACAGTTTTTCAACAGGAATTTTGGCGAGTATATAATTTTTTAACAAATTAAACTGTACAAAAAAGGCAATAAAAACAAACAATAAAAAAATTAAAAAATCTACAACACGTTCGGCTACAATAGTCCCGAAAGCCTTATCAAAAGGAATCTCTTCATATTTTTTTAACACTAAAGCACGGGATATTTCTCCAGAACGGGGAATGGTTAAATTCATAAAGTAGGCAATGCAAACGGCCATAAAATTATTATGGAATTTGGATTGGTAACCCATGTGTTCAATAGAAAACTTCCAACGATAAGCACGGGAAAGAAATCCAAACAGCGCTATGAAAAGGGATAGATAGATGTAGAAATAATCAGCATTTTTAAAATAGCCTTTCATTTCTATTATTTGCGCAGGAGTAAATTCGTTGTATTTATAGATTATCAAATAAACCCCCAAAAGAATAGGAAGTACAATTGACAACCATTTGCTAATCGTTTTTTTCAAAGGAATTAAGGGTATATAAAAATAAATTTCGATTTCATAATTTGAATGCGGTAAATGTAAATTAATTTAACGAAATGGTGTCAATCAATCTTATTTTATTGACAAAAACAGCTATAAAAGCACGATATTTTTTATGCTTACTTTTCTTTATACAGGGCAATAATGTAGCTTCATCAGCAATTTGAAAATACTCCAATTGAAATGTCGGATTTGTTTGAAACGTTTGGGTTACCCAATCGGCAATTGACTTAGTGCTTTTTGTAGCAAACCTATTTTTTGCTTCTAAAAGAGTTTTATAAATAATAGTAGCCGCCGCTCTTTCCTTTTCAGTTAGCAATTCATTTCTTGAACTCATTGCCAGTCCGTTCTTTTCTCTGAAGATAGGGCAGCCTATCACATTAACAGGAATTTTTAATTTATAAACCAGCTTTTTTATGATTTGTAATTGCTGAAAATCTTTTTCTCCAAAATAGGCATTTGTTGGCTTCACAATTTCAAAAAGACGTTTTACAATAGTGCCAACACCATCAAAATGGCCAGTTCTAAATTTTCCTTCCATTTGATTTTCTATCCCTTCAAAATCAAAATGTTGAGAAATGGTGTTTCCTTTATAAATATCCTTTATTGATGGCGCAAAAACAATTATTTTATTAGAAACGGTTTTTACTTTTTCAATATCTTTTTCTAAAGTTCGAGGGTATTTATCCAAATCTTCGGGATTGTTGAACTGAGTTGGATTTACAAAAATACTTATAATTGAAATCGTGTTGTTGCGAAGTGATTCTTCTAACAAAGACAAATGTCCTTGATGAAGCGCTCCCATAGTTGGCACAAAACCTATAGTAGTTTCGGGTTTAGATGCCGTTAATAAATGTGCAACGAGTTCAATTTTTTTGTTAAAAATGAGCATAAGGGAATGATAAATAAGTTGCAAACTTACTATTTTCCTAAATAACTGCATAAATATTTGTACTTTTGCATGTTTTTTATAGGCAATAAATAAAGTATGAAAATATATGGAAGATAAGAGAATATTATATGTATCATCTGAAGTGGTACCTTATCTAGCTGAAAATGAGGTTTCTTTAATGTCTTACGACGTTCCAAAAATGATAAACAATCAAGGGGGACAGATAAGAATATTTATGCCTAGATATGGTAATATTAATGAAAGAAGACATCAATTACACGAAGTTATAAGATTGTCGGGAATGAATTTGGTGGTGAATGATTTAGATATGCCATTAATTATTAAAGTTGCCTCTATCCCAAAGGAAAGAATTCAGGTTTACTTTATTGATAATGATGAATACTTTAAACGAAAAGCTACCTTCACTGATGAAGAAGGAGTTTTATACCCAGACAATGACGAGAGGGCCATTTTCTTTGCAAAAGGGGTTGTAGAAACTGTAAAAAAATTAAACTGGGTTCCAGATATTATTCATGTTCATGGATGGATGGCAAGTATGCTACCTGTTTATATGAAGCATTTCTACAAGGATGAAGCCCTTTTTTCGGACACAAAAATTGTAACTTCGGTTTATAGTCAGTCCTTTGAAGGGACTTTAAATACGGAAATGATTAACAAATTGACCTTTGACAACATTCCTCATGCAGTAGTAAAAGAATTGGAAATTCCCAATTATGAAAATCTTCTTTTGTCATCCATAAATCATTCAGACGGGTTGATAATAGCTTCCGAAAATGTGTCTTCAAGTTTAACAAAATTTATAGAATCTTCAGGAAATCCTTTTTTACCTTTCACCCCGAAAGAAAAATTTGCAGAAGCGTATACCAACTTTTATAAAAGTATGCTTCCTTAATTAATTTATATTTATGTACAGAACTTCATTTTTAAAACAGCTTTTACTAGGTTTATTTGTTGCGCTTTTTTTTGCGTCCTGCGATAAAGATTTTAATGAAATAGGAACCAATATTATTGGTGACGACCATTTTGGTTTTGATAAATATACCGATGCAAGTATAAAAGCATCCAATCAAAAAATAGGGCCAATTGCTTCTAACAATTTAGATATTAATGCACTTGGAATATACAACAACCCTGCATTTGGTAAAACTACCGCAAGTTTTGTGACGCAGTTAGAAATGGATTCGCCAAATCCAACTTTTACAACTATTGATAATGCACCAGTTATTGACAGTGTGATTATGAATGTGCCTTATTTCAACACTTTAAAAGAAACGGCTAGTGACGGAACTAAAACCTATGAATTAGATTCAATTTTTGGCGAAGATTTATCTAAAATAAAATTGGGAGTTTATGAGTCGGGTTTTTATTTAAGAGATTTAGATCCATCAGAACAATTAGGAACCCAACAAGTTTTTTATACCGATAAAAATGCTGAAATTGATAGTCATAAAATAGGTCAAAAATTGAATAATGCAATTGATGATAGAGAGAATGATCAATTTTTCTTTAGCGATGCTGAGGTAAAAGAAAAAACCCTCGACACAAATGGGGATGTAAAAATAACTAAAACGGTACCAGCAATGCGAATGCATTTGGACGCCGCTTTTTTTACAACTAAAATTTTAAATGCACCAAGTGGGCAACTTTACAACAACAATATTTTCAAAAATTATATGAGAGGATTGTATTTTAAAGTAGAAAATGCAGGAGCTAGTCCAGGAAATATGGCCATGTTAAATTTTAAAAATGGAAAAATAACCGTTTATTACAAACAAGATAATCAAATAGAAGATGATCCCAAAACGCCAGACGTTAATGAGGCCGCAGTTGTAAGGCTTGCGAAAACTTTCCTTTTAAAAATGTCGGGGAATACAGTGAGTTTGTTAGACAATTCAAATGAAAACGCGGATTATGTCAATGCAATAAACAACCCAAACACTTCTATTGGAGACGAGAGGCTTTATTTAAAAGGAGGAGAAGGTTCTATGGCAGTAATTGATCTTTTTGGAACTGCCGATGTGTTAAGTTATGATGCAGAAGCTGATGTAATGAATAATGTTCCTAATGGAATTCCTGATGAATTGGATGTGATTAAAAAAAATAAATGGTTAATTAATGAAGCCAATCTAACTTTTTATGTGGATAAAGATAAAATGGCAAATGTTCAAACGATAGAGCCTGAGCGTATTTATTTATTTGATTTAAATAATAAAAAAGTACTTATTGATTATTTATTTGATAATACTACAAATTCGGCTAACCCAAAAAGGAATAAAACAACTTTTGGGGGTATTATTGAAAAAGAAGATGTTGCCAATGGAAGAGGGGTACAGTATAAAGTCAGAATCACGAATTATGTTAGAAATCTAATTAAAAATGATTCTACAAACGTCAGATTAGGATTGTCCGTTACAGAAAACATTAACAATGTTTCTATGTCAAAATTAAAAACAGCAAATTCGGCAACCGACAAAGCGCCAACAATGTCTGTTTTAAGTCCTTTAGGAACCATATTATACGGAACGAATTCAAGTTTGCAATTTCCAACGCCTCTTGACAAAAGATTAAAACTAGAAATTTATTATACAAAACCTGATTAATACATAAAATTATGTGTGGAATTGTTGGATACATAGGTTATAGAGAAGCTTATCCAATTGTTATAAAAGGATTAAAGCGATTAGAATACAGAGGATACGATAGTGCCGGCATCATGCTTTATGACGGCAAAGAATTAAAAATTTCTAAAACAAAAGGGAAAGTTTCAGATCTTGAAGAGAAATCTAAAGAAATAAATACTAGCGGCACAATTGGCATGGGTCATACGCGCTGGGCAACTCACGGTGTTCCAAATGATGTAAATTCACACCCACATCTATCCAATTCTGGTGATTTGGCAATTATTCATAATGGGATAATAGAAAATTATGAGCCATTAAAAAAGGAATTGCTAAAAAGAGGATATACTTTTCAATCGGATACAGACACAGAAGTTCTTATCAATCTTATTGAAGAAGTTCAGAAAAAAGAAAATTTCAAATTAGGGAAGGCGGTTCAAGTAGCTTTAAACCAAGTAGTCGGGGCATATGCAATTTGTGTTTTTGACAAAAAAACCCCAGATGAAATTGTAGTAGCTAGATTAGGGAGCCCTTTGGCAATAGGAGTTGGGGAAAAAGAATTTTTTATTGCATCTGATGCTTCACCTTTTATAGAATATACTTCCAATGCTATTTATCTTGAAGATGAAGAAATGGCAATCGTTAGACTTCACAAGCCTTTAAAAATCAGAAAAATTAAAGATGATTCTTTGGTTGATCCTTACATTCAAGAACTTCAAATGAATTTGGAGCAAATTGAAAAAGGCGGTTACGATCATTTTATGCTTAAAGAAATTTATGAGCAACCCAATGTTATTAAAGATACTTATAGAGGAAGATTACATGCCAATTTGGGGCTTATTCAAATGGCAGGGGTTGAAGATAACCTTGAAAAATTTCTTCATGCCGAAAGAATAGTAATTATTGCGTGTGGAACTTCTTGGCATGCTGGATTAGTAGCAGAATATGTTATTGAAGAATTTGCAAGAATCCCAGTTGAAGTAGAATACGCTTCCGAATTCAGATACAGAAATCCAATTATAAACAAAGGGGATGTGGTTATTGCTATTTCTCAATCGGGGGAAACTGCCGATACACTTGCCGCTATTAAATTAGCTAAAGAAAGAGGGGCTTTTGTTTTTGGGGTTTGTAATGTTGTAGGTTCTTCTATTTCTAGAGAAACCAACGCAGGGGCATATACGCATGCAGGTCCTGAAATTGGTGTAGCATCAACCAAAGCTTTTACAACTCAGATTACCGTTTTAACAATGATTGCTTTACGTTTGGCAAAAGCTAAAGGGACATTGTCCAATTCTGATTTCCATAGATATTTACAAGAATTAGAAACCATTCCAGACAAAGTAAAAGAAGCGCTAGAATGTAATGACAAAGCAAAAGAAATTGCAGCTATGTTTAAAGACGCTCCGAATTGTCTTTATTTAGGAAGGGGTTATAATTTTCCGGTTGCTCTTGAAGGCGCATTGAAATTAAAGGAAATATCCTATATCCACGCCGAAGGTTACCCTGCAGCAGAAATGAAACACGGTCCTATTGCGCTTATAGACGAACAAATGCCTGTAGTAGTTATTGCCCCAAAACAAGGGCATTACGACAAAGTAGTGAGCAACATTCAAGAAATTAAATCCAGAAGCGGAAAAATAATAGCAGTTGTAACAAAAGGCGACACACAAGTAAAAGACCTTGCAGATCATGTAATTGAAATTCCAGAAACCTCCGATGCTTTATCTCCCTTGATAACTACTATACCATTGCAGTTGTTGTCTTATCACATTGCTGTAATGAGAGATTGTAATGTAGATCAACCAAGAAATTTGGCAAAATCGGTAACGGTAGAATAAATATTTATTTTAAATTAAATAAAAAGCGAGATTTATTCTCGCTTTTTTTATTGAAAAATTTATGATTAATTTAATATTTAGGGCTATATTACTATGTAAGCATAGTGTTTTTTTGTCTATACCATTAATATGTTAAGAAAAACACAAAAAAGGGCAGTTTTAAAAGCAACAAGATTAATCAGGTTAATTTATCATATGCTAAATTATTACCTGTTTTTTTTATCAATTTAAAATAATAATTGTACTTTGGTCTCTTAAACCAACAAAATCATAACCAAATGAAGATTTATTTATTTATCATGTCATTGTTTTTTTGTAGCATCACTTTTGCGCAAACTTCAATTTCAGGTTCGGTAAAAGACAGTAAAAACGAACCCATTCCAGGAGCAAATGTTAAAATCGCTGGAGAATCAAAAGGAACAGTATCGGATAGTGAGGGAAATTTCACTTTAAAGACGTCAAAAAAACTACCCTTCTCAATTGAAGTTTCAAGCGTAGGCTATGGCTCAAATTCAGTAAAGGTTACTTCGGAGAATCAAAAAGTAGATGTAAATTTAACTAATGAAGAAACTAAATTAGAAGAAATTGTAGTTTCGGCTTCAAGAGCTCCCGAAAGAATTAGAGAATCCCCAGTTACTATCGAAAGATTTAGTATAAAAGATGTAAAAAAAGCAGCAGCACCTTCTTTTTATGATGGATTAGAAAATCTAAAAGAAGTTCAAATGAATACGAGTAGTATGTCTTTTAAATCCATAAATACTCGTGGTTTTGCAACGGTTGCCAACTCACGATTTTTGCAATTAGTTGACGGGATGGATAATGCTTCTCCTTTGTTAAATTTTGTTTTAGGAAATCTTATTGGTGTCTCAGAAATTGATGTGCAAAGCGTTGAATTGCTGCCAGGGGCTTCTTCTGCATTATATGGCGCTAACGCATTTAACGGAATTTTGTTTATGAATAGTCAGGATCCGTGGACGCATCAGGGAATCACGGCTTATGGTAAATTTGGACAAACCACTCAAAAAGCTGCCGGAACTAATAATTTTTATGATTATGGTGTAAGAGTAGCTCATGTATTTGATAAACATTTTGCTGCAAAAGCCAACTTTACCTTTATGAAAGGGACCGACTGGTACGCAACGAATTATGATGACATTAGTGTAGCAGGTAGAGATAGAACCCATCATGGCTACAATGGTATCAATGTATATGGTGATGAGGTTGCCATAAATCTTAAAAGCAGAAATGCATATGGTTCAGGAGCTTACAATATTTTACCAAATGAAGATATTTCCCGAACAGGATATAACGAAACAGATTTAACAGAAAGTAAAGTTAAAAATGCGAAAATTGATTTCTCGCTACACTTCAAGCCATGGGCAAACGATTTTGAAATCATTTGGCAATCTAAATTTGGTTTTGGAAATTCCATTTATCAAGGAGCTAGCAGATATAATTTAAATGGTTTCTTTATGCAACAGCATAAAATAGAGATTAAAAACAAAAACTTCTTTCTTAGAGGATATACAACGACAGAAGATGGAGGAAAATCGTATGACATGACTTTTACAGCTATAAATGTAAATAGATTTTGGAAATCGGACGCGCAATGGTTTGGTGAATATGGTGGAGCATTTGGAGCGGCAACTTTAGGTTTAGTTCCTGGAGTAGGGACAACTCCTGCGGAGGCACATGCTTACGCAAGAAGTGTAGCTGATACAGGAAGATTAATTCCTGGAACACAAGCATTCAAAGACGCATTCAATCAAGTAATAGCGGATCCAAGTGTTTTAACAGGATCTAAATTAGTTGATAATTCGAAAATTTATCATTCAGACGTTAATTATAACTTCAAAGATTTGTTTAAAGCAGCCGAAATTCAAGTGGGAGGTTCATATAGATTATATGAATTGAACTCGCATGGAAGAATTTACACGGATGCTTTAAGTCCTATTAATTACAATGAATATGGTATTTATACTCAGGTTCAGAAAAAACTAATGGAGGATAGATTAAAATTAACAGGATCGGTTAGATATGATAAAGCTAAAAATTTCGACGGAAATTATTCTCCAAGAATTTCATTTGTTTATTCTATGGACCAACAAAAAAAGCATAACATTAGAGGTTCATTCCAAACAGGTTTCCGAAACCCAACTACACAAGATCAATATATAGGATTTGATATTGGAAGTAGAGTGTTAATAGGATCTGCACCGGATAACTTAACTAGATTTACAGAAACGTTACCAATATCCACTGCCGGCGGTGGCGGCAATGTAACTTTAAATGGGGAAAGTGCCTATTACAATTCATTCACAAAAGAGTCTTATATGTTGTTTGATGCTGCCTATAGATCAGGTCCTCCATCAGGGTTAGCAAATGCTGCTACATTGTTGGTAAAAGCAAATGCACCTTTAGTAAAACCAGAAAATGTAAAAGCATTTGATTTAGGATATAGAGGTAACATTAAAGGGTTCTCATTAGATATTAATGGATATTATAATGTTTACAATGATTTTATTGGAGGTTTTAATGTTATAACACCTTTTTACGGAACAGCGGTTACTAACCCAGATATTTCAACCAATCTTTCGGCTTCTGCACTTGCCAACAGAGATTCTAGAGAATACCAGGTTTATACAAATACAAATGTTGAAGTAAAATCTCTTGGTTTTGGATTAGGATTATCTAGAAAAATTTATAAAGATTTTGAACTTAGTGGAAACTACAACTATTCACAATTTGATTTTAATCAAGCAAAAGACCCAAATTTTGAAGCGAGTTTTAATACACCAAAGCACAGAGTGAAAGCTACTTTGAGCAATGATAAATTGTTCGGAAAATTAGGATTATCTGTTAGTGGAAGATGGAATTCAGAATATTTATGGCAATCTTCTTTTGCAGACGGTATGATCGAAGAAGCAACAGTTATTGACGCTCAAGCCAATTATAGCATCCCTTCATTGAAAACTATTCTTAAAGTTGGAGCAACAAATATTGGTGGAAAAGAATACGGACAAGTACTAGGAGCAGGACTTATTGGACAACAATATTTTGTTTCTTTAACAATCACACCTTAAATT
>CAIMMM010000106.1 GCA_903842575.1 uncultured Bacteroidota bacterium | reverse complement strand
TAAATCTCGTTTTTTAAGTAATTTATAAGACATTAACATAAAAATAACAGTCCATGTGAGCACGATTAAAATAGCTGAAAAATGGACGCTGTAATCTTTTACATCATTGTCTCCAATGGCAGTTTGTATATTTTTAATTGCGGATAATCTTGTAAAAGGTTCTACAATTAAATTTGACATGGACTCCAAAGGGAAAAATTGCATAATATTACCTGCGGTTTCGCTTTTCGGAAATATTTTAAAGGTTAAAATACCTTTTGCAATTCCTTCGATAATATTCCAAACGAATAGAAAACCAATTGCAAAAGCCGAGCGTTTTACAAAAATACCTAAGAATAAACAAAAAGAGAAAAATCCAACCAGCTTTATAAAATAAGCCAATAAATAATTTAAGTCGGAGAAAACAATACTTAATTCCGTGTAGGACGAAAAGCTAAATCCTAAAAGTAATGACATTACAAAAATAAAAAGGGTGGATGCTGCTGCAAATAAAACAACGGTTAGAAATTTGGATTGAATGAATTCTTTTTTACTCATCCCATCAATTAAATTCTGTTTCAAAGTGCCGTAACTGTATTCGTTTGCCATCATGGAAACGATAACAATGGCTAAAAAGAATTTTAAAATGGCAGCTATATAAGTATTGAAATGCCATATGTACGGGAAATTAAAAATCCCCATGTCTGCCAAATGCAGTTTAAAATTTCCTATATCAAATTTTATGGAGGCAATCAAAGCAATAAAGGAAAGAATAACAAAATAACTAATAGTCAAAATTCTACTTGCTCTGTTTTTCCAAATTTTTTGAAGTTCTATAGCGATTAATCTTTTCATGTTGTGATATTTTGTTATTTGGTTAATGCTAAAAACTGTTCTTCCAAGCTTGATTTTCTTTTCACTAAATGGGTTAAAGAAATATTGTTTTCAAACAAATAGCGATTAAGATTTGAGGATTCGATTGGTGTTTTTGTATAAAATAAAACTTTACCTTCTTGTTCTTCTATTTTATTTAATTCTGTGTGACGTTTTAAAACAGCAATGAGTTCTTTATTGTTTTCAGCTTGCAATTCAAAATAATCATTTCCAGTAGTCATACCATTTACCGGTCCTGAATATAGAATTTCCCCAAATCGAAGCACCAAGACATGACTACACACTTTTTCAACTTCGTCTAATAAATGGGAAGCCAAAAGGATTGTTGTTCCTTGTGATGCAATTAATCGAATAATATCTCGAATTTGATGAATTCCTTGCGGATCTAAACCATTGGTGGGTTCATCTAGAATTAAAATTTCAGGATCATTTAACAAAGCTGAAGCTATTGCTAATCGCTGTTTCATTCCCAATGAGAAAGTGCTAAACTTACTGTCTTTTCTATCAATTAGCCCAACTAGTTCTAGTTTTTCAATTACTTTGGAATAATTAATATTTTTTATTTTGCAAACCAATTCCAGATTTTCTTTGGCTGTCATGTACGGATAGAAATTGGGACGCTCAATGATGGCACCCACTTTTTTCAACGCATCATGTGTTTGCATGGTACCTCCAAACCAACTGTATTCGCCAGAAGTTTTATTGACTACATTTAAAACAATGCCCAATGTTGTAGATTTTCCACTTCCGTTTGGACCTAGAATTCCATAAACATTGCCTTTTTGAATTTCGAGAGAAACGTTTTTTACAGCTTGAATTTTGCCGTAACGTTTATTTAAATTTTTGATTGAAAGAATAGTTTCCAATGTTTTTTTCTTTAGGTTTTAACATAGGACGCTTTAAATTTAGTTTTGTTACTATTCTTTTTTTTGGAAATAAAATTTAGTAAGGAATTGTCTTTTAAGGTTTAAATAGAATAATGTTTCATTAATTTCTTTTAGTCTAGTGGTCATAGTTATTTTTTGACCTTTTGGATCATTGGTCGCTTTTAAATGACAGACGGAGCATTCATACTCATTAAAATGGGCATTCACTTTTTTGGTTATTACAAATTGATGTCCGAATAGGGAACAAAAATAATCTCTACCGAAAATTTTATGTGGTAAAGTACTCATTTTCATAACATAATAAATTTAGTTTAGAATACTAAACTTATAAAATATCCGCTGAAAAACAATAAATAATCGATGAATTACATTATTTTATTTAAATAAGATATAAAAACTTACATATAAATAAAGGAAAGCATTATTGATATGGAACAATTGTGGGTTGTCCAATTTGATAATCTGGCAAGACTAAATCATTGTTTTTGAATGAATTAGTTTTAAAAATTGCACTTCCTTCAAAAGGAATTGAGGGATAAAATGCAAGTGACAATTGGAAACTATTAAAAACCAAATAATCATTATTTATTAAAACACCACATCCAATTTTACTGTACAAGCGATCATCAAAAAGCTTGTTAGTTTCATCACCTAATAACCCAAGAGTGAAATTTAAAAATGGACTAAAATGGAATCCATGCCAATTTCCAGGGGCATAGGTTTGTGTTTGAAAATTGAGCACTAGCTTTCTCGTTCCATATAATAAAGGACTATTAAAACCAGAGATCCCATTAATTTCGTTAATATTTATACGGTCTTTGATTATTGGTGCTCTATGATTTCCAAATACAATTGTAGAATTTACAAAATTTCTTATTTTCCAATTGCCTAGATAAATTAAATTCGTAAAATAATTTGCTTCGATTTTAAATGTAGTTTCTACGGCACGACCACTATTATAAAAACTACCCCATTCAATATTGGTTCCTAAATAACCAAAATTAAAGTAATTACCATAGGCAAATCTTGAACTGAAATAACCTCGTTTTAGATTGTTTTTTTCCTGAAAACCGCCTGTTATTGAATATACTTTTCCATAGGGAACATCTTCAACGATTCCAAAATTGAATAAATATTTATCTTGAACAAACTTTCGGGTTGTAATTCCAATACTTGCTAAATACAATTTTTCTGAAGCGAAAAACTGAGTCGGATCATAAATTATAGAAGGTGTCTGAAAATAACTAACTTTTTTAAATCCAACCGTAGTTACTAAATTGGTACTCATATTATTTTCGTTATTTCCCTTGAAAATTTTAAATGAATGACCTAGCCAAAAATTTGTTATTCTATTTTTAAAATTTTGAAGTTCATAATTATTATTTAAATCGGGTAATGAGTCCCTGACTAAACGATCTTCCAATGAAACTCCTCCCGCTAATTTTGTATAAGTAGAAAAGAAAGGTCTTTCTATTTTAATTGTTTTGATGAGACTATTTTTCGTATCATTATTGTAAGATGCCGAAGTATTAATAAAAGTATTTTTAATATTGTTAATCGTATATTTTGCAAAATAACCTTTGTTTTTATCAGCATAACGTTCAGTAAAATTATTTTCCAATTCGTGACCTAAACCCATAAAATTCCGCTCTTTTATTTCAAAATTTCTTTGAGAACTTGAAATGGCTCCTGTTGGTATCAGACTCCACGAATCTAAAACACGAATAGATATATCAACAGAGTCTTTATTGTTTAAAATTGCAATAGGTTTAATAATGACACTTCTAACATAGCGTTGACTTCTTATTAATCGTTCAGATTCTTTTGTAATTAATGAGTCTAAAGGTTCATTTTTTTTAAAAAGCAATAAGTTTCTAATGGTCCAATTTTTAGATTTAATATGGATAGAATTTCCGAAATTCTCAAACCCTTTTCCGGGTTTGTCCTTTTCGTTTTCTGCTGAAAAACCAAATGGATCAAATGTTTCTATATAAATATTTCGAATTATTTTCCCTTCATGTTTGTCAAAAGATTTTTTTAACAAATGTTCTTTGGTTCGATTAATATTTGAAAGGGTTGATTTCTTTTGTGACTTAAACAAAAGCTTATAAACAAATTTTCTAAATCCGTTTTTAGCGGAATAATTTTCTAAATCTTTATAAATTTTTGTTGAATCTTTATTGGGTACTTTTTCTTGAGCTGCCACTAATTGACAACTAAAAACAATGAAAAGAATATAAGTTATTAGTTTTTGGGACATTGCTTTTCTAAAAAGGAAAGATATAAAATAGAAAGAACAAGCCATGAATTTTAATTATGATTTTTGCTCTTTATTAAAATAAACAAGATAATAATACATTTGCTTTTCTTCATCCCAACCTTTTTCTACATATTTCTCAGCACTTTCTGGGTTGATAAAATCTAATTTTATTTGAATATGGGTGTCCAAATTAATTACATTTTTAATGCTTTTTCTAGCATCGGTAACTGCAGCATTTGCAATTGGGAAGGTAGTTAAATCTTCAATACTATATTTTTCTCCTTTATCAATTTTATAGTTTTTAAATTCGGGAATTAATTCGGGATTAACTAATACTTCATTCAAAAAATTACTTTCTTCAAATTGGTCGTTTTTACCAAAATAATTAACAGAACGATTCATAAACATCACTTCTTCTTTCTTGTCTTCGGCAGGAAAAATAACATCTTTGGCAAATCCTTGGCAGAATTTCAAATATTTTTTTGTTATAAAATTTTCATCCTGAAAAGCATCTACCGAAAGGAAATGCTCTAGCCAATAACGTGCATCATAGCGGTTGCTATCCACCGTTAAAATTTTATAACCTTCTTCTTTTTTATGGTTGAAAATTAAGCAACCTTTGTCTAATTTATTTAAATTAATACCCTGTTGTAATATCATTTCTAATGAAGTATTTTTTTCTTCAAACTGCAAAAAATCTGATTGAATTTCACTTTTAAAAATTCCAATTGCATCAACAACATTGTTGTCAATATTAAGGTTAGTCAAATAAGTTACATATACTTCTCCATTTTTAATATGAGGATGATTGGATTGTTCAAAAAGGTGTTTTGTGATTTTTTTTGAAACCTCATGAATGCTAGCAGGATTAGTAAATGCCTCAGTTGCTAGTTTGAACATTTCATTGTATTCCAAATCTACTTCGTGTGCAAATTGGAAATAGTTTTCTTCTTTTTCACGAAAGGATTTGAAGAAATATTCTTTTAATAAAGGTAAAATTTCGTTGTTAAAATTATAAGGTTGCTCGGAAAGAAATAGAGCTTCATTTCTGCTTTTGTTTCCTACGCGGTGTATTGATAAACTCTCAATATGAGTGTTGAATAAATTAATCATGTTTTGGTTTTAGATATAAGAACCAAGAATAAAGATGATTCTTTAATTCTTGGCAATTTTTATATTAATGTCTTTTTTCTTTTGTCTTGCTTCTTTTTTTAAGAAACTAATTCCAGTTTTCTTCGAATCCGTAATCCTCAAAGTTGTCTTCACCATCAAACATATCGAGGTCATCTTCGTCCAAATCATCTTCAAATTCAGATTTATAATCATCGTTATCTGCTTCAAATTCATTTTCGGGAGCTGTGTCGGGCAATTCACCAACCGTGAACAAAACGTTTGGATAAGTAACTCCAGTTTCGTGTTCTTCTATGGATGCCAATTCTACTAAGAATGTCCACATATTAATAAAATCATAAACATAAATGATTTTAGTTTGTTCCTTACTTAACAACTCATTTAAGGCATAATCGCTCATTATTTTTTGCTCGCCAGGCACATCGCCAATGTCAAACATTGGGATTTCATCTTCCTGATTCCAAGTGTCATCGCAGGTATAAAAGGAAGCTACTTCCATGCCGTCAAAGCTAAAAGCATTAACAATTGCATTGTGAAAATCCTCCAAAGTGTCTTCTTCTTGGATAGCAATATCTCTAAAAACATCTTCTTCTACATCGAGAATAACTCTAAACTTATAAATCATAACCTTTTTTTTATTGAATGTCAAAGGTAAAATATAAATTAAGAATTACGAATTAAGAATTACGAATTGTTGAATTTTTTTAAAATCAAACAAGTTTGTTAATTTTGGATACTAAAGTAGAAGGTAGTTATTGCAAAGAAAGAGTCAATGATTTTAATAGCTGCTTGAGTTAATGGATAAATTGTTTCCTAACTCCAATTAATACTCCAATTAATAAAGTATAATACATGAAGAAAGGAACAATAAATTCAATCCATCCCAAAGGCAACATTATTGCAATGATTAATAATTGGAAACCCAATCCATAAAGTGAAAGTATAGTCATAAACCAATTGGGGAAGGTCTTTATTTTGTATGCATCTTTATCTAAGGCGTGAATGATTTTGTCAAAAATTCCATAAACGACAGTATAAATTCCAAATAAAATATTTACAGATTTTTGAGTTTCGCCAGGCAATGCTTTGGGTGTTTTGTATTCGAATACTTTACTTGTTGTATCACCTCCAACTGATTTGTTTCTCAAAATCACATAGTAATAATTATACAAAGTTCCTTGTAATTGAACTCCAACAAAAGCCAAAAATGTGAGCCAAATGTTCGTTTTGGAAACATAACAAATTGCCATTAGTAACAAGAAGTTCAAGACAATATCAAACACGCTATCGAGATATCTTCCAAAGTAAGAAGGTGTTTTTTTTAAACGAGCCAATTCGCCATCGGCAGCATCAATACCTGACTTTAAAACAATAAAAAAACCAGCAACTAAAAAGTATTTATTGAGAATACAATAAATAGCAATTAAGCCAGAAATTCCAAAAAGGATTGTAACATGAATAGGAGTAAAGCGGGTATTTTTAAGTTGCTTCGCAAGGAATTTTCCAAACGGTCTTCCGTAATCGGATAAGTCAAAAAATTTATCCTGATCTGTAAGTTTTGACATTAAAAGTTTCTCAATAGAACTGCGACAATATAGTCTGTAATTTTATTTTGATAATCGGTGCAACGTATAGGTCATAGTTGTCCATAAAATGAAAGCCATGATTTGATGCATCAATCCCAACCACAAAGGTACACTATATAATAAAGTAAAAACGCCCAATGCGAATTGTAAAAACACAATAAATACTAAAGCATTCAATCCATTTTGTTGTTGGGCAGAAAGCGTGTATTTTTTGCTTTTGAAATATAAAAATAAAATGAGCCCAACCACAACATAAGCTATCGTTCGGTGTACAAATTGAACACCACTTTTTCCTTCCGTAAATTGGGCTAACCAACTGTCTTTTTCCAATGTAATACTATCGTGAAAAAATTGTCCATCACTCATCAAGGGCCAATGATTATGGATTAATCCGGCGTTCAATCCTGCTACAAATCCACCATAGATAATTTGAATTAAAAGAAAAACCAATGTAATTCGAGCCCATTTTTTCAAAGGAACAATTACGAATCTTTTATCAGGATAGATCAAATCCAATGCTACCCATAGTGTGTAAGCAAAAGTGATAAAGGCAAAAGTTAAGTGTAAAGACAATCTAAAATGACTCACATCGGGATTGTCTATCAAACCGCTTTTTACCATAAACCAACCTAAAAACCCTTGAAATGCTCCCATTCCAAGAAGCACAAAACATTTTTTAAGTGTTGGATAATCAATTTTTTTCTTAATCAAAAAGTAAACAAAAGGAACGACGAAAACCAAGCCAATGATACGACCAATAAATCGGTGAAACCATTCCCAGAAATAAATAAATTTATAATCTGATATTGTAAAATTGTTGTGAACATTTATTTTTTGATATTCAGGAAATTGCTTGTATTCTTCAAAAGTTTCTTGCCATTTAGCTTCGGTCAAAGGAGGAAAAGTATCGGTTACTAAATGCCAATCGGTCATGGAAAGTCCTGAATTCGTTAGCCTTGTAATCCCGCCAACTGTCACCATTACAAAAAGTAAAATACATCCAGTAAGTAGCCAATATATAATGGATTTGTTATTTTTCATAGTTCTATATTTTCTTCAACCCTAGTTTCGCTGCCCTTTTCATCACAAAATTATAAGCAGCTTGATATTCATTTGGAATTTCACCTTCAAGAATCGCTTCTTTTACAGCCTCTTTCAAAATGCCAATTTCACGTGAAGGTTTTAAATTGAATAGTTTCATAATTTCCTCACCGGAAATTGGTGGTTGAAAATTCCGAACATGATCACGCTCTTCTACTTCAATGATTTTTTGCCGAACAATGTCGAAATTATTATGATATTTTTTGAATTTGTTTGGGTTCTTGGTTGTGATATCCGCTTCGCAAAGTGTCATTAAATTATCTACATCTTCGCCAGCATCAAAAACCAATCGTCGCACAGCGGAATCGGTTACGATTTCTTCTGCCAAAACAATAGGTCGGGAACTTAGCATCACCATTTTTTGCACAAACTTCATTTTGTTGTTCAAAGGCATATGCAAACGTTCAAAAATTTTCTTTACCATTTTTCCGCCTAAAAATTCATGCCCATGAAATGTCCAGCCTTGCTTTTTGTTGAATCTTTTAGTAGGTGCTTTTCCAATATCATGCAATAAGGCTGACCATCGTAACCATACATCATTAGTGTTTGGACAAATGTTATCAACTACTTCAAGTGTATGATAAAAATTATTTTTATGCGTATGACCTTCTATTTCTTCTACATTATTTAAGGCAGTCAATTCGGGTAGAATGATATCTAAAAGTCCGGCTTTGTATAACAGTAAAAAGCCAACGGATGGTTTTTTCGTTTCTAAAATCTTATTCAATTCATCTACAATACGTTCCCCAGAAATGATTTTGATTCGGTCCTTATTGCGTTCAATGGCGGTTAAAGATTCCGATTCTATTTCAAAGTATAATTGAGTGGCAAAACGGATTCCTCGTAGCATACGCAAAGGATCATCGGAGTAAGTAATATCAGGACTTAAAGGCGTTTTGATGATTTTGTTTTCCAAATCGGCCAAACCATTAAACGGATCAATGAGATCGCCATAGTTATTTCCATTTAATGAAAAAGCTAAGGCATTAATTGTAAAATCACGACGGTTTTGATCGTCTTCCAAAGTGCCGTTTTCCACAATTGGATTCCGGCTTTCCTGGTTGTAACTTTCTTTTCGGGCACCGACAAATTCAATGTCAATTTCCTTGTAGCGCAACATGGCCGTTCCGTAGTTTTTAAAAACCTGAACTTTGGGTTTGTGAGGCAATAGTTCAGAGACTTTTAAAGCAAGGTCAATTCCGGAACCAATAGCCACAATATCAATGTCTTTCTTGAAATCGCGTTGGAGTATAAAATCGCGCACAAAACCGCCAATCACATAGCTTTCAAGATTAAGTTCCTGACTTGCTTTTGCAATGATTTTGAATATTGGATTTTCTAATGCTTTGTTGTAATTCATGTTCAATTTGGAAATTTGGAAATTTGGAAATTTGGAAATTCACGATAGCATTTTCAAATCTTCAAATTTTCAAATTAGTTACTTGCGGATAATTTTCACCTGACTATCATTTGTCAACTTGATAATCGTTGAAGGTTTATTACAAATTTTATCGCGGTGCAAATTTACTACATAGTCCACACCTTTTATAATTTCGGGGCTAATTTCTTTGAAAGATTTTGGAGGAAACATGCCGGATAGATTTGCTGATGTAGAAACCAAAGGTCTTTTCATGCGTTCCATTAATTTGAAACAAAAAGGTTCTTTTACAATTCGAATGCCCAATGTTTTATCATCAGCAATAAGATTGGGTGCTACATTTCTTGGATTATCAAGGATTAAAGTGGTTGGTTTTTCAGATAAATCCATTATTTCCCAGGCTACCGATGGTATGTCTTTGAAGACATTGTACATCATTTTTTCACCGTTCATTAGGCAAATCATACTCTTTGATTCTTCACGTTGCTTTAAAGTATATATTTTTGCAACGGCTTCTGGATTCGAAGCATCACAACCAATTCCCCAAACTGTATCTGTTGGATAAAGGATGATACCACCTTTTTGTATGACTTCAAAAGCATTGTGTACTTCTTGATTAATGTCTTGCATTGTTTATTTTTTTTTGGGAATAATTGCCTTTTAATTTGTTGCCTTTCACCGTATAATGCCATGCTAACGCCATTACTTTGTCGTGTTTTTTTGTTAAATCACTTTTCCTAAACGTGCTTTCCTTGAAATTGGCAAGACTAATTTTTTCAATTTTTGCTTCTTTTGGAAAATAATACAAGTCATTGTCCTGAATCATTTTATCATATCCAAAGGCATCGTGTTTGTTCTTGTCAAACATAGATTCGCCAAAACTATAATAAGTAAAATCTTTTGGTGCAATCATTTCAATGAGCGTTGGCATTATATCGATATGACTTCCAGGAGTTGTATTGATAGCTTTGGGAATAGATTTGCCATATAATATAAATGCTACCGATGATTTCTCATAAAGATTGGGCTTACTATTGATAAACTTTCTACCAAAGTGATCGCCTGTAAAACAAAATAGACCTTCAGAAAATTGAATTTCCGCTTTTTTAACAAAGTCTCCTATTGCTTTATCACCATACCAAAGATGTCCCAATTCCTTTAGATTCATGGCGCCATCGTAATATTTTTTCATGACTGCCGGAAACTCATCCGTTGATTGGTATGGAAATCCTTTAGCTTCTATATCTACAGCATACGGCGCGTGATAGCTTGTGGTTAAAATTATATTTAAAGAATGTTTGCTCGTATCCGTATTTTTCATCACTAAATCAAAGAGTTTTTCATCTTCAATTCCCCAACCTCCAGTATCCGTTTTTCCGCCACCATCAACCCCTGAGAATATTCTGTCTACTCCTTCATATTTAGCTAATTCGCCAATATTTTCCCAAGATAAATAGCCGCCATAATAAAGATTAGTTTCGTAACCCAATTTTTTAAATTGTTTAAAAATAGAAGATTCAAAAGGCGCATTTACAGTTCCAATATGACTTAGGTTGATACCGCAATTGGGCACGTTAGTCATAATAGCACCAAAAGAATCGATAGTTGTGTTTCCAGAAGGTAAAAAATGAGTGAAATGGGTTCCGTTTTTGGCGATTCTATTTAAATTACTAGATAAATTAAGCGGCAGGTATTTATCCATCAATGGCCAAGAATCATAACTTTCCATAACGATTAAAAAAATCTGTTTTGGTTTTTCAATGGTGGGTCCTTTTGCTTTTTTTGCAAGTATATCGGTAACTTTATCAGTAGAATAGGCATTCTTAAATTGATTGTTATCCATAAATGGATTTTTGCCATTCAATAAATTCACACTATTAAAATCATTAATGGCATACATTAAAGACCTAAAAGGATTGATTATCGTTTTGTTTAAAAAAGAATCGTTGGAAACGCCTGAGTATTCTCTCAGCACCGGAATAGAAGAGAAGGAGCCTCGGATACCAGTTATGAAAAGAGTTATAAAAACAAGGGTGATAATAACCTTACTTTTCTTGAAATTAATTTTCTTTAAAATAGTATAAATTCTTTCTTTATTTTCAAAATACTTAAAAATATAAACTCCTATAACAATGCTTGATAACAATACAATGCTATTTAGAAGGGGATGAAAATATTCGATTATGGTTTTTAAAACGGCTTTTTGATCATCATAGAGTGCTAAAAAAAGGAAATTGTTAAACTGGTCGCCATATTCAATAAAATAGTTGATTGTAATAACACAAATCAATGTAGAAAGAATTAAAAATAGTACTTGAAAAATTTTTCTTGTTATTGCAATTAATTTGAATTTTTCAAAAGGAGAAAAGAGTAAAAGAAAAAGTAATGGGAGTAACAAAAAATAAGCAATAGCAGTACAGTCAAATCGGAAACCCATTAAAAGCACATTGAATATTTCGTTTAAATCTATGGAATTTGAAATTTTATTATGAAAAAGGGCAATAAAAATAAGTCTAAAAAGCGTAAAAAACAGGAAACCAAAAACCCAAAAGAAAAGTAGATTACTAAGTTCTTTAAGAAAATTATTCCATTTTGTTTCTGATGACATAATTACTTTTTTAATGGCTATTTAATGAAATTATAAAGTCCAAGTTTTCTTTTTAATAATTTAAAATTTAATTCAAATCCTTGTGTAATTTGGTTTTTGATGCTTGTAAATATCCAATCCGTGAATGGTATCGTATTTTTTGTGATTAAGTTATTAGCTTCTTCGGATAATATGAAGTCTGTTTTTAAGTTTTCCCAATTAACATTTCCATACCCATCGAATTTATTCACTTTGTTGCGTTGATGAATAATGGATAGCCACAATCTTTTACCCGCAATTTGAGTCACTTTTTCATCCCTTTTCCAATGCCTGTGATCTTGGTGAATGGCAGTTTTTGGATTGACATTTTTTTCAATTAGGCTTATAAAAGGATTAAAAAGTTGCTCTTTCTTTCCAAGAATAAAATTAGGTTCAATTTGAAGTGAATATCCAGTAATAAAATCAATTGCTCGATACTCCTGTTGGTTAAAATGCTTTTGAACTTCGTTGATAAAATCTTTATGAATACTATCATCATTATCTATTCTAGTAGTAATTAGATAGGGTTTGTCATTGGATTCTACTTTTATAAATTGAAGAAATTCAGGGTAAAATGAATCCATGCCATTAATAAAAAACACTTTAAAATTTGGATAGGATTTAATTAATTCAAGGATTCTGGTTTTATAAATGTCTTTAGTATTGCTATCAAAATATAACACCCATGTGAAATTTTGATTGGTTTGTGCTACAACTGAAGGGAAACAGAAATTTTCAAACAACCACATTCTATTGTCCATCCATTCATCGGTCAACAACAATTCATTGTTTTTGGTCACGTCCCAATTGGCAGATTTTAAATTGAATCGAGTTGTCAAATAATGGTTAAACATTTTTATAATTTTTTTGGTAAAATTAGTTAATTTTTCGAAGTTCAGAAATATTACACCATTATGTTAATTAAAACTAGTGGTATGACTGTTTGAAAATTTTTTCTTAAAAGACTTCTAGTTCTTTCGTTATATAAAATCCAATTTATTCTTTATGTTTGTATAGTATGAAATTGTCAATAATTATTTCCACCTATAATTCTGAAGAATGGTTACACAAAGTGTTACTAGGTTTTACTATTCAAACAGAAAACGATTTTGAAATTATTGTGGCAGATGATGGTTCAACAAGTAAGACAGTTGCTGTTATTGAGGGTTTTAAGAGCAAATTTAAGTATCCTATTAAACATGTTTGGCATGAAGATAATGGTTTTAGAAAGTGTAAAATTTTGAATCAAGCCATTGTAAAATCAAATTCCGAATATTTATTGTTTACAGATGGTGATTGCATTCCCAGGATGGATTTTGTTGAAAATCATTTAAAATCAAAAGAAATTGGTTATTTCCTATCTGGAGGTTATTTTAAACTTCCGTTGGCTATTTCTGCTGCTATTTCAGATGCCGATATTTTGGAACAAAAGTGCTTTCAAATTTCTTGGCTGAAAAGACAAGGATTGGGAATCAATTTTAAATGGACCAAACTAAGTCACAACAACTATTTTGCAGCATTCATGAACTGGCTCACACCAACAAAACGTTCTTGGAACGGGCATAATTCTTCCGGATTTAAATCGGATATTCTCGCCATCAATGGATTTAATGAATTGTTGGATTACGGAGGAGAAGATAGGGAAATGGGAGAACGTTTGTTCAACAATGGGTTGTTATCGAAACAAATTCGTTATTCGGCCATTTGTATTCACTTGGATCATGCGAGGAGTTATGTAAACGAAGAAAAAATCAAATTCAATCTTGGTATTAGAAAGTTTAATAAAAAAAACAAAATAACAAGGATAGCAACAGGAATTGAGAATACAAATAATGTGTAATTTTGCCACAACGAATTAAATATTTATGACGATATCGGTTATTTTCAGCACTTATAATTCAGAGGAATGGCTCGAAAAAGTTATTCTTGGTTTTAGCATACAATCCTTTAGAGATTTTGAAATTATCATTGCCGATGATGGTTCGAGAGCTGCTACCAAAGAATTAATTGATAGATTACGCGATGAGATTTCCATTCCAATAATTCATGTTTGGCAGAATGATGATGGTTTTCAAAAATCACAAATCCTCAACAAAGCTATTCTTGCCGCCACTTCCGATTATTTAATTTTTACTGATGGGGATTGTATTCCAAGACAAGATTTTGTTGCGGTTCACTTTAAGTACAGAGAACAAGGATATTTTTTATCTGGGGGGTATTTTAAATTACCGATGGATATTTCTAAGGCAATTACCAAAGATGATATTATTCAACAAAACTGTTTTAACTTAAAATGGCTTATATCAAAAGGGTTAAAAAGAAGTTTTAAGAATGTGAAATTTATTGCTTCTGGTTTTTTGAGTAAAGCTCTCAATTTTTTGACACCAACCAATGCTTCTTGGAATGGTCACAATTCTTCGGGCTGGAAAAAAGATTTGATGGAAGTTAATGGTTTTAATCAAGAAATGCAGTATGGTGGTCAGGACAGAGAGCTTGGGGAAAGACTTTTTAATAAAGGATTGAAGTCAAAACAAATACGGTATTCAGCAATTTGTGTTCATTTGGATCATAAACGTGGTTATGTAAATGAAGCAACCTGGAAGAAAAATTTTGCTATTAGAGAGAACACTCGAAAAAGCAAAGTCGTCAAAACACCAATAGGAATTGACTCTAATCTATAGTTAAATTGAAATATTCGGCCAAATTATTCCATTGGTCTACATTGAAGTTTTTAACAATATTAATTTTTTTCAATGATATTTTTTGTGTCCCTTGAATGGGTAAAAAATAAGTAGTAGGATTGTCTGACTTTCTTACTGTTGTATTATTTAAAAGTGCCATTGCTTTAAACCATAAATCATCACTTTTTGGCGCCAATTTTAAAGCAAGTTCATAGTCAATGACTTTACTATTTAATGCATTTGGAGGATATAAAATTCCCCCTTCGCCAATAGCTAAATTTTTAATAAAATTTGATTTGTCTTTATAAACCCATAATTTATAATCTGCTATTTTGTTATTTACATCAACAGCAATCTGCCTCATTGTGTTGCAAATGATATCTTTAGGGTGATTTAAATGCGAGTTGTACAATTTTTCCAGCCATGTTTTTTCGTAAATCAAATCATCATCACAGGTTACAATTGTTTTATCGGGATAAAGTAATAGAGAAGGAATTAATTTTTTATGAGAGCTTGTATGGTTTGTATATCTGATTTCCAACAAATCACCAGTTAAAATTTCAAGTGATTTTGGAATTTTATTTTTGTCATTTTCGTTAATCCAAAGTACAATTTTTTCAGGTTTAACACTTTGATTCATTACACTTCTCAAAGTGATGTGTACTTTTTTTAAGCGCGATTCAATGGTTGTGAGTGAAATGATAACAGGAACTGACGAAGATGTATTATTCAATCTACTAATGGGTATTGATAATAATTTTATAGTATTGTATAATGAAATAGGATACTCTTTAAGTTTCATAAAATTTAATTATCATTGAAAAAACAAATATAAGTAAAATTATTAGTGGTTTAAATAAAAACAAATCGACAACATCTTAATCTCATCACTTTATTATATTTGCAATTTATATAATGTTTTATATCCAACGAGAAAAAAAACCATGAGAATTTTAGTAACTGGCGCTGCAGGATTTATCGCTTCACATCTTTGTGAAAAACTTACTGAATTGGGCCATGAAGTAGTTGGGTTAGATAATTTCAACGATTATTATAGTCCGGATTTAAAGCGAATGAACGCTCAGGATTTGCAAAATCGTGGCATTAAAATTTTTGAAATTGATTTGAACTCTGATTTACAATCCATTTTTATAAAACCTTATGATTTTATTTATCATTTAGCAGCACAACCTGGAATTTCTCCCGAAATACCTTTAAGTGATTATGTTACTAATAATATTTTTGCAACACAAAATTTACTAGAAGCCGTTTTACAATACAATCCCAATTTAAAATCGTTTGTAAATATTTCTACTTCATCTGTGTATGGTTTAGTCGCTAATGTTGATGAGAAAGTAGCTGCTAAGCCGGTCTCTTTTTATGGAAGTACCAAATTGGCAGCAGAGCAATTGGTTTTAGGTTTGCACAGATTAGGAAAATTAAATGCATGTTCCATTAGATTATACTCCGTTTATGGTCCAAGGGAACGCCCAGAAAAATTATATACGAAACTTATTGAAAATTTATATTTTGGCAAACCTTTTCCCTTGTTTGAAGGCAGTTTAAAACATGAAAGAAGTTTTACTTACGTAGGTGACATTGTTGCTGGTTTGGCTTCCATTATTGAAAAAGAATCCCTTGTGAATGGTGAAATCATTAATTTAGGAACCGATGAAGTCCATACTACACAAGAAGGGATTTCAATTGTAGAAGAAATTATGAGTAAGCAATTAATAATAGATCATAAACCTGCTAGAAAAGGTGACCAACAAAGAACGGAAGCTATTATAAATAAAGCTAAAAGCATATTGGGTTACAAACCAAAAGTAACTTTTAGAAAAGGATTAGAAGCTCAGGTAAATTGGTATTTGGAAAAATTCACGCTATAATCTAAACAGCTACATCGTATTCTCGCAATGCATCATTCAAAGATGTTTTCAAATCGGTTGAAGGTTTACGTGTTCCAATAATCAAAGCACAAGGCACCTGAAAATCTCCCGCAGGAAATGATTTGGTATAGCTACCAGGAATTACAACCGAACGTGCTGGAACAAAACCTTTCATTTCTATAGGCTCATTTCCTGTGACATCAATGATTTTTGTAGATGCTGTCAAACAAACATTGGCTCCAAGAACGGCTTCTTTGCCTACATGAACACCTTCCACAACAATGCAACGGGAACCTATAAAAGCGCCATCTTCAATAATAACAGGTGCTGCTTGCAAGGGTTCTAAAACACCGCCAATTCCAACACCACCGGATAGATGTACGTTTTTACCAATTTGAGCGCAGCTTCCAACTGTAGCCCAGGTATCTACCATCGTTCCTTCATCAACATAGGCGCCAATATTTACATAACTTGGCATTAAAATAACGCCTTTGGAAATATAAGCGCCATGACGCGCTACAGCATGAGGAACTACTCGAATTCCTTTCTCGGCATAACCTCTTTTCAAAGGAATTTTATCGTGATATTCAAAAATACCAACCTCTATAGTTTCCATTTTTTGAATCGGAAAATAAAGAACCACTGCTTTTTTTACCCATTCATTCACTTGCCAACCTTTTTCAGTTGGTTCGGCAACTCTTAATGTTCCAGCATCGAGTAAATTAATAACTTCTCTAATGGCAGCTGTAGTCATTTCCTCTTGCAATAAAGTTCGGTTTTCCCAAGCGGATTCTATAATTGGTCTTAAACTATTCATTTTTTATGGTTTTGAGCAAAGATAATTGCAATTTTTGAAAACGGGTAAATGATTGGGTGTTTTATTAACAAAAAATAGGGAAAACTTGAGATTTTATTTTAATTATATTTGCCTGTTAAAGCATAATATCAATCACTATGAAAAAAAGAATTTTTATTCTTGGTTTTTTTTTCTTAATTATTGTAAGCTGTCAAAAGCAAACAAAAAATGAAGCAATAGTTACTAATGTTACCGTTGTAAATATTGATAGTGCAAAAGAGGATAGTCACACTTCCCAAAATTCATTAGATTATATTGGAGTTTACAAAGGAATTTTGCCCTGTGCAGACTGTGATGGAATCAAAACAACATTGGAATTAAAAGAGAATGCAACCTATTCTTTGAAAACTAGTTATCAAGGGAAAAGTACAAAAGTATTTGAGGAAAAGGGACGATTCACATGGGGCAGTAAAGGCAATACTATAGTATTAAATGATGTTAAAAACGCACCCAATCAATATTTTGTTGGAGAAAATTTATTGACACAATTGGATATGTCAGCCAATAAAATTACTGGAAATTTGGCTTCCAATTATATTCTTAGAAAAGAATTGTCATCTGTGGAAATGACAAAAGAAATTGACGAAAGTCCATCAACGGAAAGATTAAATAATCGAATGATTACTAAAACTGTTATTAAAGCAGTTAATCCGGCTCAGGGAAAATTTGCTTTGGCAAAAACACATTGGAAGTTAATAGAATTAAACGGTAAAAAAGTCAATCAAAAAGGGACAAAAGATTTTTTTATCCAATTAAATTCTAAAGATGGAAGATTTCACGGTTATGCAGGGTGTAATAATTTTAACGGAAATTTTGCCATGCCAAAATCATTTGAAATATGCTTTTCAAATATTGTTTCTACAATGATGGCTTGCCCAAATATGGATTTAGAAAGTAAGCTAATGAAAATGTTGGAAGAAGTTAATCATTACTCTATTAAAGGAAAAATTCTTCTGTTGAACAAATCAAAATCACCTCTTTTAGCTAAATTTGAAGCGATTAATTAAATCATAAAATAAAAATGCCTAGAATTCTTGCCATTGATTTTGGATTAAAACGCACTGGGATTGCAGTTACCGATGAGTTGCAAATTATTGCCTCAGGTTTGACCACAATACCTTCCGAAACTGTCATTCCATTTCTTAAATCCTATTTTGAAAAAGAAAATGTTGTGAAAGTTTTAATTGGCGAACCCAAACAAATGAATGGACAACCTTCTGAAAGTACGCCAATCATTGAAAAATTTGTTTCCCAATTTCAAAAGAATTTTCCCGATATGAAAGTAGAAAGAGCCGATGAACGTTTTACTTCAAAAATGGCTTTTCAAACTATGATTGATAGTGGTTTAAATAAAAAACAACGGCAAAACAAGGCTTTGATTGATGAGATTGCTGCTACAATCCTATTACAAGATTATTTGATTAGGAAAATGATTTAAATTATTTAATTTTGCCAAAAAAAAATAAAAAAATGATTATCCCAATATACGGTTACGGCGAACCAGTTTTGCGAAAAATTGGAGAAGAAATAACTCCAGAATATCCAAATTTAAAAGAGGTAATTGAAAACATGTATGATACCATGTACAATGCGTATGGAGTTGGATTGGCAGCGCCACAAATTGGTTTAGCTATTCGATTGTTCATTGTAGATACAGAACCTTTTAGTGATAGTGATGACTTAACAACCGAAGAAAAAAGACAATTAAATGGATTTAAAAGAACATTTATAAATGCCAAAATGTTATTAGAAGAAGGCAATGAATGGGGATTTAACGAAGGTTGTTTGAGTATTCCAGAAGTTCGTGAAGATGTTATTAGAAATGAAAAAATAACAATTGAATATTGTGATGAAAATTTCACCAAAAAAATAGAAATTTTTGATGGTTTAATTGCCAGAGTAATTCAGCACGAATATGATCATATTGAAGGTGTTTTGTTTACAGATCACTTAACTACTCTAAAAAAACAATTAATCAAAAAGAAACTTCAAAATATCATGGAAGGTAAAGCTAGACCCGATTATAGAATGAAGTTCGCTGCAAAAAAAGGAAGATAAATTTCGATTTAAGTCATAAAAAAATAAAAATAAAATATTCAATAAAATAAAATGAACGTAGAAAAAATATTAGCTATTGCTGGATATCCAGGATTATATGCATTAAAAGTGCAAACTCGTTCGGGATTTGTCGCCGAATCATTAATTGACGGTAAAAAAATTACTGTAGGATTGCGTAGTAACGTAAGTTTACTAACTGAAATTTCAATATATACTTTTACCGAAGAAAAAGCTTTGGTTGATATTTTGAGAGCCATTGCTATTAAAGAAAATGAAGGGCCAGCTATTTCTCATAAAGAAGATAATTCAAAATTAATTGCCTATTTTAAAGAAGTTCTACCCGATTATGATGATGAAAGAGTATATGCTTCCGATATTAAAAAAGTGTTGAATTGGTATAATATTTTGCAAGCCAAAGGATTGGTTTCAAAAGAAGAGCCTATAATTGAAAATGCAGAAGCCATAAAAGACCAAGTGGTTGAAGAAGTAAAAGCCGAAGCAATAGTTGCGAAAAAGCCAAAGGCAAAAAAATAGTTAATTACTTTTTATAAATATATATCCTATTTCTAACATCTAGAAGTAGGATTTTTTATTTTTACATAAATCTAAAACAATGAATTCAAGACAACTTCAACTTCAAGCTTTCGACAGATTATTAACAATAATGGATGATTTGCGTGAAAAATGTCCTTGGGATAAAAAGCAAACCTTGCAAACTTTACGTCATTTGACTATTGAAGAAACCTATGAATTGGGAGATGCCATATTGGATAATGATTTAAATGAAGTGAAAAAAGAATTAGGCGATTTGCTATTGCACATTGTTTTTTATTCCAAAATAGGAAGTGAAACCAATGATTTTGACATAGCTGATGTTTGTAATGAAATATGCGATAAGCTCATCCATCGTCATCCTCATATTTATAGCGATGTTGTAGTTGCTGATGAAGAAGAAGTGAAACAAAACTGGGAAAAACTTAAGCTTAAAGAAGGGAAAAAGTCGGTATTGGAAGGTGTTCCCAAAAGTTTACCAGCACTTGTGAAAGCGAGCCGAATACAAGATAAAGTAAAAGGAGTTGGCTTTGATTGGGAAGAACCACACCAGGTTTGGGATAAAGTACAGGAAGAATTACAAGAGCTACAAGAGGAGGTTGAAGCTGGAAATCAAGATAAAATTGAGGGAGAATTTGGGGATGTTTTATTTTCTATGATTAACTACGCTCGTTTTCTAAACATCAATCCCGAAGATGCTTTGGAACGTACCAATAAAAAATTCATAAAACGTTTTCAATATCTTGAAAGTAAAGCAGGAGAATTGGGAAAACCATTGATGGATATGAGTCTAGCAGAGATGGATGTGTTTTGGAATGAAGCCAAAAAGCTTTAGTGTTCTGTATTCAGACTTTAGAGAATTTAAGTTTAAAGATATGGAATTACCTTATTACGCTGTAATATTCAC
Source organism: uncultured Bacteroidota bacterium (assembly GCA_903842575.1). Taxonomy (GTDB): domain Bacteria; phylum Bacteroidota; class Bacteroidia; order Flavobacteriales; family Flavobacteriaceae; genus Flavobacterium. The sequence continues at coordinate 9,784 of CAIMMM010000106.1, read as the reverse complement.
ATCCATGAAAACCAACAAAACGGATGGTTATGACAAAATGGCCGCAAAAATGGTTGATTTAGCAAAACAACAAGTTGGATTTTGGGCGTCGAATCGGCCCGAAACGAAATTGGTATCACCGTTTCCTATTGGAAGGATTTGCAATCAATAAAAAAGTGGAAACAAAATTTAGATCATTTGGAAGCACAGGAAAAAGGAATTAAATCATGGTATAAAAATTATACAGTTCGAATTGCTTTGGTGGAAAGAGAGTTTTTTTACACAATAACTGTAAAATATAATTCTTTTAAAAAGCTATTTAATTGATTTACACTATTTCCAATTGTGGAATTTCAATTTCTAAAATTGCATTTTTATAAGATTGTAATTGATTTTTCATAGTTTCATAACAATCTTTAAAAAAAGTAGTTGTTACAAATAAATTTTCATAATAGTTAATTCCTTCAATCAAGTTATTTTTAAATAATTGTAGTTTCTTGATTTGAGCAGAAGTAACTTCTGTTGAAACAGTTTCTATTTCGTTTTTTAAATAATCAACATACATTTTTAATTCGTTGATAAAAATATTTGGACGATAAATTTTCCCCAATACAGATGTGTTTCCATAAATGTGTTTAACCATATCAGAAAGTGAAACTTCTTTATCAAAATAAGCCAAATTGGGACCAGGACAAATCACTACTCCCTGTTCTTGTCCTTTAATTTCAATGTCATTTTCCAAATAGGCAGCATTAACCAATCCAACACAAAGACATGATTTTTCGGTAATTTTATTTTTAATTTTGTCGTATTCTGATGAAGAAATTTCGGTTTTTTGTACCTCTAATTCTTCCAATTTAATGTCTTGGTATTTTTTGGATGCCGTGCAAATTCCCTGATTTGAAAATTCTTTGCTTAGTGCTAATAATTTTTTCGGACACGAACTACCCGATTTATTTTCTTTAATTCTACTTTGTTTCAACGCTTCATTGCTAGTTCCTTTTACAGTATTAAACGGAATCCCTAATGGCGAAATATGACTTAAATATAAATCTTTTTCAGTAGCATTGGCTAATAATGCTCGTGTTTCTATATCAACAGAAGTTGCTTCTGGAACTAATAAAAATGGAGAACCCCAACCCACAGAGTCTACTTTGTATTGATCTAATAAAAATTCATGCTCTTCTGAAGTGCCAACACCTCCTTGAACTGTAATTTTCAATTCCATTGGTTTTTCTGGTGTGAACATCCCTTTTTGCTCCAATGCTTTTATCATTAATTCGTGAGCTGATTGTATAAGTTGTCCTTTTTTTTCTTTAAACTCTTCCAAAATGGGACCTAATAAATAACCATCTGTTGCAAAGGCATGCCCTCCACAATTTAATCCCGATTCAATTCGATATTCTGAAATCCAAAGGCCTTTTTTCGCTAAAAAATTCCCTTGAATCATGGCTGAACGAAAATCACTAACTTTAAGTATTATTTTCTTTTTTAATTTACCATTTAAATCGGGGAAAAAGTCTTCAAAACTTTCGAAATAACTATACAATCTCGGATTCATTCCAGCAGATAATACAACACCTGATGATAAATTACTATTTGCAAATCCACGAAGTGAAGCGTGTGCATCATTAAAAATAACAGGCAATTGTTCGTCTTTGATAAAGTTGTCTTTGTCAACTTTTGTCATAATATTCACGTCAATATTCCCGGCAGATAAATTATTTTCAAGATATATTTTGATGTTTTCTTTATATTTAATTCCGTCCTCAATTAAATTTTGTAATCCTTTTTTAATTTCAGATTTGTTTGGAAGCATAGCAATATAATTCTCTAAAACTTCTTTGTTTTCAACTAATTCTTGTTTGAAATCATCAAATTTTTTCTTTACAACTTCATCAACCATATTTAGGTAAGAAGTTATCCTTAGTGCACGATAATCATGAATTTTAGTTGAAATTCCTTTGTAATCAAAATTAAATTTTTTGCTGTAAAAGGTATTCATCTTTTCAATTATTTCATCATCAATTATAGAAATCACGGATGAAATTCCATATTGAGACACTCTTATGGGGCTATCAATAGTATAAGCTAATCCCATAACAGGAATGTGGAAAGTATGAATGTTTTTATTTGTAGTCATAAATAATGGTGTTGTAATCTGCAAATATTATAAATGGCAAGGGTTTAAAAACTGATAATTATCATATTAATGAATTTTAACAGATAATTAAACCAAGGATGTGGATTTATTCGGCAATCCTTTTTAGTTTGGACACCTCTTTAACTGTAATTTTTTTTCCGTCTAATTCAATAACTTCCAACTTGTTAAATTCCGATAACAAACGAATACAACTTTCGGTAGCTGTACCTATCATTCCCGCTAATTCTTCTCTTGATAGTTGAATGTGTAATGAACCATCTTCATTGGTTCCAAAAGTTTCATGAAGATAAATTAATGATTCAGCCAATCTTGCTTTAACACTTTTTTGAGCCATGGATATCATATGGTCATCAGATTCTTTTAAGTCGCCACAAATGGTTTTCATCACATTCATAGAAAACGTATTGTTTTCATTGAAAAAACCTAGAATTTCTGTTTTTGGAATAAAACAAACTTCCATATCCTCAAGTGCAACAGCACTCAAATTAGCCACTTCATCACTAATCATAGAACGTTGTCCTAATAATTCTCCAGGTTTTACCAATTTTACAATTTGGTCTTTTCCGTTGGAGCTCAATTTAGATAATTTGCAAACACCATCTTTAATGCAAAAAACTCCTTTTAAACTATCCCCTTCTTCAAAAATAGGCTCCCCTTTTTTTATAGTATAAGACGTTTTACATTCCGCCATTTTTAAAAGGTCCTCTTTATTCAAAGCTTTTAAGGAACTAAACTGTCTAATAATACACTGCTCACATTTACTCATGTTGTATTTTTTTAACCTCTACAAAACTACAAATATATATGATAAATATCATATTTTAATTAACATTAATTTAAGACCTTTGCGCCAGGTAAAATGAGCAAAATTTATGGACGCAAATAACTGTTTCCATTGTGGTTTAGTTATTATTAAAGAAGAAGAAATTTTATTTGATACTAGAAATTTTTGTTGCAATGGTTGTAAAACTGTTTATGAAATTTTCAGTGTGAATGATATGTCTTGCTATTATGATTTCGAAAAATCACCTGGCGCAACTCCTTTAGATATTAAGGGGAGATATGATTTTTTAGAAAACGAAAGTATAGTTTCGAAACTTCTTGAATTCCAAGAAGATACAACAGCAATCACATCACTTAATATTCCTCACATTCATTGTAGTTCGTGTATTTGGATATTGGAAAATCTACAACGTCTTCAAAAAGGAATAAACAGTTCTCAGGTTAATTTCCCTGAAAAGAAAGTTCGGATTATTTATAATCCGCAAATTGTATCGCTAAAAGAGATTGTCGATTTGTTGAGTTCTATTGGTTATGAACCTTATATCAGTTTGGAAAATTATGAAACTGGAAAGAAGAATATAGATAGAAGTTTAACCTATAAATTAGGTGTTGCCTTTTTCTGTTTCGGTAACATAATGTTGCTTTCGTTTCCTGAATATTTTGAAGTTAAAGAATATTGGCTCGATCAGTATCGTGGATTTTTCCGTTGGTTAATTTTTGCATTATCATTGCCTACTTTCTTTTATTCGGCTAGTGGCTATTATATTTCTGCCTACAAAAGCATTAAATCCGGAATACTAAACATTGATATCCCTATTGCTTTGGGAATTGTTATCTTTTTTATCCGAAGCACTTTTGATATTATTATGGATTATGGTTCAGGCTTTTTTGACAGCTTGACAGGTCTTATTTTCTTTATGCTTTTAGGTAAAATGTTTCAAATTAAAACTTATAATTTTTTAAGTTTTGAAAGAGATTTTAAATCCTATTTTCCAATTGCAGTTACCAAAATCAATTCGGATACCTCTGAAGTAAGTGTCCCAATATATGATGTCCAAAAAGGAGACCGATTACTAATTCGAAATCAAGAGTTAATTCCAGTTGATGGAATTTTAATTTCCGAAAAAGCTGAAATTGACTATAGTTTTGTATCTGGAGAAGCTATTCCAATTACCAAAAAATCCGGAGACAAAATATTCGCTGGAGGAAAACAAATTGGGAAAGTAGTTGAAATGGAAGTTTTATTTTCCGTTTCTCAAAGTTATCTAACACAATTGTGGAGCAATGCTGTTTTTCAGAAAAATGTAACGCAAAAACACAAAACTATCACGGATAAAATTAGCCGTTATTTCACTCCTATTCTTTTGTTAATCGCCTTTTCTGGATTTGGTTATTGGATTTTTATCGATGTCAATATTGCCTTTAATGTTTTCACGGCAGTTCTGATAGTAGCTTGTCCATGTGCTTTGGCATTGACAGCGCCATTTACCTTTGGGAATGTTTTACGTATATTAGGTAAGCAGAAATTTTATCTCAAAAATGCCATTGTAATTGAGCAATTAGCAAAAGTTGACACCATAGTTTTTGATAAAACGGGTACTATAACTACTAACAAAAAATCCAACATTTCCTATGAAGGGAAAACTCTTTCTGAGGAGTATTTGATTTTAATTAAAAACGTTCTTCGCGCTTCCAATCATCCATTAAGTAGGATGTTATATGACTTTTTGCCTGAAGGAAAACGATTAAAATTAGACCATTTTGAAGAAATTATTGGAAAAGGAATTCAAGCTCAAATTGAGGAATATAAATTTAAAATTGGTTCGTCTCTTTTTGTTGAAAAACTGGAAGAGAGTACTATTTATCAAACAGCTGTTCATATAAAAATTAATGATGTTTATTATGGAAAATACATTTTTAATAATGAATATCGTGAAGGATTAGCAATGCTTTTCGAGAATTTAAGTACAAATTATCAAATAAAAATTCTATCTGGAGATAACGAAGGGGAGCGTACAACATTGGAACAACTTTTACCTAGTAGTACAGAATTTATTTTTAATCAAAAGCCCGAACAAAAATTAGAATTTATTAAAAAATTACAGGAAGAAGGTAAAAATGTTATGATGGTTGGTGATGGTTTGAATGATGCAGGAGCTTTGGCACAAAGTAATGTTGGGATTTCTATTTCTGAAAATGTAAATGTATTTTCACCAGCATGTGACGCCATTTTGGATGCTTCCGAATTTCAAAAATTAAATTATTTCTTGAAGCTTTCAAAAAAAGCCATTATTACCATAAAAATGAGTTTTGCTCTTTCAATATTGTACAATATTGTTGGTTTGTCGTTTGCCATTACAGGAAATTTATCACCTTTGATTGCGGCTATTATTATGCCTTTGAGTACGGTTACTATTGTAAGTTTCGTAACATTGACAAGTAATTTTTACAGTAAAAATTTAAAATTATAAAACTTAATGAGTATGACAAATGTCATGTTTTAATAGGATAGGCTAATGTATTTTTGTTTAACACAAATTTAAGGTATGAGTGTCATTTATTTATTAATCTCCATTAGTATATTGGTTGCTGTTGGCTTTTTTATTGCTTTTATTTTAGCAATAAAAACGGGACAATATGATGACGATTATACTCCTTCTGTACGAATTCTTTTTGACGATGAACTAATAGAATCAAAAGTTATAACGCCAAAAGTCGAAAGGAAAGAATAATAGTAACAAATTTAAACATTAAACTTTTAAACAAATTTTATCTATGGAAATGCAACAATTTTATTACGACAACAAAATTGTAAAGAAATTTCTTTATGCCACTATCGTTTTTGGCGTAGTAGGGATGCTAGTGGGACTTTTATTAGCCACAATGTTTCTTTTTCCAAACCTAACCGACGGAATTTCGTGGTTGAGTTTTGGTAGATTGAGACCTTTACATACCAATGCAGTTATTTTTGCCTTTGTTGGAAACGCTATGTTTGCGGGTGTATATTATTCGCTTCAGCGATTGCTGAAAGCCAGAATGTTCAGTGATTTTTTGAGTAATTTAAACTTTTGGGGTTGGCAACTAATTATTGTTGCAGCAGCTATTTCATTGCCATTGGGTTACACTTCTTCAAAAGAATACGCCGAATTAGAATGGCCAATTGATATTGCAATTGCCTTGATTTGGGTGGCATTTGGTATCAATATGATTGGAACAATCATCAAAAGAAGAGAGCGCCATTTGTATGTAGCTATTTGGTTTTATATTGCCACATTTGTTACCGTTGCTGTTTTACATATTTTTAATAGTTTGGAATTACCTGTTTCAACATTGAAAAGTTATAGTGTTTATGCTGGAGTTCAAGATGCATTAGTACAATGGTGGTATGGGCATAATGCCGTTGCTTTTTTCTTAACTACTCCATTTTTAGGATTGATGTATTATTTTATTCCTAAAGCAGCTAATCGCCCTGTGTATTCCTATAAGTTATCCATTGTGCATTTTTGGTCATTGATTTTCATTTATATTTGGGCTGGACCGCATCATTTATTATATTCTGCATTACCAACATGGGCACAAAACTTAGGTGTTGTGTTTTCCATTATGTTAATTGCACCGTCTTGGGGTGGAATGATAAATGGACTTTTAACTCTTCGCGGTGCTTGGGATAAAGTGCGAACAGAACCAATTTTAAAATTCTTTGTTGTGGCTATTACGGGTTACGGGATGGCAACTTTAGAAGGACCATTGTTATCACTTAAAAAATTCAATGCTATTGCGCATTATACAGATTGGATTATTGCTCACGTTCACGTTGGCGCTTTAGCTTGGAACGGATTTATGGCATTTGGTATGATTTATTGGTTAATACCTAGAATGACGAAAGGTAAATTGTATTCCATAAAATTAGCAAATTTTCACTTTTGGATCGGAACGTTAGGAATCATATTGTACACTCTTCCTATGTATGTTGCTGGATTTGTACAAGCCTCTATGTGGAAACAATTCAATCCAGACGGTACTTTAACTTATGGGAATTTCCTTGAAACAGTGACTCAAATTACACCAATGTATTGGATGAGAGCTGTTGGAGGAACATTGTATTTAATTGGAATGTTTGTCTTGGTTTATAACATTATTCAAACTGTTCGTGCCAATGCAAAAGTGGAAGACGAACTAGCCGAAGCACCAGCATTAATTAAAATTAGTGCCGGTAGAATTAAAGGCGAAAAATACCATTCTTGGTTAGAAAGAAGACCAATTCAGTTGATCATTTTTGCAGTTATTTCAATCTTAATAGGTGGAATAGTTCAAATAGTTCCAACTATTATGATTAAATCAAACATTCCAACTATTGCAAGCGTAAAACCCTATACCCCTTTAGAATTAGAAGGTCGGGATTTATACATCCGTGAAGGTTGTGTAGGTTGCCATTCACAATCTGTGCGTCCATTTAGAAGCGAAGTGGAACGATATGGCCCTCAATCTAAGGCAGGAGAGTTTGTGTATGATCATCCATTCCTTTGGGGTTCTAAACGAACCGGTCCCGATTTGTTAAGAGAGGGAGGGAAATACAATGACAGTTGGCATTTCAATCATTTTTGGGATCCACAAAGTATTTCATCAGGATCTATTATGCCAGGATATAAATGGTTATTTGAAAATAAAGCTATGGATATTTCTTTGTTAGAAAAGAAAATGCAAGCCATGAGAACATTAGGTGTTCCTTATACAGATGCTGAAATTGCAAATGGTTCAAATGACTTAAGAATGCAAGCCATGAAAATTGAAGAAAGCTTAAAAACGGATCCTGATTTTGTGAAAAGTTATGACGATAGCAAGCAAAAAGTAGAAGGACGAGGCGAAAAATTTGTTCCAATGAATGAAAGAGAAATAGTAGCACTAATCGCATACATTCAAAGATTAGGAACAGATATTAAAGTAAAAAATAAATAATTATTGAATGTCATAAAGTCAAACGGCTATAGATCATTTGACTTTATGACTTTAAAACTAAAAAAAATGTTCGAACAAATAAAACACAATATGGAAACCATTGATGGAGTTGCTATTTTTCCAATAGTATCATTATTAATCTTTTTTGCCTTCTTTATTGGGCTAGGGATATGGGTTTTAACATATAAAAAAGAAAAAATAGATGAATTAAGTAACATTCCTCTAAACGATAATTAGTTAATATAATAATTTAAAAACATAAGAAATGAAAAAATTAATTCCTTCCTATATAAGAGTACCCTTAATTTTCTTTATTGTTGTTGGTGCAATGGAATATTTTGTTGATTCTGGAAAAGATTTCGCCTTTGTGAAATATCCAATGATTGCCTTGTTTTTGTTTGTATTCCTATTTCTTTTGATTGCAATAGAAATTACTTTAAGCGCAATTAATAACGTAATGTATCAAATACTTTCTGAAGAGCAAAAACAAAAAATAGATACTATTAATAGTTTGAATTTCAAGGAAAGCGATTGGTATAAAAGTTTGCTAAAAAAACTAACAAGAACTGTCCCAATGGAAAATGAAGGAGAGCTTATGTTAGACCACGATTATGATGGCATCAAAGAATTGGACAATGTTTTACCGCCTTGGTGGGTTTATTTATTCTTAGGATGCATTGTATTTGCTGTAATTTATCTTGTGAGATTTGAAATTTTGGGCGCGCCAGATCAAGAAATGGAGCTTAAAAATGAAATGGCACAAGCCAAAATTGAAGTTGCAGCATATATGAAAACTGCACCCGATATGATGGATGAAAAAACAGTTACTTTACTAACTGACGCAGCTGCTATAGCCGAAGGGAAAACAATTTTCACGAAAAATTGTATTGCATGCCATAGAGCTGATGCGGGTGGTCAAATTGGACCTAACTTAACAGACGAGCAATGGATTTTAGGAGGTGGAATTAAAAACTTATTTCATACAATTACAAATGGTGGTCGTGATGGAAAAGGAATGATTGCATGGAAAGGAACTCTAAAACCAAAAGAAATTCAAACTGTGGCTAGTTATGTTATTTCATTAAAAGGAAGTAATCCAAAAGATCCAAAAGCACCAGAAGGTGAAATTTGGGTAGATGAAAATGCACCAAAAAAAGATGCCGCAGTAATTACAATTACGGATAGTACTCAAGTTAATAAATAAATTAAAATGTCTAATTTGGTAGATGAAGCTTTTAGAGATACCATTGCTACGATTGATAAAGATGGGAATAGAAAATTCATTTTTCCTAAAAGACCTTCGGGTAAGTTTTATAACTATAGAAAATGGGTTAGTTATTTTTTATTGATTATTCTGATTGCCAATCCATTTGTTAAAATAAATGGCAATCAGTTTATGATGTTCAATGTTTTGGAACGAAGATTTAATATTTTTGGTTTTCCTTTTTGGCCACAGGACTTTTACCTTTTCGTTCTTTTTATGATTATCGGGGTTGTATTTGTCATTCTATTCACAGTCATTTTTGGACGAATATTTTGTGGGTGGATTTGTCCGCAAACTATATTCCTTGAAATGGTTTTTCGTAGGATAGAGTATTGGATTGAAGGTGACCGGGGTGCTCAAATTCGTTTATCAAAACAAAAGTGGAATGTTGAAAAAATCAGAAAGAAAGGCCTGAAATGGTCAGTTTTTTTAATCCTCTCCTTTTTTATAGCCAATGTTTTTCTGGCTTACCTCATTGGTAGTGATGAATTGTTTAAAATGATCGAGGACGGTCCCGTAAATCACGGGAGCACCTTAATTGCATTGTCAATATTTACAGGGGTTTTCTATTTTATTTTTGCATGGTTTAGAGAACAAGTTTGTATCATTGCCTGTCCTTACGGAAGATTGCAAGGCGT
>CAIMMM010000105.1 GCA_903842575.1 uncultured Bacteroidota bacterium | reverse complement strand
CTTAGCTCAGTTGGTTAGAGCATCTGACTGTTAATCAGAGGGTCCTTGGTTCGAGCCCAAGAGAGGGAGCAAGTAAGAGAAAGCCTTTACAGAAATGTAAGGGCTTTTTTTATTTTTGGGTTGAATTAGGGTCAAATGGAAACTTTTTCTATTTTTACTTTATGGAAGATTTAAAAGGATATAAATGGAAAAACCTATCAGACAAGGGTAAATATGTTGAAGCAGTCAGTACAAGTTTAATTACTATCCAACTTAAAAGTTCAGATTTCTTATTTATATCGTCTTATTTCAAAGAACTATTGAATGATTATGACATTGTTGAAGTGTTCTTGAATAAATATAATAAAATTTCTATTCCCAATCAATCAATAGACTTTATCAATACTTTACTTAGCTTTAATGGAGTTGAGAGATACAATAATCATTTTTATGTAATTGCATGTGTTTTTCAAGAAATTTACATTACTAGTATTGAAAATGATTCAGTAACAAACCAACCCTTAGTTCTTTCATTTCAAGATGAATCAAAAGACTTGAGATTACTTTTAGACATTATTCGAGATTGGATGGAAGGTGACAGACTTAAAACTAATAGCATAAGTTTTAAAGGTAAAAAAACAAGAACAATCAATAACTTTTTCATTGTTAATGATATGTTTAATATGCTTATTGAGAAATATGGCTTGACTCTTACTAATTTTGACACCATAAAAGAGAAGTTAATTAGCAATACAAATAATATTAAGTTTGAAGAGCAAGATGAATACTGGAAGTACTTATTTTGTAGAAGTCTGCTTGAATTTAAAACTGGGAATAACAATGTCCATAAAATTTCAAATTCAGACATCAAATTTGTAGGGCAATTTTTAAGCATAATTCAAACCCCAATTAATAAATCCCCATTTGAATTGTTCCCGGCAATTGAGTTGTCAAACCTTATAACTCTAGATGACATAAAATATCTTCGCACATTCATCAAACGCCCTAAATCTTTTTTTGTTTAATTGTGAAACAAAAACACACCTTTTTTATTGATTTTCTGTTTCAAAATTATGCTTAGGTTATTCTGAATCTTTGTGCTTAAATATTTTAACAATGAGCACAAACAAATCAGAAGTATTAAGCTTCAAACAAGTACGGGAGATTTTAGGGGTTTCCAAGAGTTTCCTATATAAATGTACTTCTCAAGGTAAAATTCCTTGCTACAGACCTACAAAAGGTAAATTATTCTTCAAGAGAGATGAGGTTTTGGATTGGTTAAATAATGATTTTAAATAACAAGCTGAATCACTTAGCTCAAGAAATCATTAACAACTAACAATAAAAAACCATGAGAAAAGAGTTTTTGAATGAAGAAATTTACCAGAATTTACCAGAATTTGTAAGAACATTAACTGCCCCTTATTTAGAGAGGGAACGAGATATTGTTCTATTGTCATCTTTAGGTGTTTTAAGTGCTTGCCTACCCAATGTATATGGTGTGTATAACAGTGAAAATTACACGCCTCATTTCTATCTATTGATTATAGCTCCTCCAGCATCAGGAAAGGGAGTAATGGGAAAATCAAAAAAATTGATTGACAAAATTCACCAACAGATTAAACAAGCAAGTGAAATTAATATTGCTGAATGCAAGGAGGGTCAGAAAGTCACTAAAAACAAAACATCTAAATGTCCTGAATTAGAAGTGAAACTTGCTCCTGGAAATGTAAGTAGTTCTAAAATATATAAGCATATACAAAACAGTCCTTTTGGACTATTGATTTTTGAAACAGAAGCTGATACCATATCTACAATGTTGAAGCAAGATTGGGGGAATTTTTCAGATGTTCTGCGCAAAGCTTTTCATCATGAAACAATTTCTATAAGTAGAGATATTGATGATAAATATTTTGAAATAGAAGCACCTAAACTTTCATTAGTAATTTCTGGAACACCAAGCCAAGTAGCTCCTTTAATCAATTCAAAAGAAAATGGTCTATTCAGCAGATTTCTTTTTTATTATTTTAATGAGCCTTCCTTTTGGAAAGATGTTTCACCTGAGGGCGAATCAATGGACACTAACTTGTTATTTTCAAAAGGTGGTGATGAGATACTATCTCTCCATAATAAGCTTATGCAGTTAGAAAATGAGATTGAGGTTTGTTTAACCAAAGAGCAATGGGGGAAATTAAATGTGCAACTAGGACTTGCTTATAAGTCATTAGTAGAAATTAATAAAACTGATGTATTGCCTACCATAAAAAGAAATGGAGTTATCCTTTTTAGAATATGCATGATTTTAACTCTTATCAGAAATAAAGATAACATTGATAATTGTGTACGCCTTTATTGTGAAGATGCTGATTTTAATGTCGCCATGACTATTGTCAAAAATGCCATTAACCACTCCATTGTTGTAGCAAACTTATTAGGCGGCATAGATTTAGACCCAAAAAAAGAATTGAATATGCGAGAATCTATTTTTTTAGCTAAGTTAAGTATAAATTTCAATAAGCAAAATGCTATAGAAATAGGGAAGATTATGAATATACCAAGTAGAAGTATAGATTATATTTTGGCAAAATTATTAAAGTTAGAAATCATCCAAAAGTTATCAAACGGTGTTTATATGAAAAAAGACAATATTAAACCGCAAGATTCGCAAGAATTGCAAGATTCGCAAATTATTAATAACAACTTAAAAAATGAACCCACAGATGTCAATAAGTATAAAGATAGTTCTAAAGAACAAGCAAATGAAGGACTTGACATTTCCAATAGTTCTTCAGATAATTAAAGATGGTAAAACAAAAATACTGTCAACAGGAATTAGTTGTTTAAAAAAAGATTGGGATGGGCTTGAATTAAAAAAATCACATCCTAATTTTCAAAAACGGAATCTCATTTTACATGGGATTAAACAAAAGGCTCTTAAAATACTTGATGAATATCAAGCAGATGATATGGATTTTTCACTCCTTGACTTTGAGTACAAATTTAAAGGGGACAAATTAAATTCAAAAATTACGGTATATGAACATTTTCAAGATATCATTAATAGAATGAAGCTGTCAAATAGAATTGGAAATTCAAGAGCTTATTATGATACATGTAATTCTTTTTTTAAGTTTCACCTGGATAAAGATTTGACTTTTAAAAACTTAAATGTAAGTAAAATTGAAAACTATGAAGCTTACTTAAGAAGTAGAAACAACCAAGACTCAGGTATAGCATTTAAAATGAGAGCTTTAAGAGCAGTATTTAATTCAGCTATAAGAAATAATATTGTAAAACAAGACTTCTATCCCTTTACAAAGTATAAAATATCAAAACTTAAAGGAAAAGGGATTAAAAGGGCTTTAACAAGGGCGGAAGTAAAAAGAATTATTGATGTTGATATTGAAGAAAGACCAGATTTAATCAACACAAAAAATTATTTTATCTTCTGTTATTTTGCACGTGGGGTAAATTGGATTGATGTATTAAGATTAAAAAAATCTGACATACAAGATGGATATATAACTTATATAAGATCAAAAACAAAAGGGAGGTTTATGGTAAAAATATTAGCTCCTGTTCAAGAGATTTTAGATTTTTATATTCTCCAAGAAAGGAATACTTCTTATGTATTTCCCATTCTTCTGAAAGATGATTTAACTCCAATTCAGATTGAAAACAGGAAACAGAAGACTTTAAAAAAGTTCAATAAAGATTTAAAAGAACTTGCAAGGCTTGCGAAAGTTGCGAAGAATGTAACTTCATACGTAATTCGGCATTCATATGCCAGTAATCTTAAACAATTAGGGGTAAGTACGGATAAAATTTCTGAGAGCATGGGACATTCAAATTTAGAGGTGACAAAAAGTTATTTAAGAGACTTTGAAACTGTAGAAATTGATTTTGAAAATGAAAAACTTTTAAACTTTAGTAAAAATGAAATATGAGAATAATGAGTTTCAAGGTTATGGCTTTGTGAGTGATGATGATTTAGTTTCAAAAATGAAACCTTTCTCAATGAAAATTGTTGCAGCAAAACTCAACAAAAAAGGATTAGGCAGAACCAAATTGTATGAATTATTACGCTGTAAAGGTTACTTAAATGATAACAATAAAGCCTTAGAAGAATACGTCAAAGAAGGTTACTTTATAAATCTACCCATAATAATTTGTAAAAGACTTCGATTAGATAAAAAACATCAAATATTAGTAACAACTAGTGGATTAGATTTGATAAGAAAATTAACAGTGTAATTGTAAACAAAAAAACTAAATAAACATAAAGTGGCGGTTAAGGAATTGGCTGTCACTTTTTCATTTTACACTTTAAAAAGCTAAATATTAATCTTTAATAAAATAAACAATGCAATTAAAAAAATCAGAAAGAAGCAAAGCCAAGATAAAGATGGCTTTACAAGGACCAAGTGGTTCTGGAAAAACCATGAGTGCTATTTTGGTAGCACAGGGATTGACAAATGGAGATTTGTCTAAAGTAGCCATTATTGACAGTGAGGCAGGAAGCAGTAATTTATATTCCCATTTAGGTGGATATAATGTACTTAGTCTAGACAACCCACATTCACCAGATAGGTATGTGGAAGCAATTGATATTTGTATCAAAGCAGGGATGGAGGTAATTATCTTGGATAGTATCAGCCATTGTTGGGATTACTTGTTAGATTACCATTCAAGCCTACAGGGAAACTCCTTTGTAAATTGGGCTAAAATTAAGCCTATGGAGAAAAAGTTCGTAGATAAGATATTACAGAGTGACATTCATTTTATAGCTACCATGAGGGTTAAACAAGATTATGTAATCAATGAGAAAAATGGTAAAATGGTTCCTGAAAAAGTAGGATTAAAAGCTATACAAAGAGATGAAATTAGCTACGAATTTACTGTTGTCTTTGACATAGATAGCAAACATTTTGCTTCTGCTTCTAAAGATAGAACTTTACTTTTTGAAGGAAAGCCCCAATTTCTTATCAATACTCATACAGGTAAAAAGATATTAGATTGGTGCAACAGCACTATTACCATGTCTGAGATGCAGCAGAAGATTGTAGAATGCATGACAATCCAAGAACTAACTCAATTGTATCAAAACAATCTTGATATGGCTAAGAGTTTGGAACAAGAATTTGTAAATAAAAAGAATCTATTAAATAACCTTTTAACAAACATATCATCAAATGGAAATGGAACTTACCCTAAAGCCAGTTAATATTACCCATAATGCAGAAATACTCCTGCCACAAGAAAATAAGGTTATTACCTCTAGGAGTTTGGATGAAATTATTGTAAAATCACCCTTTATTGAATCTAATTGTGAATCAGTTTCTATCGATCATTTAAGAGATGAATGCGTGACTCCTGTTTTCACTAAATGTAACAGTGTAACTATAAGTCATTATGATTTTATTCAGGCTACTACCGAATGTGTATCTGACTTTTACAGAGGCGAAACAATTTTGCCTGCTGAAATAAGGGTATCGCATAAAGTGTTGGGTCGTGTGCAAGAAGCTCTAAAAAAGCCTAAAGCAGAATTACTACCACACGAGCAAACTATCTCTTGGGAACGCGCTGCCTTTGCGATAGAGATACCTTCTATTACAATGGAAGTGGGAGGAAATTTATTAACACTTGTTGTTGGAGGAGTGCGTTCTTTTCACAATCAAAATCTATACAGTAAAAAAACTGTTGAACGTTTCAAGGTTTTTACAGGATTTTTCAATAAAATCTGCACAAACTGTTGCGTTTCTACTGATGGAGTTTTACTGGATGTAAGAGTAGTTAGTCTTGGTGAGTTAAAATCTCATATTTATCAACTTCTTAATTCATACGATATGAATTCTCATATTAAGCAAATGAGAAGTTTGGAAAGCCAGTATTTAACTCAAAATCAATTTTGTCAATTAATTGGCAGGAGTAGATTGTATCAACATCTACCAAAGGAAATCAAAACAACTATACCTGAATTAATGTTCAATGATGGGCAAATTACAGCTATAACAAAAGCTTATCTTGAAGATGAAAACTTTAGGAGTAACAGCAATGGAGAAATTAATCTTTGGAAGTTATTCAACCTTTATACAGGAGCTAATAAGCAGAGTAGTTATGTAGATTCCTTTTTAGAACGCTCAGAAAACGCATTTAATTTTGTAAATGGAATATCGAAAGCACTTAATGGTGATAATTCTTCCCATTGGTTTTTTGAGTGACAATCTCCCAACCTCTCTTTTGGGGTTGGGAATTGTTTTTTTTAGAATTATGAAGCGGTAGCTATAACATTTAAAAAATTTAATGTTTGCCTTAAAGTCTCTATATCAAAATCCTGAACTGGGTCAGGATTGAAATGCATAACTTCGTTTCTTATTGTACAAGTTTCATTCAACATTTTAGTTAAAATAACTCTATCTACTTTTATTTTTAGTTTATCAAAAATTTTAGGGTTTTCTATTATTCTGACATACTGACCAAATGTTAATTCAGATAAATCTGTTAATTCTTTTTCTAGGTCAAGCAATCCTGTAACATCTTTGGGTATTAATTTATCTGCTAATATCTTACGAATATGATTTTCTATTTGTTCTAATAGTAAATACGGTTCTGACAGCGAAATGAAGTGTTCTCCAATATCAGTTGCTGTAACAATGCCGCAAATTGTTTTATCTTTCTCATAAACTAAGACAACCTCTTTTTCCAAGATTACTTTAACTGCCTTAAATAAAGGCTCATTTAAACTTAAAGAAGTGACATCTTCCTTACAATCAATAACTTTAATACATTCTTTTTCTAAAGAAAGTGCTATTCCAATTGACCTCCAACTTATAATACCATCAACCTCTTTTTTTCCTGACAATATGGGAAGTTGTGAAAAATTATGCTTTATCATCAATGTAATCGCTTCTATCAAAGGGGTGTCCCGATTTACAGAAATCAATCCAACACCAGGTTCATCTTTGATGTTGTTTATGTTTGCAGCTTTAAGAATACTTAATTTTGGTATTGGGTCATCACTATGAAGTTTTTCTTTTGATTGTTTGGCTCCTAACTTTGGAATTGGTGCAATTTCAATTATTCCACCTATGTACGCACTTCTAAAATCTGGCGAAGCAGTTAACTCGTATTTTACCAGCAAATCATTAACCTTTCCTATAACTCTCCATCCTCTTCTTCCAACACCACATTTTTCTAATATTTTTTTTGGTGTTGTCTTTAATGACTTTTTAGATTTATGTATTTCTGAAAAAAAAATTTCTAAATTACTCATAGAAAATATCTCGTGTTAAATTATTTTTTTTATTACGTTGGTTCTGCTGCTATGTTTAAGCTGTCATTATTAGTACTATAATATTTTGGTTCTGGTTTATCACTTTCCTGTTCCGCCATCATTTTAGCCTGCTCAATTACTGTTTCAGTGGCTTTCAATTCCAAGTCTGGTGGATAACCATACTTTCTTAATATTTTTTTAACCGCAATTCGCATCTTGGCTTGTACATTTTCTCTAACTGTCCAATCTATGCTGGTATTTTTTCTAACGGTATCAACTAATTCTCTTGCTATGTGTCTTAAGACATCATCTCCTAAAACTGCTACCGCACTATCATTAACTTCCAGAGCAGAGTAAAAAGCAAACTCCCTAAAGTCTAATCCTAACTCCTCACCTTTGCGATCAGCTTCTTTAAGACCTCCAACGGCCTTTTTTCCTTTATATTTTCCATCTCGAAACGCCTGATTATCCAGCCGGTCATGGTCTCTCCCAGATTTTCGACTCTGGGCTTTCCCTTCGCAACAACAATGCGGTCGTAATT
>CAIMMM010000104.1 GCA_903842575.1 uncultured Bacteroidota bacterium | reverse complement strand
GATAATATCTATAAACATTGTCTTCGATATCAACATTGAAAATCTTTCCTAAAGAAACTGCAAGCTCTTTTACATCTAAGTTTCCGGCTTTAATAATTTATAATTTAATTATTATAAAGAACTTTTATACAAAATACTATAATCTGAGAATTTTACTCCTTTAAAATTAGAACCATAAACGGCATTAATTGCTTTCAAAAATTCATTTGTAAGTAAGGCATACCCTCTTGGACATGCGTGAATTCCATCAAGAGAAAATCCACCGCCTGTTACTAAATCAGAATTCACAGTATAGCCACTATTGGATATTCCGCCATTTGAAAGCTGAGCCAAAACTGCATTAACATCTACAAAAGCAATTCCTTTTGCTGTTGCCAAGCCATGGATAGTAACATTGTAAGCATCTGTAGCCGTTTTAATTTGTAAAGCTTCGTCTGCTGTTAAAACCGTAGCGTCTTGTAAAGGATTGGAAACTCCTCTTACATTAAAAGGGGATGGCGCACCGGCTTGAATATTATTTGGTGGGGAAATTAATCCTTTTGTGGTTAATAAAATGAAATCCCTGTCTCCAACCGTATTTCTTGCGTGTCTAGCTCTTCCGTATAAATTACCTAAATATCCAGCTGTAGGAGCTCCCAAAACTGGTGTAAGAGCACCAGTGATATATGGCGCCAAATTAGGTAAAGTTTCATCTATAATTAATAGCGGGTTTTTCTCAGTTGTAGCAGGATTCCCATCGTCGGTAACTAAAGTTGCAAATCTACTAGGTTGTGATAAAACCGTAGTTATTTGATTTATTGCACCAAACAATTGATTTAATTGCCCAGCGTTTGCTGCAGGTAATCCTGGTATTGGATTAGTTGGAACCGCTGTAAAGAAAGGCGCAGCCGTTACATAAGGAATAGTAGCTACAACACCACCAGCGCCTTCAGCTGTTAATCCATCTAACAAAGTGCTATATACACTTGCAAACACATTCGGATCGGTAATATCATTTCCTCCATAGGTTGTTGGATCAAAATTACCTACTTGATTTAACCCTGTACCCCCTGAAGTCGCATACGATAATACATCATTATTCCCAATCCATAAGGAGAAGAAAGTAGGGTGTTGATCTGTTGCGTCTGTTAAAATTCTTGCAGAGGTAGAGGATGCGAAACGAACAAAGTACGGATTTGCATAAGTTCCAATGCCAGCAGGATTTCCATAGGAATTAGATAAAAGATGGAAACTTTTTGCTCCAGGAACGCCCATATTGTTAAACGGTCCCGTTAAAACATTCAAAACTTCGGTAGTTGGTGTTCCTGAAACTGGAACAATAGGGTTTGTTGAAGACCCAGTGTAATAAAGTCTTGGTCCTGCAATTGGAAATCCTCCTAATAACAGCCCGCCAACATTATCATTCATATAAGGGATTTTGAATTCTCCACCTCCCACTAAAGCAAATTGTTGGGATAATATATTAGTAAAACCCCCTTCTTGTCCTTTAATAAAAAGTGCGCCATCACTATATCCCGCTGAATATGAATCGCCTAACGAAACATATTTAGAAAAATTAGCCGTACCTGCCGTTAAAGGCAATCCATCTGATGAATTAGTTTCAACAACTGCTTCATTCTCATCAGTACATGCTATAAAGGTTAACGAAACCAATAATAGCCATTTGAAATTTTTTATCAT
>CAIMMM010000103.1 GCA_903842575.1 uncultured Bacteroidota bacterium | reverse complement strand
GAAAAACATCTAATTTCAGTGTCATCAGCTCGCCTTAGTTTATAGTATTTTCTTTCGTTGGGCAAAGCATTTGTGGCTGTTGCACAACTAAAAGAAGTTATGTTTATACATTTAAATAATTATTAAAATCAACAATAAAAAGTTGATAACTATTTATTGTACAGACTTGTATGTTTATTATTTTTTGTAATTTTAATTATGCAAGGAGAAAAACAATACCAAGAAAAACTTTTTCTGAACTTTCAACTCTCAGAAAGAATACCAATCGATAATTTCTATCGTCGATTAAAAGGAATTCTGGATTTATCATTCATAAGCAAAAAAACATCTTCATATTATGGGGAAGAAGGGCAAAAAAGTATTGACCCTGTTGTTTTCTTTAAACTTATGCTCATTGGTTATATTGAAAACCTAAATTCAGACAGGAAAATAATTGAACATGCTTCAATGCGCATGGACATGCTTTATTTCATTGGTTATGATATTGATGAGTCTTTGCCATGGCATAGCACCTTAAGTAGAACCAGAAAACTTTATGGAGAGGAATTGTTTTTAGAAGTATTTCGAAAAGTATTGTCTTTAAGTGCAAATCAAGGAATGATAGATGGACGCCATCAAGCAGTTGATAGTGCTTACATAAAGGCAAATGCATCACTTGAAAAGATAGTTCCTAAAAAAAACATCGACGATGCAGCAAATTTTTTCAAAGAATTATCAGATAATGAAGAAGAAGCAAAACAAGAAAAAAAACAAAAAACCAGCAAAAAGAATAGCGATTGGACAAGTCCTTCTGATCCAGATGCACGTATGTCAAAAAAAGGGAACAAGCCATGTCAATTAAATTATACTGGTCAGATAAGTGTTGATACGTCATCACATATTATATGTGGAGCAATGGCTGATTTTGCAGATAAACGAGATGCTCAGTCTTTATCTAAAATCACAGATCAAACTATTGAAAATCTTGAAAGAGAAGGATTAAATGTAGAAGAAGTTTTGGCTGACACCAACTATAGCAGTGGAGAAGCATTGAGATATCTGGAAAGCAAAAATATAGGTGGGTATATTCCGAGCTATGGACCATACAAGCCACAAAGAGATGGTTTTGAGTATAATATTGAAGGAGATTACTATATATGTTCTAATGGGAAAAAGCTACCGTTCAAAAAGATTCTTGATAGAAAAGCTAAAGGGATGGGTAAGGAATATTGGTCTTCAAGAAAAGATTGTAAAAATTGCCCCCTTAATGAAAAATGTATTGGAAAAGGAAAGTTTAAAAGCTTACTAGATACAATTGACAAACCATATTATGATAGAATGCATAAACGAGTTAAGACAAAAAAAGGAAAGCAAATGAGAATCTTACGTTCATCGACAGTTGAACCAGTGCTAGGAACTTTGCTCAATTTCCTTGGAATGAGAAAAGTGAACACAAAGGGAATAGAATTAGCCAATAAACATGTGCTCTTGGCTTCAACAGCATACAATATCAAGAAACTCTTGAAGTTTAAACCAATAAATAATGCGATATCAAAAGTAAAAACCGCAATAAAGGAACAAAAACATCAAATTATTCAATCGTTTTACGATTCGTCAAACAAAATTTACTCCACTGCTTTCCAAAAATTGAGAGTTGTACAATTGTGAAAATTACCTGAAGAATAGTATTGAAATAAGTCACAAATCAAATAATAAAATTAATGGTTGTGCAACAGCCACATTTGCTTTGTCCATATATCTATTGTAGCATTGTTTTGCTAAGTGTTTAAGAGTAAATTAGTATCAATATTTTCTTTTACCTTTGCAAAAAAACCTTACTTTATTACTAATGAAAATATTGCTTGTAAACCCTCCACGTTCACCTTATAATGGCATACTTAAGCATGCCCCCGAAGAGGCAAAGCATTTTATTCACAAAAAACTTATAGGACCTCCTCTTGGATTACTTACTATAGCGGCTGGCATTAAAGATTATGACCTTAGTTTTGTCGATTTAAAAGGGCAGTACGACCTTGATGCCAACACTCCTGCTTTGGCTGTATATATTAAAAGTATTATAGAAAAAGAGAAACCCGATATAATAGGCGTTACTTTTATTGCTTCGGAGTTTCCTTATGGTATAGAAATATTTGAAGTAGCTAAAAGTGTTAATAAGCAAATACTTACTGTTGCAGGAGGATTGCATGCCAGTCTTTG
>CAIMMM010000102.1 GCA_903842575.1 uncultured Bacteroidota bacterium | reverse complement strand
ACTAATTCTGCGAGTTTTTTTACATTTCCACTTAATTGGAACTAACTAAGACAATAAATCTTTAAAGTCAATGTTAACTCCTACACTTAAAATACATTATTGCTTATTTAATAATTTTCTAAGTTCTATTATAATTTCTTTTGCCCTAGTTTTATTGGGATTTAACTCTAATGTCTTTTCAAGATCTGCAATTGCACTTTCAAAATTACGTAAACAACCTCTTGCAAGTGCTCGGTTAAAGAAATAAATGTCTTTTGAGCTATTAATTTCTATTGCCTTAGTGTAATCCTCATTTGCTTTAGAATAAATTTTTAGACAGAATAAAGCTCCCCCTCTTCTAGAATAGTACAAATCATTTTGAGGGTTAATATTTATAGCTTGATTAAGATTCATCAAAGCTCCATTATAGTCTTTCATTTTGTACAAAATTTCAGCTCTCACATCATAAACAAACTCTGCTTTTGGGAATAGTTTACAAGCTTCATTTAAATAATGTAGTGCACCTTCAATATCCTTAATTTGGAGTTTAAGATTGGCTAAAACTAAATAATAACTGGGCTGATTATCAAAAGAACTTAGATGTTTTTCAAATTTTTCAATCTTTTTCCTAACTTCAATTTCTTCTAATTTTTTCTTTAAATCTATTGAAGTTGCCATTAATTTTTCTTTTGTTGGATTTTGAGAATTGGATGGGTTCTGCATAGACAATGAGTTATTATAACCATTTTAGTACAAGAGTGTTTTTATATCGAAATCCTCTAAGTAAATTTTTATTGTTTATCAATAACAATGACTTAGACAATTATCAAACAATGACTTAGACAATTATCATAATTCATGTTTGTTTGCTCATTAGTAAAAAAGAATACAAATGATGCACTTATTATTTTATTTAGATCTTTTTGACCTTGCCGTTTCTATATTGCTTTTACTTAAAGTACTAGTGCCATTTCCGTAAAGGCTTTGAAGTTGATCATCACTTACACTTTGTGAAGTTAAATCACCTATTTGAGCATTAGGAGTAAACTTTTGTCTTGCTGCTTCAAGAGTTTTACCCATAGCAGAACTATTTGCAGCTTGGTGTATTTCCTTTACAATATCATCAACACCGGATGGGCCTATAGTTTTAGATGAATTATTAGGCATTGTTTTTTCAATAGGAGAAATTTCAATTGCAATAGTTGAATCAACCTGTTCTTTTGAAATTATATCACTTGCTAAAGCAACTGTGTCAATAGCCTCGATATTTGTTTCTGTTAAAATAGTATTTTTAGGTTTGTTACAATTACCTATAAGTACCAAAATAATTATTAATGCAACCACACCAATGATTATTCTATTTATTGATTTTTTCAGAAGATTGCTTATCTTTTGCTTGTAAATCTTAATAGTAGAAAACCTTCTGTAAAATGCACCTGTCTTATTTTTGATAATTGTATCGTCTAAAAAGATTAGAGTTAAGATTGAAAGAATCACGGCAATAAAAAGAAAAAATAATGTATTGTTATAAGATAATTGAATATCTAAAAAACGAATTACATTTTCTACTTTATAACCATCATACCTTCCATAGGCATATATTGGAAACCTCCTTTTCTCTTTTAAAATGGAGATAAAGATTATCAATACAATTGAAATCAACAGTACTGAAAGGGAAATTTTCTTGTTTTTTATGTTTATCATAATAATTTGTTTAAAAATTTCTATTCAACAACTTTTCAAACTGCTTTGTTTTCTCTTTAATAAATAATATAGAACAATATTGTTAGGATTCAAGTTGTCAAAATCAATTGTTAGCTAATAATATTAAGTCAATAATAAAAGCAACAATAAGACCTAGTATTAAGGCAGTTTTCATTTTATTTATTTT
>CAIMMM010000101.1 GCA_903842575.1 uncultured Bacteroidota bacterium | reverse complement strand
TCTTTAATCAAACCACAACTGGTATCGGTGGTAATCGTAAATTATGGCAATATCGTGTTTTCTAATCTTTAATCAAACCACAACTGAGTGCCGATGTCATCAAAGCGGTTGAAAATATCGTGTTTTCTAATCTTTAATCAAACCACAACAATTACATCAAATCGATATCTTACTATTTCAATATCGTGTTTTCTAATCTTTAATCAAACCACAACGGGGTGGCGTTGTTGATATTGTCCGTTGTAAATATCGTGTTTTCTAATCTTTAATCAAACCACAACAGAAAGTTTAGTTATTGCACCATCCTGTTTAATATCGTGTTTTCTAATCTTTAATCAAACCACAACGGAAATCGTTGTAACAGAAATCGAAGGTCGATTTCCGTTGTGGTTTGGTTGTTTAAGACTATGAAAATCTTATGTCAAAGAACTTTTTATTATTACAATTTTTGTATTTTTCCAGAAACTGAAATATTTACTTTTATAGGATTAAATGTAAACCAACCTGTTTTACCTTCTCCAAATCCTCTTATCTGTTTATAATCATCATCAGTTACCGTAGATGATTTATGTTTTCTAAAAAAATAATCTCCAGATGTTAATTTTTGAACTCTATATAAATGTTCATTTAATAAATCATAATCTAGATTATCCCAATTAATTTCCTCTTCATTTAACCCCAACAAGAACATATCATTAATATGTAAAGTGGTTACTATTTCTTTTCCATCATTAGGTAATTGATATACTACCAAACCTTGTCGCTTTCTTTCTACAACAGTCCAAAAAGTAGATATTTCTTCTTTTAGATTTCCTTTTTCATCTTTATAAATTAATACATGATGGTTATTTCTTGGATTTACCCATTGGTTAACATTATCTTTCAATTGCTCTGCGCCTCCTATGTTTTCTTTCATTCTCACTTTTAAAATGGGTACCGGGGCACCATTTTTATTAGGCAAGAATATTTGGGGTTGTTTTATGCCTTTTTCATTAACAATAAAAAAAGTATTAGTAGGAATAGACCCTTTTACAAAACCTCCTAATTCTTGAATTCTTTTTAAGATTAATGTTTTGATAGTTTCATCAACAACTTTGTCTAGTTGTTTTTCGGTTGTTAAACTGTCAATTGGTTTTCTAACATGGTAGGCTTCTTCTCCGTTAAAATTACGTTTACCAAATACGGTTTCTTTATGCAATTGTCCTCTAGCAGCTACACCAACATTTTTATATTTCACCCCATTTTTTTCTGTAGTGTGGGTTCTAACAGTTATATCATTAGTTGTTCGCTTATGAGAAATCAAAATTTTCTCAACAGCAAGTTCCGCATCTCTTCTAAAAGTTTCCCAAGGCATTGGAAATTCTTTTAATTCGGTTGCTCTATTATATCTATTCCATTTTGATAATTCCTGGACATAAGAAACTTTAGTACAAGCCATAACCAAAGCATCAACAGCATGATGGCGATGGTCTTCCCTTGTTTTCTCATTTTCATCATTCAATATGTTATTCATTCCCCATTTTTGACGCAAGTTAGAAGTAGCTTGCCCTGGCGATACTATAACATTTTTGCAAACTTGTGAAAGGTATTCTTTTGCTTCTTTACTAATGTAACGGGTATCATTTAATTGTCTTGATGAAAAGTCATCATCAAACTTTATCTGAACAAATCTTTTAAATTTTTGATACGCATTAGGATATTCTTTAGTATCTGAAAACAATTTTAATGCACGTTCTTTTATACTACTCCAATTTTGTTCATCATTGCCATAAAATTCAAACGGTGTTTTATCTCCTTTACGTCTATTTTCATCGGCATAACAAAGGGTTTTGTTATTAAAACTATCATTCAAAGAACGGCTCCACGGATGAATATGTTCTATTTGAATCTCTCCGGTAAACAATTTATGAAGAGGAATAGGATTTCCAGTATATGGACAAGTCTTTTTACATTCTTCCCAAAGCTTGTATAATAGTATATTATCATGAGAAATACGTTGTCCTTCTTCTTTTAGGCGGTCTTTTACTCTATCATTTTCTCGCTCTAAACGTTTTTGCTCTTTTCTAATTTTGTTACGTTGCATTTTTGAGATTTTTAAATCTCTTGCCATCTCCACTTTTACTTCATCAATTTTGCCATGATCATCAATTAGTTCATTGACCAATTTACGTAACTCAAACAAAGCAGTAATCACTATAGGATTTCTTATTGCTTGTAATTCTTTATCGGCATCTTTACCTACAGGAAGTTTATCCAATAATGCTTGAACATCAATACTCGCAGAATGATGATACAACTTTTTTAGTTCTTTGTCAGTAAACCCAAACTCTTTACGAAGCAAGTCTTTAATAGTATCTATATAACCCCCTGATATTTTTGCTCTAACGATATCCGGTACGTTATCAATTATAAAATTCTTTTTGTCATCAGAAAGAGTTTCCCATTGGTCACCAAAAGCATTTTTAATACCTCCCAATGCTACAGCAATGTCATATAGGATGCCTTGTTGTAAAAACGGCAGTATATTACCAATGGCTTTTCTGCTTAAACTAGAATAACCATCTTTTACATTAAACTTGGATATAGCTTCTGCTTGTTCATCGGTAAAGTTCCAATGTTTAAGAGCATATTCTTTTAAATTTGACTTGCTGTCAAAGAAATATAGTACATGCCAAATATCCTCTTGCTCTTTTTCTGTGAAATCAAACCATTTTTTTCCAAAGAACTTTTTGTTTGACAAATGAGATATAGTATGTGTGCCAACAATCTTATCATCATCTTTATAATTGAATTTAAATTCTGCACTGTCTTTACCAATTGCTTTCCGCAGTTTTTTAAATTCTATTTTATCAGATAAAAGTAATTGCTCAATTATTTTGTCTTTCTCTTCTTTTGATATTTTCTTACCATTGTATTCAACAGTATTTACCCATTGGTATATTCTATACAATTCAACAGGTATTGCACTAATAGGGCATTTGGTTTTGCTTGGTTCAAAAGAACAATTTCCAACTAAATGTTTTTGTGATCGTAATGGACGTTGATGAAATAATATACCATCTTCTTTATATCCATCTTGTTTTCTGCCTCCAAACAGTTGTTTTAAATCTTCATTCAAAAGAGTATGATATTGTGCTTGTTTATTCCATATCAATTCAAATTCATCAACATACATTTTTCTGACAGTATAACGGTTTCTGATACGTTCCAATCCGTCTTGAAAAGGTTGATTATCCTTAGGATATATTGAATAAAGATAGGAACCCAAAGTTTTACCTTCAATACTTTCTAAAGTATCATCAATTCCAATTTTTCCTTCTTTGGGGTTTCCTTTAAAAATAGCACCGTCATCGCTTCCACCTTTACGACTATTGCTCA
This sequence comes from uncultured Bacteroidota bacterium, assembly GCA_903842575.1. Taxonomy (GTDB): domain Bacteria; phylum Bacteroidota; class Bacteroidia; order Flavobacteriales; family Flavobacteriaceae; genus Flavobacterium. The sequence goes on along the minus strand of CAIMMM010000101.1, from coordinate 806 downwards.
AAAAACCTCTACGTTGAATCAAATGATATAACACTCTGCCTATTTCCTCTAAAGAAAGTTTTTCGCTTAATGCTTTATGACGCAATTCATAAGGGTTAAGTGCAAACCATACTGCTAACTTGTCAGAAGGAAACTCTTTAGTCTTTTTCCAATCTTCAAAGTCCTGTGCTACCATAGGACACATTTTATTTTCAGAAAGTGCTTTTAATAAAACTTTTTTTCTCAATCTTCTTCTAAAGAATTGTCTTCTTACTCCTCTTGCCCCTGTTCGACTGGCATTTTTAGAAATTTCGCCTTCCCCATCTCCCAAGTTATCAACTCCCATCGGAAATATTCTACTCCCTACACCAAGTATTTTATTTTGCTTATCATCAATCAAAGCCCAGCCAATACTATTAGTCCCCAAATCCAAACCTAATATTTTTGCCATAATCACTATACTTTATTTGAAGAATAAAACTACAAAATATTTTCTTACAATTTTTATTATTTTTTGCATTGTTATTAAAAAAGAAATACATAAATTTGACTTGATTAAAATTTCTAATCTTTAATCTTATCACAATAAGGCTATATGCCGTAGATGAAAATCTTTAGTCCTGCTTCGGTGGGACTTTTTTTATTTACTACTCAAAGTAAATTTATTTTATCTAAACTTTTCTTAGATATTATAATCCTCTAAGTTGCTTTTCTCCCACCTTTGTTCGCCCTTTGTTCGGTAAAAGTACCCTTTTACCGAAGCGCTACCGAACAACCCCCGAACATGACCCGAACAAACCCCAAAAAATTATCGACCAATCGGACAT
>CAIMMM010000100.1 GCA_903842575.1 uncultured Bacteroidota bacterium | reverse complement strand
CTTTAAATATTTTGAAACTTTGTAAATCAGATACTTTAATAAAATAAATACCATTATATATGGTATCTGTTTCAATATAGCAAGTTGAACTTCCTTGAAAAAATGTTTTAGTAAGTACAATTTTCCCTAATTCGTCAATCATTTCTATTTTTAAGTCATTTGCCAATAACGATAATGCTTGAATAGAAATCACATCTGAAGTTGGGTTTGGATATATTTTAAAATCTAATTTTGAAATAGCAAAATCATTTGTATTTAATGGTGGATTGTATAATATTGTTCCAGTAGGAACTGTACCAGGGTTTGTTGCAACATTCACTCCATAAAAGGTTGGCCCAACCACATATGGGTAAGCTGAATTGTAATTGGCATCAACAGTCGTAAAATAACAATAAATTCCATTTGGATATAATGATACTGGATATTCGGGAGTATTACAAACGCGTCCATTATGTGAATCTAAATAATCGGATGAAGTTGGAGTTACGAATTGATAATCTTCTCTGTAATAGCCAAGTCCTCGATTTATAGGATTTCCAGTAGGAGCACCAGCAGCAACCACAGGTCCGTTTAATCTTGTTGAACCTACAAGCATATCGGTTCTTAACCGATAACTTGATTTCATTCTTGTTAACGCTCCTGTTCCATTAGTATTTGCATAGGCAAAAGGGCCATATATAGGATAACCGTCGTAGGCAAAACCAATTAAAGGGGAATGAGCAGTAGGATCAATAACATACAATCCGTCAGACGCATAAGGACTACAGATTGTAGATATAACAACTAAATCTAAGTTAAAAGCACTTGGATTTTGATGATGGTGGTAATTGCCTCCCGCTGGATGTGCTTTAGAACAATCAAAACCTGTTCTTTCGGCAACAACAGCATCTCTATTCCAATTATGATCTCCAGTCATCATTACATCTGTAGAAGTTGAAGCTTTCCATGAAAAAGCATCACCATAATCAAAAAGAGCCACACCGTTTATAAAAACACCAATGTTTCCTCCCGTTGTATTGGTTGGATTTGTAGCAGGAGTTGGTGTTAAAGGAAATCTAAAAACAGCATTTCGTTCTGTAGCAACAGTACTCGGATTCCCTGTAAATGGACCTGAAATATAAGCTGGAATGCCGTCAGTACTTACATAAACATAACCGGTTGCATTATTGTAATTCACCGCTTGCACATTCGCTAATAAGGTTGGATCATTTATAGGAACTGATGGAGTTGCGCCTGTAGATAAATAATGTCTTCCCGTTATTCCTGTTGTGTTTCGTAACCAAGACGTTATTATTGGGTTGGTTTGTGCAAAAGTGTTACAACTTAAGACAACAATTAATAGGGTAATGATTTTTTTCATTTTTATTTATTTAGTTCATTTTATTTTTTTTTCCTCTATAATATATTCTACAACCAAAGGATTCCGATTTTGGCACCGTTACATTTTCTCCATTTAGTAATTCCTCAACTGCATTAGTAAGAAAATGATGTTGTGCTTTTTCTGGTTCCCCCGCATTATCATCAATGGCACCTTGGTATTTTATAATTAATTGACCAAGTTCGTTTTTCCAAATCACAAAGGCTTGAGGTGTGTTTTCTGCTTTAAATTGCTTGGCAACAGTTTGGCCTTTATCTTGTAAATAAGGAAATGTAAATTTATCATTTTTTGTTTTCTTTTGCATTTTAGCAAACGATTCATCTGCATAAGCCAAAGTATCCATTGCATTAATAGCTAATAAAGGAACTCCTTTCTTTTTATATTTCTCATTCATCTGATTCAAACGAGCTGAGTAAAATTTGGCCATCGGACATTTATTAGATAAAAAAACAACAACAAATCCTTTTGCCTTTTTATAATCAGAAATAGCTACCCATTTATTGTTTGTAGCACTTTTTAATTTGAAATTCGAGATGCTTTTTTCTTTAATAAGCACTGTATAACTCGATAAAACAAATAATAGGGAACATACAAAAAGATAAATCAGATTTTTTTTCATGATTATTTCTTAATAAATTTTTTAGTTGTTATGCTTTTGGTATGTTTGTCCATCATTTGAAAAGTATAAACACCTGAAGCTAAAGATGAGATATCTATTCCATTTTGCCATTCAGGTTGTGGTAACATCATTACAATTCGCCCTTCAACAGTAGCAATAGTTACATAGTAAATTTCAGTAGAAGTATCTTTTAGATTTACATACAATTTATCCGTTGCCGGATTTGGATACAAACTAAATTCATTGGTAACTACATTTTGATTGTTTGCTAAAGTAGTAGTCACTATAAATTGTCCCATCATTCCTCCATCTTCATGACCTCCAAAATGACAATGGTACATATAGGGGTGGGTTACATCGGCATCGGCAAAATCATCAAACTTCCCAACGAAAGTAACTGATTCATTCCTTGGTACATAAAAGGTATCTTTCCAACCCGACTCATGAGTACCAACAGCTGCTGCTGAGCCATTACGTGCTACTACTTTAAATTCGATATCATGTACATGGAATGAATGTCCAAAAATTGCATTATTTGTTACAGTCCATTTTTCTACATCATTTAGATTAACGGTTTTGTCAATATAATTTAATACAAAAGGGTGATTGTCTAAACTAAATGGAGTGGCGCCTTGTCCTCCAGTAACAGCCACAGCTCTTGTAACCGTGGCATCGGTTGCCGACCAGTATGTGTTAGTTGCCAATGTAGCAGGAATAGCTGTTATTGGAGTTGTGGTAGTTGTGGTAGCTCCAACATTGATATGCAAAACAGAAAAATCAATATTATTTAACAAACTTCCAAATTGCCCACTCGAATTAGGTTCTCCTCCAGGGAAACCCAATGTTTGTCCAGAATTATAGGCTTTTAAATCTACGCTAGAACCAATAATGTCATTGCCTAAATTCACCATGATTTCAACCCGTTCTCCAACCATTAATTTTACTCTTGGAGTTGTGCCATTTATTAGTACTGGTGTATTTAATAATCCCCCATCATTAGCAATAATATAAAAAGCTCTATTATCGCTAAATCCAAGATTGTAACCTCTTTCAATTTCAGCATTTAGAATTCTTAATCTTACATACTGTTTTGGTAAAGTATATTGTGCATTTGGAGTTCCATTGGATAACATATAATCACCATAAACTCGAGTTGATGCTGGTGGTGTAACAAAAGTATTGTTAGTTGCATTATAACTTCTGCTTGTTAATGCTAAAACAATATCATCTACTCCATAAGTTCTTGGCAAAGCCAAAGCAGCTTCTTGAGGATCTTTAACTATAATAAATCCTCCAACGCCTTTAGTCATTTGTGCTTGAGTGGATTCATGTAAATGAGGATGATACCACAATGTGGAAGCTTGGTTTTTTACTGTCCAAAGCGGTTGCCAAAGTGCGCCAACCGGAATAATTTGGTGGGGACCACCATCCATGACAGCAGGTAGGTGCATTCCATGCCAGTGAATTGTAGTGGATTCATTTAAATTATTAGTAACATTCATATGGACAACATCATCTTTATTAATGATTAATGTAGGTCCCCAAAACGTCTCGTTATTCAAAGCACCTGTAATGGTTTGATTTCCTGACACTAATTGTTTGGTTGATTCATGAATGTTAAGATTAAATGTTGTGCCAGTTAATGCTTCAGGCATTGTCATAGTGTTATATTGCGAATGTATAAGAAAAGAATTAAATGCAATTAGTGTAATAAAAATAGTCTTTTTCATATTTTTAGTATTGGTTTAAGTTTTTAGACGATAGATTTTTTTAATTCTTGCGTTATATATATATTTATTCTCGTGGATATGAAAAACGCTTATTAAAAAGGAATTCAGTATCTGTAAGTGTTTTTAAAAATGTTACTAAATCCACCCGATCATTATCTGATAAATTCATAGGTTTTGATAATTGTTTGGGTAAATTTTTATTGTTTCCTAATGAATTATAGTGTTTTACAACTTCTGTCAATGTTTTAAATCTTCCATCGTGCATGTAGGGAAAAGTAAATTGAGAATTACGAAGTGTGGGTACTTTAAATCGTAAATAATCTTCCTTTTTATTGGTGATTTTTATTCTGCCAATATCATTTAAGGTAGAGTCTATAGTCAATCCATTATTTTCAAATTTTTCACCGGTAAAAAGCGGTTCGTTATGACAGGATGCACAATTGGTTTTAAATAACACATATCCTTTTTGCTCTCTTTCGGTAAATTCTACTTCCTTTCGCATCACTCTGTCATATTTTGAATTAGAAGAAACCAATAACAATTCAAATTGCGACAATGCTTTTAATACCCTTTGCCCAGTTATTTTTGAAGTGCCAAATGTTTTTTCAAAAAGTATTTTATATTTCTCGCTTTTTTGAAGTTTAGCCACTACATTTTCTAAAGTTTCATCCATTTCAACAGAACTTGTAATAGGAGCAATGGGTTGTACATCCAAATGATTCACGCCACCATCCCACATAAAACTTTTAGACCAAGCTAAATTCATAAGTGCCAAAGAATTTCGAGTTCCTATTCGGCCTTCAATACCATGACTCAATGCATGGTCAACATGGGTAAAACCCATCGCTTGCAAATGACAGCTAGCACAGGAAATAGTATTGTCTTTAGATAAAATTGGGTCGTAAAATAAATTTCTTCCCAATTGAAAACCTTCTTCAGTTAACGGATTATCTTTAAAATTATAATGAGGTCTTGGCCAACCTTTAGGCACCTCAAAATAAATTGTTTCTGTTAGTTTCTTAACAAAAGACAATGAAATAAACATTAGCAGTCCGATGAATAAAGTATTTCTTAAATTAAATCTCATTCTGTTTTGAACATTTTTATACTATAATCGGCTAATTTCATGGCTTTTTTTCCTGGAATCATAATGGAATTTGTTTCTGAAATTTTTATTTCTGAAAAGAATTCAGCTATGTCAATAGTTATATCAAAACTATTATTTTTTGGTTCTAATTCTACCTTTCTCATAACATAATTAGGATTCATATAACCGCCAATATGAAACTGAAATTCATTTTTCCGTGTTTTACAACTGGAACTTTTGCCCTCCATTTTCATATTAATATAACCACTTTGCCACGCCCAATACATCCCTTTTGTAGGGTCTAAATCGCCAGACATTGCACCAGAAGTACTTGCTAAACTATCGACACCTATGTTAAAAACAACTTTTGATATAATTTTGTTATTTGCTTTTGTAATTGGAATCTGTAATGAATAGAGGTTTTCTATATCGAGTAGGTGATAGCTGTCTTTTTCAGTAAAGATCGAATTATCATTATAATGAATTTGTATAGAGGAAATATAGCACCTGAAAGTTTCAAGTGCTATAGTATCTTTATTTGTAGTAGTATATTTTTTGTGTAATTCTAACAGTTCATCATTGAATTTAATATTGAAATTTAGCCGCAATGAATCCGCTTTGTTTTGAGCAGTACCTTTGAAACAAAGCAATAATAGAAAAACTACATAGAACAGTTTTTTTTTATTCATGTCTTGGTTCTGGTGGTCTTTGTCCTTTTGAAAATATACGCCCTAGTTCTTCGGTAAGGTCATTAAAATCTTCAATTTGTTCTTTGTGACACAGTTTTTTTATATCTTCAAAATGTTTAAAATGGGTAGTTTCAATTTGTCGTTGATACACAGACATGTCATCAATTAATGTAACTTTAGCTTTTTCATCTACCTCCTCTTTATTCAATTGCAAATACAATTTATTTTTTGCGGCTCTAATATTATCCTCAATCGTTCTAATTTCAACTTGATGCCATTTGATTAATTTATCATATTCTTTTTGTTGGTTGGCATCAAAATGCAATTTCTCTATGATAATTTCTCTAGCTTTTGGTCTGCCTTCTTGACCTTCTTCAGGATTTGGATGATGCCCTTTTGGCCCAGTAAGAAATAAAAATCCTAAGGTTCCTAAATTGAGTAGTAATAATGTAATTACTGCAACAGTTAATAATTTTGTCTTTTCCATAATCCTAATATAATTGATTACTCTTAGTTAAAGTTGATGTAATGATTGTTTCTGAATTGTCGCTAGTTTCTGTTTTATTATTTTGGAATGCCACTATATTTATCGTTATCAATACAACTATGGAAGCAGCCATTAACCAAACTGTCTTATTAGAAACTGTATTGTTTTTTAGATAAATTCTTTGTTGAATTTTGGAAAGTAAATCAGCACTTGGCGCAACTTGCGTTATACCATTGGTACTATTCAAAATTTCGTTAATCCAGTTTTCAGTTTCCATAGTTTTCCAATTCTAAATCTTTAGACGAATATTAATTTTATTTCTTGCGGTATTCCTTAAATTTTTCTGCTAATTTTACTTTTAAGATATTTTTTGCCCTAAAAATCAAGGATTCTACCGATGAGATACTGACTTCCATAATTTTGGCAATTTCTGGATTACTCAATCCATCCATCTTTGAAAGGATGAATGCCGTTTTCTGATTTTCAGTCAAACTATTAATAGCAAGAAATAAAATTTTTGCATTTTCTTGATTTTCCATCAAAATTCCGGGATGTTCAAAGTTGGAACTATTGAGATACTCGTTTTCATTTTGACTTTTATTACCAAAAATAAACAATCGT
>CAIMMM010000099.1 GCA_903842575.1 uncultured Bacteroidota bacterium | reverse complement strand
GAGCTATTAAAATGTGGCATTTCTGGCGAACCTACTCTTCTAACTTATACAGAATCAATCTATACTGCAGCTTCATTCCCTGGCGTTACTTACCATTTCCGATTACAAAGGTTTGAAGCGCCATTGTATGACCAGGAGATAACACGTAGTGTGAATTGGTTTAAGTTGAACATGTTTGTTGTTCCAGTACCTTCTGGATTGGAGTATTCGGTTACGGTAACGGTGACAGATGCTTATGGATCAGGTGTGGGTAAAGATTGTACTATTCTGCCAGTATTGGCAAGAGCAATTGCTACAGGCAAAGTACCGTTTGGCGTTGCGGCGTATCCAAACCCGTTTGCCAATAACTTTGTGATTGATGTTACAACAAGAAGCGAAGCGGTGGTGCACTTAAAAGTGTATGACATGATTGGTAGATTAATTGACCAACGAGATGTTCAAGTGAGCAACTTGGAGACCTCTCCAATAGGGGATAATTATCCAAGTGGTGTTTATAATGTTGTGGTGACGCAAGGCGATGAAGTGAAAACACTTCGTGTTGTGAAGAGATAAATACTGATTAATTTTAAAATGAAAATCCCTGCTCTCTATAACGAGAGTGGGGATTTTTTATCAATATATTGTCTAATCATCAGGATTGAAGTTTGTTTTGTATCTTTGTAATTGATGAAAGACTCGGTAATGTTTCTCAAACTTTCTGAAGTATATAAGGTTAACAAACTTAATGACAACTAAACCACAATGAGTCTTTTTCTTTTTCCACTGTTCCCTATAGATAATTAGATGAAACGAGCCATTAAGTATTATCGAATCATTTGGCTTAAACACGATTTGCCAGCTGGACTTTCTGTTTTTCTTGTAGCCTTACCTCTTTGTTTAGGGATAGCTTTAGCTTCGGGTGCTCCTCTATATGCGGGGCTTTTGTCGGGGATTATTGGTGGATTGGTGGTTGGACTCATTAGCGGTTCGCAACTCGCAGTTTCGGGACCAGGTGCCGGCTTAACTACTTTGGTTGCCGCTTCAATCATTTCTTTAGGAGACTTTAAAATTTTTCTTCTTGCAGTAATGGTGGCAGGGTTGTTTCAACTTCTACTTGGTCTTTTAAAATTTGGAGCCATTGCCAATTACTTTCCTTCCTCTGTGATTAAAGGAATGCTAGCTGCTATTGGTATAATTCTCATTTCAAAACAAATTCCGCTAGCACTAGGTTATGACCAGCCCGACTTTTGGTCAAGTGGGTTTTTAAATTTGTTTTCTTCAGAACACTTACTTAGTCGTTTTTACAACTTCAATCATCACCTCACAAGAGGCGCCATTTTGATAACAGTTATTTCTTTACTCATCCTTATTTTATTTCAACAACCCTTTGCGAAAAAATTAAAAGTAATTCCAGTACCACTTTTAGTTGTGATTATAGGAATCATCACTAATATTATTTTTAGCTATGTAGCGTCCAACTATTCACTCAAGCAAACACAATTAGTAAATATTCCTTCCAATATATTTGAAAGCATAACTTTCCCCGATTTCTCAAAACTTTTTTCAACAGTAGAGATATGGAAAAACGGACTTATGATTGGACTTCTTGCCACCTTGGAATCATTGCTTTGTATTGAAGCCATTGATAAGTTAGACAGGCGAAACCGTATTACACCCGTTAATCGTGAACTTATTGCTCAGGGAATTGGGAATATGGCTTGCGGACTTTTAGGGGCAATACCCATAACTGCTGTAGTTGTTAGAGGTTCTGCCAATGTTGATGCCGGTGGAAGAACGAAACTTTCGGCTATTACTCATGGTCTTTTTCTTTTGTTAGCGGTGTTATTGGTTCCTTTTTTGTTGAACAAAATTCCTTATGCTTCGCTTGCTGCAATACTTCTTATAACAGGTTACAATCTAACAAAGCCAAAACTCTTTCGCAATATGTGGAGTTTAGGATGGAGACAATTTATACCTTTTGTACTAACCATTCTTGTTATTCTTTTAACCGATTTACTTATTGGTGTTAGCATTGGCCTATTAATTTCGGTTTACTTTATTATTCAAAATAATTTTAAGGCTGAGTATAAAATTACCAAAACAATACAGGAAGGAATTGAGACGTATTGTATCAAACTCAACAATAATGTTACTTTTCTAAACAAAGTAAAGTTGCGTAAAGCATTGGATGAAGTTCCTGAATACAGTGTGTTGACAATTGACGGCAGTGAATGTGATTTTATTGACTACGATATTTTAGAAATCATTAGTGAATACCATAACAAAGCCCACATCAAATACATTGAATTGCATCTTATAGGAATTGAACATGTAAATGTAACAGCAGTGCATTAATAGGCTCAAGTTTGTCCGGTTGTGGTAGTTCCTTTCTTCTTGTGGTTATACATTTATTGCAATACCTTTGCATAAAAATACAATAGATATGGAAATAAACTATTTGCAATACATTGGATATACCGCTTCCATGATTATAGCACTCTCCATGACAATGAGTTCCATTATCAAGTTTAGATGGATAAATCTTGTTGGTGCTTCCATTTTCTCTGTTTATGGTTTTATGATACATGCCATTCCTGTTTGTGTGCTAAATGGAATCATAATATTGGTAGACATATATTACTTAACAAGCATTTATTCTAAAAAAGAAGTATTTGAAATATTAGAAATTAATGCAGAAAGTGAATATTTAAAACGATTTTTAAAATTCCATGACGACCGCATTCAAAAAATACTACCTGGATTCTCCTATAATCCAGATAGAAACACGGTTAGTTTTTTTATACTGAGAAACATGTCGGTTGCTGGATTGTTTTTGGCACACCGAGAAAATGAAACGGAGCTTCATGTGGGTTTGGATTTTGTCCTTCCCGAATACAAAGATTTTAAGAACGGCAAATATGTTTACTTTAAACTTAGAAAAAAATTTATGGATGCAGGTTATAAAAGCATCATAGCCGAAGGAAATGATTTGAAGTATTTTAAATACCTCAAAAAACTTGGATTTAAAGAAGGGAAACCTGGAGTATATTCAAAGGACTTATAAATCAATAAGCCAATCCTTAATAGTTTATGAATTTAAGAGGAACGATTCAAGAACCACAAGGATTGTTTTAAGGTTACAATTTGGATTTACTTTCTTATTGTTAATAACCCGCTGGGTGTAATTAAATAAATAGCTATAAATAGAGCTGTTTCAGGAAAATATATAGCCAATTATTAAAGAAGTGTCCGTCTGAGCTCCGCCCGCCCTGAGTTTGCCGAAGGGTTGAAGACCATTAAAAAGATACATTTCGACACTTCGACTGCGCTCAGTGCAGGCTCAGCTCAATGTGACATTTTGCTACTAATTGGCACTAAAAAATAATTGCACCCAACGGGTTTAAAGAATATTTAGTTCCACCATGCACTGATTCATCATCATATAAGTGCGTTCAATATTATTATCTAACCCAATAGAAAAACGAATTAGTCCATCAGTAAGCCCCATTTCTATTTGCTCCTCCAAAGGGATTTCGGAAGAAGTGGAAGTTCCGGGTGCACTAAATAAGGTTTTATAAAATCCTAAACTTACCGCCAGATAGCCTAAGTTTCTAGATTGCATTAACTCCATTAGTTCATTGGCTTTTTCTAAAGATCCCACGTCAATAGTCAACATTCCACCAAACCCATATTCAGGATTAATCATTCTTGCGTATACTTCATGACTGGAATGACTTTTCAATCCTGGATAAACGGTTTTTAGGCCATCTTGTTCAAATTTTTGTGCTAAATACAAAGCATTATGACTGTGCTGTTTCATTCGGATATGCAAGGTGCGAAGGTTTTTCATCACACTCGCCGAGCGCAAACTATCCATGGTGGGACCAAGCAACATACTCGCTCCGTTATTTACATTCTTCAAACTATTAATAAATTCTCTTGAGGCACACGTTACACCACCTACAGTATCACTACTTCCGTTGATGTATTTTGTCAAACTGTGTATAACAATATCTGCACCCAATCGGGCTGGAGAAACCGAAAGCGGTGAAAAAGTATTGTCAACAACCAATGTGATGTTGTGTTTCTTTGCAATTATAGCCAAACTGGCAATATCGGCCACTTCAAGTAATGGATTGCTCACGGTTTCGCAATACAAAACTTTGGTATTAGGTGTAATAGCAGCTTCAACTACGTTCAATTTTGTAATATCAACAAAAGAAGTTTTGATACCAAAACGAGGAGTGAAGTTTTTTAAAAAAGCATAGGTACCACCATAAATCGTTCGGCTTGATACAATATGATCTCCATTGCCACACAATTGTAAAAGAGTAGGAGTGATAGCACCCATTCCAGAGGCGGATACGTTAGCCGTTTCAGTTCCTTCCATAGCTGCCAGTGCTTTGTCTAAATACAAATTACTTGGAGAGGAATGGCGCGAATACAAATAACAGCCTTCGGCATTCCCTTCAAAAGTGTCGAACATGGTTTTTGCAGAAAGGAAAGTATAAGTGGAGCTATCAGATATAGATGGATTAACACCTCCAAATTCGCCAAAGTATTGTAGGTCTTGAATATTGTCAGCAGGATTGAAGTTTTTCATTAGAGATAATATTAGTTTATTTGTATTTGAACATCAAAAGTCTATATTTATAGTTTAATAATCAATACTAATAGTTTAATTTAGATTATTAAACTCTTTATCATATTAAAATTAGATTAAATATCTATTTTTGTATATAAAAATAAAGTTTACTAGTTTTTCTTTCCATTACAATTCTGATAAATTATGAATTTAGATCCAACCGACAAAAAATTACTAACGTTACTCCAACAGGATACAAAACAAACTACCAAACAACTTTCCTTAAAACTTAACCTATCCGTAACGGCGGTTTATGAGCGAATAAAAAAATTAGAAAGAGAAGGCATCATTGATAAATATGTTGTTTTACTCAATAGAAACAAAATTCAAAAAGGTTTTGTAGTTTTCTGCCACATCAAATTAGCGCAACACACCAAAGAGTTTTTAACCAAGTTTGAAAATCAGGTGGTGCAACTCAAAGAGGTTCTGGAATGCCATCATGTGAGCGGAGATTATGATTATATTTTAAAAATAGTTGTCCAAGATATGGAAGCTTATCGCGAATTTCTTGTCACCAAACTCACCACGCTTGACCACATTGGAAGTACGCACAGTACCTTTATGATAAGTGAAGTTAAAAATACCACAGTAATTGAAATTTAGAATTTTTAATTCCAAATGGATACAATAATTGGTCATTGTCATTGGGATTAAATTTGTAAATTTGCCTCACTTAAATAAAAAAAATATACTATGAGTTCATTTGACGTAGTCATTATAGGTTCAGGTCCTGGAGGATATGTATCAGCCATTCGTTGTGCACAATTAGGTTTCAAAACGGCTATTATAGAAAAATATGCAACATTAGGCGGTACTTGCCTCAATGTGGGTTGTATTCCTTCCAAAGCATTATTATCTTCCTCCCATCATTATGAAGAGCTGCAACATTTTGCCGATCATGGAATAGAAGTTTCCGGTGAAGTAAAAGTAAATCTTGAAAAAATGATTGCTCGCAAGCAAGCTGTGGTAGATCAAACATCGGGTGGTGTAAAATATCTAATGGATAAAAACAAGATTACAGTCTTTGAAGGATTGGGTTCGTTTGTTGATGCTACGCATGTTGCAATTGCTAAAGCGGATGGAACTACAGAAACAATAGAAGGTAAAAATATTATTATAGCTACAGGTTCAAAACCATCAAATCTTCCTTTCATCCAATTGGATAAAGAAAGAATCATCACTTCAACCGAAGCATTGAAGTTACCAGAAGTTCCAAAACATCTTGTCATTATTGGTGGCGGTGTAATTGGAATTGAATTAGGACAAGTCTACTTGCGATTAGGTGCGCAAGTTTCTGTAGTGGAATTTATGGACAGAATTATTCCAGGAATGGATGCGAGTTTGTCTAAAGAATTGACCAAAGTATTAAAGAAACAAGGCATGAAATTTTATGTTTCACACAAAGTAAAATCAGTAGAAAGAAAAGGAAAAACCGTCACCGTTCAAGCCGAAAACACAAAAGGAGAAACCATTACCCTTGAGGGTGATTATTCATTAGTTTCTGTTGGACGCCGTCCTTATACCGCCGGATTAAATGCTGACAAAGCAAGCGTTAAAATTACAGACCGAGGCATGGTAGAAGTAAATGACCATTTGCAAACCAATGTTCCAAATATTTATGCTATTGGTGATGTTGTTCGCGGAGCCATGTTGGCACACAAAGCTGAGGAAGAAGGGGCTATGGTTGCCGAAATTATAGCAGGTCAAAAACCACATATTGATTATAATTTAATTCCGGGAGTGGTGTATACTTGGCCCGAAGTGGCAGCTGTTGGACAAACAGAAGAGCAATTGGTAGCTGCTGGAATAGCTTTCAAATCGGGGAGTTTCCCTTTCAAAGCATTAGGAAGAGCTAGAGCAAGTGGTGATTTGGATGGTTTTGTGAAAATACTAGCCGATGCCAAAACCGATGAGGTGCTTGGAATACATATGATTGGAGCAAGAGCAGCCGATTTAATAGCCGAAGCTGTAACAGCAATGGAATTTAGAGCCTCTGCCGAAGATATATCAAGAATGTCACACGCACATCCAACATTTGCCGAAGCAATAAAAGAGGCAGCCTTGGCTGCAACAGAAAACAGAGCGTTACACGTTTAGTTGTATAAAAAAAACAATCCTCGAACATTGTAAGGATTTGTTTTTTTGAGGCGTACAAATTATTTAACAGCAAACAAGCGTTTGTAATTGTTCCAATGTTTGTAAATTAAAAAGAAGTTACCAATAAACAAGAATATGGAAATAGGCAATGCTTGTGGAGTCAAATAATAATCAAGAAATAAGATGTTAAGTATTATAGGTAAAATTAAAATGCTAGCTAGCGTTACATAACAATCAAAAATAAATGCCAATCCACAAAGTAATTCAATTCCTTTTGCCAAAGGCATCATATATTCCGAAGAGACTACACCAACATCAAAAGCCTTGAAATTTCCTGTATCGACAGGTTCTGGCATTAGTTTTAAAAAAAATCCAACAGATACAAAGAGAAGCAATAGGCCAATTAATGTTCGAATAATAATAATTAGAATTTTCATAATACTGGTTTTTTAGTGTTAATACATCAAAATTAAAAAATAAAACCACTAGTTTCACAATGGCTTCTAATTGATTTTTAACAAAATAACTACTTGTTTTTTTTAAAATCACAAATTCTAATTAAATCATCAATCGTCATTAATTTTTTTTATCTAGAGCTATAATTTTTATCTATGAAAAAATAATATTGGCAAGAAACTTTTTGATAAATTTACAATGAAAATTTATTAAATAATTAACCAAAATAAATTATGGAAAATAATAAAAGCGCAAACAGTGAAAGCAAATGTCCTTTTTCAGGGGGTGCAGTAAAACAAACTGCTGGCACTGGAACTAAAAACAATGACTGGTGGCCAAATCAATTAAAATTAAACATTCTACGGCAACATGCTGACATTTCAAATCCAATGGGTGTTTCATTCAACTATGCAGAAGCATTTAAGAGCTTAGATTTAGATGCTATTAAGAAAGATATTGTCAATTTGATGACCAATTCTCAGGATTGGTGGCCAGCCGATTATGGGCACTATGGACCGTTCTTTATTCGTATGGCTTGGCATAGTGCGGGTACCTATCGTATTGCCGATGGTCGTGGGGGTGCTGGTTCAGGTTCCCAACGTTTTGCACCTCTAAACAGTTGGCCAGATAATGGTAATCTTGATAAAGCCCGTTTACTATTATGGCCTATCAAACAAAAATATGGGAAGAAAATATCCTGGGCCGATTTGATGATACTTGCTGGAAATTGCGCACTTGAATCGATGGGATTTGAAACTTTTGGTTTTGCAGGTGGGCGTGAGGATGTTTGGGAGCCAGAACAAGATATTTATTGGGGTACGGAAGGAAAGTGGTTGGAAGACAAACGTTATTCAGGGGACCACGAACTGGAAAATCCACTTGCAGCAGTTCAGATGGGACTAATTTATGTAAATCCACAAGGACCAAATGGAAATCCTGATCCTATAGCATCTGGAAGAGATATTCGTGAGACATTCGGACGAATGGCTATGAATGATGAAGAAACTGTGGCGCTTATTGCTGGAGGACATACATTTGGTAAAATGCATGGCGCTGCCGATCCAGACCAATATGTAGGTCCAGAACCTGAAGGCGCAACTATTGAAGAGCAAGGTCTTGGTTGGAAAAATACATTTGGAAGTGGAAAAGGGGAAGATACGATAACCAGTGGACTTGAAGGTGCATGGACTACAACGCCTACAAAATGGAGTAATAATTACTTCGAGAATTTGTTTGGTTTCGAATGGGAATTAACAAAAAGCCCAGCTGGCGCTCATCAATGGAAACCCCAAAATAATGGTGGCGTAGGGACTGTTCCTGATGCTCATAATCCTTCAAAAACCCATGCGCCTGTTATGACAACAGCAGATTTAGCTTTGAGAATGGACCCTATTTATGAGCCAATTTCAAGATATTTTTATGAAAATCCTGCAGCGTTAGCTGACGCATTTGGTCGTGCTTGGTTCAAGTTAACTCACCGTGACATGGGTCCTATTGCTCTTTATTTAGGTTCAGAAGTTCCTAAAGAAGAATTAATTTGGCAAGACCCTATTCCAAAAGTTACTTATAAACAAATAGATGCTTCTGATATTGTTTTGCTTAAGGCTAAAATATTGGATTCAGGTTTAACCGTGTCTCAACTTGTAAGTACAGCTTGGGCTTCAGCAGCTACATTTCGTGGGTCTGATAAACGAGGTGGAGCAAACGGTGCTCGTATTCGTCTGTCACCTCAAAAGGATTGGTCTGTTAACAACCCATCTCAACTAGCAAAAATATTGGAGACGCTTGAAGGTATTCGTTCTTCATTCAATAGTGCTCAGGCTAACGGAAAGCAACTATCACGTGCAGATCTAATTGTTTTGGGAGGTTGTGTAGGAATAGAGAAAGCAGCAAAAAATGCCGGTCAAAATATTACAGTTCCTTTTATATCAGGAAGAGCCGATGCTTCACAAGAGCAAACAGATTCTGCCTCGTTTGCTGTTTTAGAGCCAACTGCTGACGGATTCCGTAACTATATGAATACAAAATATACAGTATCTGCCGAGGAAATGTTAGTTGATAAAGCACAACTTTTGACATTAACACTACCAGAAATGACAGTACTAGTTGGCGGTTTGCGTGTTCTTAACACAAACTTCAATCAGTCAAAAGAGGGTGTGTTCACTAATCGTCCAGAAACACTTACCAACGACTTCTTTCTGAACTTGCTTGATATAAGTACTACTTGGAAAGCAGCTTCAGATTCACAAGATATATTTGAGGGTCGTAATCGTGCGACAGGCGAATTAAAATGGACAGGAACTCGGGTTGATCTTATCTTTGGTTCAAACTCAGAGCTTAGAGCACTTGCGGAAGTTTATGGGTGTGAAGATTCAAAAGAGCAATTTGTGAAGGACTTTGTAGCTGCTTGGAACAAAGTGATGCAGCTTGATCGCTTTGATTTGAAATAATTACAGCAGTTTAAAATAGTAAAGGTGGTCTAATTATAGATCACCTTTTTTAATTTGTAAGTGTTTTTATTATTGTAATTTTGACACTACTTAATAATTTGGTTTTTGAGAACATCTATTTATAAAAATATTTCTAATCCAAAACTATTTAAAGAGCAACTTATAATTTGGTCTCAACAATTTAGAGAAGTTGTTTTTTTAGATAGTAATGCATACAATCAAAAATATTCAAGTTATGATTGTATTCTTGCTGTGGATGCCTTTACTACTATAAAAACAGACAGCCACAACGCTTTTGAAGATTTAAAGCAATACCAACAAACTACGAAAGATTGGCTTTTTGGTTATCTCACATATGATTTAAAAAACAATGTTGAGATATTGCACTCCCATAATTTTGATGGGTTGCATTTTCCCGATTTGTTTTTCTTTCAGCCCAAAAAGTTGTTTTTACTTAAAGGGAATCAGCTTGAAATACAATACCTCCGATTATGTGATGATGAATTGGAAATGGATTTATCTGAGATAAATCAGTGTTCAGTGTTTAGTGTTGAGGGTTCAACTGTCAAAGTGGAACAGCGTGTATCTAAAGAAAATTATCTCGAAAAAGTTACCAAAATGTTGGAACACATTCATAGAGGAGATATTTATGAAGCTAATTTTTGTATGGAGTTTTTCGCGGAAAACACTACTATTAATCCAATTGAAATCTATCAGAAGTTAAATACTATTTCGCAACCTCCCTTTGCCGTTTACTTTAAGAACCATACGAATTACTTGCTTTGTGCTTCTCCTGAACGCTATTTGAGAAAAGAAAACACCAAAGTAATTTCGCAACCTATAAAAGGAACTGCTAAAAGATATGCAGATAAAGATTTAGATGAAAAAGAGAAAGTGGATTTATCTAACAATCCAAAAGAGCGTTCCGAAAATATCATGGTTGTAGATCTAGTACGTAATGATTTATCACATACAGCTACAAAAGGAAGTGTGGAAGTGGAAGAATTGTGTGGAATATATTCGTTTGAACAAGTACACCAAATGATTTCAACCGTAGTTTCTCAGGTTGAAAACACTACATCTCCTGTTGAAATTCTCCGAACAACATTCCCAATGGGAAGTATGACAGGCGTGCCAAAGATTTCGGCTATGAAAATTATTGAAGAACTAGAAGCAACAAAACGCGGTTTGTATAGTGGTGCTGTGG
Organism: uncultured Bacteroidota bacterium; assembly: GCA_903842575.1. Lineage (GTDB taxonomy): Bacteria > Bacteroidota > Bacteroidia > Flavobacteriales > Flavobacteriaceae > Flavobacterium. The sequence continues at coordinate 14,690 of CAIMMM010000099.1, read as the reverse complement.
GCTATTTTAAACCCAATGGAGATTTTGATTTTAATGTAGTCATTCGTAGTATTTTGTATTCTAGCTCCCATAAATATGTATCGTTCTCCGTTGGAAGCGCAATAACTTCTCTTTCCAATGCCGAACAAGAGTATGAGGAATGTTTGCTAAAAGCTAAAGCAATGTTTGAAGTTTTGAGTTAAATTAAATTAACTACTTTTGAGAATGCTTTTAAAATTTCAAAATCAGCTATCTACTTCGTTTCCTTTTTTAAAAGGGAAAAAACTGCTGTTGGCAGTTAGTGGAGGAATTGACAGTATGGTAATGGTACATCTTTTTCAACATTTAAAGTTTGATTTTGCCATAGCACATTGTAATTTTCAATTGCGTGGAGAAGAAAGTGATGAAGATGAAGCGTTTGTAGAAACACAAAGTCAAAACTGGCAAATTCCTATGTATATTCAAAAATTTGATACCAAAAAATTAGCAGAGGAACATAAAATGTCGATTCAAGTTACCGCTAGAAAGCTGCGTTATGAATGGTTTTCAGAGGTATTGGAAGAAAATAAGATAGATTTTTTGCTCACCGCACATCATCTAGATGACAGTTTAGAAACCTTTATTATCAACCTTTCTCGTGGTACCGGATTGGATGGTTTGCTAGGTATTCCCATGACAAACGATACAATAGTGCGTCCCCTTTTAGCATTTTCCCGTGAAGAAATTACTGCATATGCCAAAGAAAGTAACATCCAATGGCGAGAAGATAGTAGTAATGCTTCCGATAAATATTTGCGAAATAAAATCCGTCATGATATTGCTCCCATCCTAAAAGAACTCAATCCTAGCTTTTTAAATTCGTTTCAAAATACCTTAGATAATTTGCAACAAGCCCAATCTTTGGTTGATGACGCTTCCCGTATTGTATATAGGAAAGTGGTAGAGGATCTGCCTTTTCAAAAGAAAATTAATTTGACAGAATTGACGAAATTACCCAATTATCGGGCTTATTTGTACCAATGGCTACAACCTTTTGGTTTCACAGCTTGGGATGATATTTATGATTTGGTACATGCAATTTCGGGAAAACAAATATTTTCAACCGATTATGTTTTGCTAAAAGACCGAACTCATTTGATAGTGTTTCCAAAGAAAACTGAAGTTGAAACAGCTAGTTATTGGATAGAAAAAGGGGTAAAAGAAGTTAAAATTCCCTTAAATATTTCGTTTTGCAAGGCAACTGACACTTCGCATCAATCAAGGAATACTATCTTTGTTGATGAAGATAAATTAACTTACCCGCTTGAACTTAGAAAATGGCAAGAAGGAGATTTCTTTTATCCCATTGGAATGGAAGGAAAAAAGAAGGTTGGTAAGTTTTTTAAAGATGAAAAATTATCGTTAATTGATAAATCATATGTTTGGCTTTTATGTTCTGATAATCAAATTGTTTGGATTATTAATAAACGTCAAGATAGTCGGTTTGCAGCAGATAAAAATACTAAAAACAAGATACAAATACAAGCAATATAAATAATGAAAAAAATACTTTTTATACTCATTGCACTTTTAAGTTTGAGCACTATAAAGGCTCAAATGCTAGACCCCGTAAAATGGACTTCCAAAACGGAGAAAATCTCAGAAACTGAATTTAATCTTATCCTTAACGGAATCATTGATAAAGACTGGCACGTTTATTCGCAATTCACTCCAGACGATGGACCGCTTCCAATGGTTTTAACGTTTAAAGATCAAAAAGGGAATTTCGAATTAATTGGAAAAGCCAAAGAGAGTCTTTATAAGAAACAATTCAATGACGTTTTTGGTGTTGATGAATACTATTTTGAAAATAAGGTAACCGTTACACAACGAGTAAAAATAACCAATCCAAAGACTTTAAAAGTCTTATTGAATTTAGACTATCAAGTCTGTAAAGACGTCTGTATCAATCAAAACAAGAATTTCACTTTTACAATTCCTGCTATTGCAAAACTTGATCAATCTGTTTCTAATATTGATACCGTAGCTACAAAGGATACTACATTAATAAAAAAAAACACATTTGTTAAGGAAAGCATTACTTCTGTAAATCCATCTGGACCCAAAAAGGGAGATGGAAAAGGATTGTGGACTATCTTTTTTTTAGCATTTCTAGGAGGTTTTGCTGCATTATTAACACCTTGTGTTTTTCCAATGATTCCAATGACGGTAAGCTTTTTTACCAAACAAAGTAAAACACCAGCGCAAGGAAAGAAGAATGCAATTTTATATGGAATTTCAATTATTGCCATATATGTGATTTTGGGTTTATTAGTTACAACAATATTTGGTGCTGATGCTTTGAATGCGCTTTCTACCAACGTTTGGTTTAATATCATTTTCTTTGTTTTATTAATAGTTTTTGCCTTCTCATTCTTAGGAGCATTCGAAATTATGCTACCCAATTCATGGGCCAATAAAGTAGATAAACAAGCCGATAGAGGTGGAGTTGTTGGTATTTTGTTTATGGCATTGGCATTAGCCATTGTTTCTTTCTCTTGCACAGGTCCAATTGTTGGAACATTATTAGTAGAATCGGCTTCCAAAGGTGGGATTGCTCCAATTATTGGTATGCTTGGTTTTTCTTCCGCATTGGCATTGCCATTTATGTTTTTTGCTATGTTTCCAGGTTGGTTGCATTCCATGCCTAAATCGGGTGGATGGTTAAACACGGTTAAAGTATCTTTAGGATTTTTAGAATTGGCTTTGGCCTTTAAATTTTTATCCAATGCTGATTTGGTGTTACAATTGCACTTATTGGAAAGAGAAATTTTCCTTGCTATTTGGATAGCTGTTTTTGGTACTTGGGCATTTTATTTATTTGGGAAAATCACCACCCCACACGATAGCCCCTTGTCGCATATTTCTGTGGGCAGATTATCATTGGGAGTATTAGTTTTAGCATTTACGGTTTATATGATACCTGGATTATTTGGAGCTCCTTTGAAATTAATAAGTGCTTTTCCGCCACCACAAACCTATAGCGAAAGTCCAAATGGTTTCTTGGGAACGGCATCCGTTTCTAAAGAAATCTTACCCGATGGTGCAAAGTTTGGCGAACATAACATTATAACTTTTAATGATTATTATAAAGGATTAGCCTACGCCAAAACAGTTAATAAACCAGTAATGTTAGACTTTACGGGCTTTGCTTGTGTTAATTGTAGAAAAATGGAAATCAACGTGTGGTCAGACGAAAAGGTTTTGCAACATTTAAAAAATGATGTAGTTTTGATTTCTTTGTATGTTGATGACAAACGAGAATTACCAAAAGGCGAACAGTATGTTTCAAAGGAAACAGGTAATGAGGTAGTTACGATTGGAAATAAATGGTCTGATTTTATTATTACTAGATATAAAACAAATACACAACCCTACTATGTTTTAATGGGTTTAGATGAACAAAATTTGAATGCACCAATTAGTTATACTCCTGATAGTAATGATTATGAGAATTGGTTAAAAGATGGCATTTCAAGATTTAAGAAAATAAGATAAAACTCCAACAGAAATGTTGAAGTTTTTTTTATCCTGCAGATTTAATTTTGATGCATAAAATTAAATTCGTTTCTATTAAATGATTATTTTTAATTTCTTTAAATAAAAAAGGAGGGTGTTTTACTTTATAGTTGTCTAAACATTGAACATAAAAATCTAATCAATATGAAAACATTAAAAATTTTAGTCTTACTTGTACTTACATCAGTAACTTTTTATTCCTGTTCGGATTCCAACCCGATAGAAAATGCATCAAAAGCTCAAAAAAGCATTGCTTTGAGAACCGTTTTTAACGAGTTTAAAATATCTAATAACATTAGCGGTAGGTTAGAAAATCCATTCTGTTTTGATTTTGTATACCCTGTTTCATTTTCATATAATGACGGAACTGCGGTAACCGTCTCTAGTTTTGAAGGATTACTTGATGTTTTGTCTAACGAAACTCAAGCACTATATATAGAAGGGATTGTATTTCCTTTTCAAGTAACAGCTAATGGTATAATAACTACTATAAATAACGAAGAAGAATTTACCACATTAGTTCAAAATTGTGGTTATGCTACTTTTGATGATGATATAGCCAATACATTTTGTTTTGATATTGTTTTTCCAATACAAGTTGAAATAGATGGTCAAGTTAGTCCAGTCAATTCATTACAAGACTTATTGAATATAGTTAATGACCCAACCTCTAATGGCGAAATTCAAATTGTATTCCCAATATCTGTCATTTATAATAATGATACAGTTGTTGTGAATAGTATCTATGAGTTCTACGAAATGACCAACAACTGTGATCAAGGAGGCTGCATTTGTACACAAGAATATGCTCCTGTTTGTGTTCAAACGCCTAATGGAATAGTTGAATTTGGTAATATGTGTTATGCAGAATGTGCTGGTTATACACAAAATGATCTTGTTCCGTGTAATGCTAATGGTTGTGATATTAGCAATGTAGAAGTAACGGTTGGGAATTGTAATCCTGACGGTTCTTATCAATTGACCATAAACTTTGCATATACTAATCCAGGAATAACAACTTTTGAAGTTCATAATGTAGCCAACGATTTAGTGGGAACCTATCAGATTTCATCACTGCCAATAACAATCAATAATTACACTAATTCAAGTAATAATGGTTCAACAGATATGGTTTATATAAGTTTGGGAGTGAATTGTTCGGCATCACAACAATATAATGTACCAAGTTGTGGCGCTTGTAATTGCCCAACAGATGTAAATCCGGTATGTGTTTATGATGCAAATAGTACTTTAATCCAATTTAATAATTCTTGCTTAGCGGCTTGCGCGGGTTATTCTCCAATTATGTTTGTAAATTGTAATCCAACCAATTCCACTTTTGCAAGTTCACTGGGTACTTGTTTTAACATTGCTTATCCAGTAGTGGTACAAAGTGGCGGTGCATTAGTAACAGTAACTTCAAACGCACAGTTATTGCAATATACAAATCCAACAACGGGTGCTATGCCGGTAATGAATTATCCTATAACAGTAACGTTTATCAATACATCCGAAACTTTTACATTTGCAAGTCAGGCTGCATTTCAAGCTCAAATAGATTCACATTGTAATTAATTGAGTTAAATAAAATAAAAATTGAGGTTAAATTTTTGTTGCCACACATTCTCTAAAAGGGATGTGTGGTAATGAATTTTAAAGCAATCAGCGTTTAATGGATCAAAAAACAAATTCACTTTTATGTTCTGAAACAGTTTTTAAAACGGTTTTTGATTCTAATTTTAAATTGTTGCGAAACTTTTTAATCTATAAATTCAAAAATGTAGAAAGGGCAGAAGACACAGCTCAAAATGCATTTGTTATCCTTTGGGAAAATTGCGGAATATTAAAACCAGAACAAGCAAAAAGCTTTTTGTATACAACGGCAATTCGAATTTCGCTCAATTTAATAAAACACGATAAGATAGTTTATGGTTTTGAATTGCAATCTAATGTAAAAGAAGCGCATCAAGAATCGCCCGAATTTATATTAATAGAAAGTGAATTAAAGAAACAGTTAGAAAAAGCCATTAACGATTTACCCGAAAAACAACGCACAGTTTTTTTAATGAATAGATTTGAAAAACAATCCTATACCGAAATAGCTTCACTACTTGATTTATCAGTAAAAACTATAGAAAAGAGAATGCATTTGGCACTAGTTTCACTGAGAAAAGTAATTAAGAATGTATAAATTAAAACAGCATTAATATGAGTTTCAATTTAAAAAATAACGAAAACGATACCTTTCTTTCCGATTGGCTGGACGATAAAATATCGGACGATCAATTGAAACAATTGGTTTCTGAAACTGATTTTGTGGCTTATAAAAAGTTGAAGGATTCGTTGGCTGTTTATCAGTTGGCTGAACCTGATATGGATAAAAATTATGCTACAATTAAAGCAAAAAAGATAGCCAAGATCAATCAAAAGCCAGTTAAAGTCTTTCCATTTTATCGCTATATGGCTGTTGCTGCTACGTTGTTGTTATTTGTCGGATTGTATAATATGTTTGTTTTTTCAAATACAGTTGCAACAGATTATGGTAAAACACTTTCTACTAATTTGAGTGACAATTCCCGAGTAACTTTGAATGCTAAATCTAAGATTTCCTATCCAACACTTTTTAAATACAACAGAATTCTGAAACTAGATGGCGAAGCGTATTTCGAAGTCCAAAAAGGGCGCCAATTTACCGTAGAAACTGCACAGGGAAAAGTGCAGGTTTTGGGAACTAAATTCAATGTCATTGCGTTTCCAGGTTACTTTGAAGTACATTGTTTTGAAGGTAAAGTAAAAGTAACCAATGCAACAAATACGACTATTCTAACGCATGGTGATGCCGTTCGTTTTTACGAAAACAAAATAGAATCATGGGAAGAAAATGAAGTTCCTAAACCACTTTGGATAAACGGAGAATCCAATTTTAAAAAGGTACCGTTACAATATGTTATGGCTCAATTTCAGAAGCAGTATAACTTTGAAATTAACTATCCAAATGAGTTTAAAGCTATTAAATTCACGGGAAGTTTTACTCATAAAAATATAGATGTTGCATTGCAATCTATCTGTATTCCATTGCATTTAAAATATGCTAAAACCAACGCTAAAACGATCTTACTATCTGAATGAGACAACTAATTTCATTTTTGATTTTACTAGTTACAGTTCAAATTTCTTGGTCCCAAAAAAAGGAGCAACATACTTTTGAATATGCAGATATCAAATTGGATAAAGTCATTGGAGATATTGAGCAGAAATTCGATGTAAAATATTCCTATATCGATAGTATTGTAGCTCCAAAAACAATTAATCTGCCTAAAAAGAATTACACTTTAATTGAATTAAACACGGCTATTGAACTTCAAACTTCTTTAACCATAGTCCAAATTGATAATCGTTATTTTTCTATTTATAAAGAAGCAGAAGAGAAGCTAAAGGAAGAGCATTTACAAGAAATTTTGGTAGAAGGATTTTTATCGAAAGGAATCAATAAAGTGGATCAAAGAATAATTATTTCTCCTCAAAAGGTTTCTTTGCCAGGTGTAACCGATGCAGATGTTTTACTTTCTTTACAGCAATTGCCTGGCGTAAAAAGCCCCAATGAAACAGCAAGTGGATTGAACATTAGAGGTGGAACTCCCGATCAAAATCTTATTTTGTGGGATGGTATTAGGATGTATCATCCGGGGCATTTATTCGGGATGATTTCTGGGTTTAATCCCAATGTTATTCAAAAAGTCAATTATTTTAATAAAGCTACGAATCCAAAATTTGGTGAACGTATAGCAAGTGTTATTGATATCCAAACTACCAATGAAATCCCTAATGAAGTTAAAGTAAATGCTGGTATCAATGCGCTGAATGCAGATGCGTATCTACAAATTCCAATCCTGAAAAATAAGCTGGGTTTGCAATTGTCAGGTAGAAAATCGTTTACCCAATGGTTACAAACTCCAACTTTCAATTCCTTAGCCGATAAGGTTTTTCAAAACACCAATTTCAAGAGTTTTAACGATAGTAATACGTTTCAGTTTCAAGATTATTCAGCAAAACTGAATTATAAACTTTCCGATGCTTCCGATTTTTCTTTTACGAGTATTTTAATTGATAATTTTTTAGATTTTAAATCCAAAACAAAAGATTTAGAAGTTGTAAATCAAAAAATGACTATCCTTAATCAAGGTTATAGTTTTTGTTGGAATCAAAAATATAGTTCGAAATTTTCTCAAAACGTGTTGCTTTACTATTCCTCTTATATCTTTGATTATAAAAAGAATAAGCAACTGTCCTCTACCAATTTTGAACAATTTTCCAAACTCAACAGAATAACTGATTCTGGTTTAGAAATGAATTTTAACTATCAAAGTAACAGTAAACTCAATTTTGAATTTGGGTATCAATTGTTAGGTAACGACATTTCACATTCGTTTACGAGCAAAAATCAAGATATTGAAATTGAATTAGACCAAAAAAACCTTTACAATGCCACACATGTTGGTTTTGTATATGCAAAATATGTTTTAGACAAATGGAGTTTTAATGGCGGTTCTCGTTATAATTATTTTAGCAATTTGAAATCCAACAGTTTTGAGCCTCGGATTTTCGTACAACGAAATGTAACCGATAAATTAATTTGGCAAGTTTCCTATGAGAAAAAAAGTCAAATTGTGAGCCAAGCTCGTGAGAGTGTTGCCAATGATTTGAGTTTAGAAAATTACGTTTGGATACTTTCTGATAATGCAGATTATCCAATTCAAAGAACCAATCAATATACAACAGGAATCATCTTTAAAACCAAATCGTGGCTTGTGGATGTGGATGCTTATTATAAGACCATCAACGGGATAACATCATTAACTTTTGGTTTTTTAAACCAATTTAATTCCACAATTTATGTAGGCAATGGTTTTACTAAGGGTTTGGATATTTTGGTTCAAAAAAGCGCTCCAACATGGAGGACATGGTTTACCTATACTTACCAAGATTCCCAAAACAGATATGAAGGTTTAAACAACAATCAATATTTCCCAATTAATTCTGATATTACACATGCTTTTACACTTTCGTTTTATAAAAAATGGAAGAACTATGATCTTACTTTAGGTTGGTTTTGGCATACAGGAAAACCTTATAGCAAATTGAATGATGCCAACGAAATCTCTACTTTTAATACTAAACAATTGCCTTCCTACCATCGATTAGATATTTCGGGTTCGTACCAATTTCATTATCAAAAAAACTGGATTGGAAAGGTTGGTTTCTCCATATTTAATGCCTACAATCAACATACATTGTTGAGTAAAGAATACGAAAGACAATTTACTTCCATTGGAGATGTTATCAATTCCAATTACAAAACTCAGAATTATTATTCCTTAGGATTTACTCCCAATGTGTTTATAAGAGTAAGCTTTTAATCGGTTGTTTCTAAACTGAAGATTTCTTCTACAGGTTTCTCAAAATAGCGTGCTAGTTTCAAAGCTAAAACGGTAGAAGGGACATATTTCCCTTTTTCCATAGCATTTATAGTTTGTCGGCTGACCTCAATTTGCTTGGCCAATTCTTCCTGCGAAATATTCTTAATAGCGCGCAAGACTTTTAGGTTATTCGTCATCGTTTGCTGATTTATTAAGTTTGTAAATCGAGTAATGAAAGCGTATCATAAAGAAAATGATTAGTGTAAACATGTTATAGAATAAAACATTCAAATACGGCATTCCATACAAGAATAGTGTAAAAAACAGAATCAATCCATAATTTAGATAGGTTGACCATACTAAACTTTCATATCTTATTTTTGAAATGTATTCATCTTCGTTTTTAAGTTTGGAAAAGCAAATTAATATTCCTCCAACAATCAATAAAAACGTCAATAATTCATCGCAAACACTATTTTCAATGACTCTAAAAAATCCAGATTTCTCACCTATTGTTTCTTGATAAAGGGCAAATACTTTAATATTTAAATAATCATCCAAATTAATTTTAAATACCATTACAAATATTTGTAGTAGCATGCTCGGCAAGAATAATATCCAACCCAATTTTTTATACTTGTTTGGAAATAAAAATAGATTTTTCATAGTAATGTGTTTTAAATTCTATTCAAAAGTAAATCATATTTTACATATAGACAAACAAACTTTACAAAAAGATAGGTATATTTTACTTTTAAATTGTTTTAGTAGTAAAAAAAAGACACAATTGATATTTTTTGTAACTCTTTTATTATATTTATATTAAATTATAGGAGTATGTTAGTAAAAGTTTTTGGAAGTGCTGTCTTTGGTGTTGAGGCTACAACTATAACAGTTGAAGTAAATATTGATAAAGGAGTGGGTTATCATTTGGTTGGTTTACCCGACAATGCTATCAAGGAAAGCAGTTATCGTATTGCAGCCGCTTTAAAAAACAATGGATACAATTTACCCGTAAAAAAAATAACCATAAACATGGCGCCAGCCGATTTGCGAAAAGAAGGTTCGGCGTATGACTTGACATTGGCAATCGGAATTTTAGCCGCTTCAGGGCAAATAAAATCTGATGATGTTGACAAGTATTTAATTATGGGAGAACTTTCTTTAGATGGAGGTTTGCAACCCATAAAAGGTGCGTTATCCATTGCTATCAAGGCGAAAGAAGAAGGGTTTAGAGGATTTTTTCTTCCCATTCAAAATGTAAAAGAAGCTGCTATTGTTACAGGTTTGGATGTTTATGGGATTGAGAATGTAACACAAGTCATTGACTTTTTTGAAGGAACTGGCATTTTGGAGCCTACTCTTATCGATACAAGAGCCGAGTTTTATAAAGAACTAGATTTCCCCGAGTTTGATTTCTCTGATGTTAAAGGGCAGGAAAGTATCAAACGATGTATGGAAATTGCGGCAGCTGGAGGTCATAATATTATTTTAATTGGGCCACCAGGTTCAGGAAAAACAATGCTTGCTAAACGATTGCCAAGTATTTTGCCACCAATGACTTTGAAAGAAGCTTTGGAAACAACAAAAATTCACAGTGTTGCTGGAAAAATAAAAGATGCTGGATTGATGAGTCAACGACCTTTTCGTTCGCCACATCACACAGCGTCTAGTGTTTCCCTTGTTGGCGGGGGTAGCTATCCGCAGCCTGGTGAAATATCATTATCTCACAATGGTGTTTTGTTTTTGGATGAATTGCCTGAATTTAAACGAGAAGTCCTCGAAGTTTTGCGTCAGCCATTGGAAGACAGAGAAGTGACGATTTCACGGGCAAAATTTACAATTACCTATCCATCATCGTTTATGTTGGTGGCAAGTATGAATCCAAGTCCGAGTGGTTATTTTAACGATCCTGATGCGCCACAATCTTCTTCACCCCATGAAATGCAACGATATTTGAGTAAGATTTCAGGACCACTTTTGGACCGAATAGATATTCATATTGAAGTAACTCCAGTTCCTTTTGATAAACTTACCGAAACTCGAAAAGGAGAGAGTAGCATCGTTATTAGAAAGCGTGTTACTGCAGCTAGAGAAATTCAATCGGCTCGATTTGCTACTTTTGATAACATACATTACAATGCACAAATGAGTTCCAAACAAATTAGAGAATATTGTGCTTTAGATGAAACATCTTTACAACTGTTAAAAACAGCTATGGAAAGGCTTAATCTTTCTGCAAGAGCTTTTGACCGAATATTAAAAGTAGCGAGAACCATTGCAGATTTGGAGGCCACCGATGTTGTTGTTTCCAATCATATTGCTGAAGCCATTCAGTACAGAAGTTTGGATAGAGAAGGTTGGTTGGGATAATTAAATTCTATTAACTCGTTGCATGTAATTACGATTCTATGGTTAACCAATGTTTTATAATTGCTTCAAAATTTTCTTTATCTATAGGTTTAGATATGTAATCATTCATGCCCGATTTTATGCATTCTTCTTTTTCACCAGCAACGGTTGCTGCTGTTAATGCAATAATTGGAATAGATTGACAATTTGGTAATTTTCTTATTGCTATAGTTGCTTCATATCCATTCATAATAGGCATTTGTATGTCCATTAGGATTAAATCAGGAATTATAGTACTTGCTTTTTCTACAGCATCTTCACCATTAATAAGCGATATGATTTGGGCGTTTGGAATGATTTGCCCTATTAATGTTTTAGCTAAAAGCATATTGATGCTATTGTCTTCAACTATAAAAATAATTTTACTTTCGTTTGTAATTATATTTTGATTATTAAAAGTGTTAATTATCGGTTTTACTAATTTTTTGGTGTTTTTTTCTATCACATTAGAGGTATTTACCTTAATGTCAAAATAAAATTCACTACCAATACCAAATTCACTTTTTAGTTCAAGTTTACTATCCATTAAAGCCAAAATTTGATTTGAAATGGATAGCCCCAGGCCAGTTCCTCCAAACCGTTTACTAGTTGAATTATCTTCTTGTAAAAAGGCATGAAATATTTTCTCTTGGTTTTTATTTTTTATACCAATGCCAGTATCTTTTATAGAAATACGAATTATTGCTTCTTCCTCACTAATTAATTTTTGTGTGGAAATAGTAAACCCAATATGTCCTGCTTCGGTAAATTTCACGGCATTACTTAATAGATTTATCAATATTTGTTTTAGTCGTAAATTATCTATCCAAATGTATTTTGGAACAGTGTTATCTATTTGAAGATTTAAAGTAATGTTCTTTTGATTTAAATCAAATTTTACTATATCAATAACTTGATTGGCAATTTCTAGTACATTATTTTTTTCAATATTTAAGTTTAATTTACCGGATTCAATTTTTGAAAAGTCGAGTATATTATTGATGATGTCCATCAAAGCCTTAGCTGATAGGTTGATGGTGTTCATATACTGTTTCTGAATATCTTCCATTTTAGTCTGCATTAATAAATTGGTAAAACCAATTATCCCATTTAATGGAGTTCTAATTTCATGGCTCATGTGGGACAAAAATTCAGATTTAGCTAAGTTTCCTGCTTCTTCATGTTCTCTTGCTTTTACCACTTTTTCAGTTTCAATTTTTTGTATGATGTCAATAAATATTCCTCCCAAAAAGATTATTTTGCCATCTTTTAAAATAGGTTCTCCAAATTCTTCAACCCAAACAAGATGTCCTTTTTTATGTGTGATTCTATACGTTAAATGGATTTTCTTTTTTTCTTTGAATAATTCTTTAGCTTTTTTTAATACTATTTTTATATCATCAGGATGAACTAAATCAATATAATAAATTTTCTTTTCAAGAAACTCAGATTTTGGATAACCTGTTAAATTTTCAATTTCATCATTCAAATAAACTTTAGTCCATTTATCATCATATTTTGAAAGGTGTACAGTCCCTGGAATATTATTGGCCAACATTGCAAATTTCTCATCACTTTCTTGTATAATGGTTTCATTAATATTTCGTTCTATTGCATAAGAAATATTTTTTGTTAGATTTTCAAGAATATTTATTTCATCATTTATCCATTCTCGGTCATGTTTCTCTACAATAAATGCTATTATCCCATATAATTCATTTTTTACAGTAATTGGTAGGATTAATATGGAACTTGTGTGTAATGATGTAAAAAATTCTTTTGTTTTTTTATTTTTAATACTTTTTATTATAGAATAAAACGGCTTATTTTGAAACATGTTTTCCATTACATCTTCAATTTGATGGTAAGGAATTGTTAAGATATTTGGATTAAGTTCTGCTAAAGATTTAGTTTCTTCGAGCCAACTAAATTTTTGAATTATTGAATTAGTTTCTGAATCATTTTCAAAAAAGGATAGTTTATTTACTTTAGTTACATTGCCAATAGTATTTAATATTCCTTTTATTATTTCAGAATTGCTTTTTGATAATAAAAACTGTTCTGTGTTTTTTATTATTTCTTGTAATATATTGCTTTTATAGGTTAGTATTTGTTCTGCTTCAATATGCCTATTTGATTCTAAAGCAATTGCAATTAAGTCGCTAATTGAACGAGAAAAATTGATATCTTCTGTATCCCATTCAATTGCTTTGCCGCTAATTTCAAAACATAAAATTCCAGTTAGTTTACCATTGATAAAAATGGGTGTGTTTAATAACGATTTTATATTGTATTTTGGAAAATAGTCATAGCATAATTCTTTCGTATATGTGTTTTCATAGACATTGGAAGCCACAATTTGCTGTTTTTTTTCAATAGCCGAAAAATAATTTGGATGAGTATTTTTTTCTATAAAAAAGTTCTTTTCAAATTTATTTAATTCAAGATAATAAAGATTTTCACATACTAATTTATCTGGAAAATAGGACCAATAACTTACTCTGTTTATCGAACAACTTATGGAAGCTTTACAAAGAATGTTTTTCAATACGACATTAAAATTATCTTTATTTGAATAACTTTTTGAAGTTAATTCTTTTATCGTTTCGTTGTTGTTTCTTACCTTTTGTGTTCGGTTATAATGTTCGGCTTCTAAACTTTTAATAAAAGTAATATCTCTTGCTATAACGGAATATCCAAATTTCGATTCGGGATCTTCTCTTTTTACGGATACTTTTTGAGAAATCCAAATAAGATTACCGTCTTTCTTTATGATTGGAAAAACTAAATCGGGGTAATCCAATTTGTTTTCTGGAAGTTTAGAGTAAAATTCAATGACATAATCTTTATAATCATTTTTTATAAAAGTAGCAAAAAAGCTGTTTATAAATTCTTCTTTACTATAACCGAGTATTTTCTTTGTATATGGATTTGCATAAGTAATTTTCCCCTCTGAATTTATTTCATAAATTAAATCGGTCGCCGATTCAATAAGGTCTCTATATTGATTTTGGAATTGAATTTGCTCTGTGATATCATGTCCAATACCTATTACAATGTTTTCCGAATATCTTTTATCTTTCCATTGAATATATTTATAATCGCCATTTTTGCATTTCAATTTTCTCACATGCAATCGTCCATCAACATAATCTTTATGATAGGCTTCGCCAATGAAATCAGGATCTTCTGTGAGTTCCCAAAAGCCAAATCCTAAAACTTCCTTGGCATCATATCCTAAAATGTATTTTATAGAATCGCTACAAAAAGACACTTCCCCTTTTATATTGGTTGTGATAATTAGTGAGTTACCATTGTTTACAATAATATTGGCAAACTGATAAT
>CAIMMM010000098.1 GCA_903842575.1 uncultured Bacteroidota bacterium | reverse complement strand
TATTATACAAATAAAATGTAATACTTTTTTTCTACATTTGATAAGAATTCACGCAACCATTTAATGGTTAAGTAATATTTAAGAAAAACAAACTTATGAAAAACCTAATCACACATTTCAGCTCTAAAAAAGCAACCCATTCTATTTTGGCTGCTTTAATTTTAATCCTTTTCACTATTAGCTGTAGTAGTTCCGATAAAGGAAACAATGTTCCAACTGCTGCTGGATTTAATAATATAAAAACTGCAGCCCTCAACTCATTAACGCAAAATTTTCAATTCAATACAGCAGATGGTTCAGCAAGTTTTACGTCTATCAAGGGAGTTATGTTATCTATTAGCGCAAGTACATTAACTTTAAACGGAAATCCTGTTACGGGTCTTGTTGATTTGAAATTCATTGAAATTTTTGATAGTGGTAACATGCTGGCTACTGGTAAACATACCATGGGGAAAATGCTTGACGGGAACCGATCTATGCTGCTATCTGGCGGAGAATTTTACATCAATGCTACACAAAACGGACAACAATTAGAATTGAATGGTTCAATCTCATTAGGAATACCAACTGATTTAACGGATGACAATGGCGGAAACCCCAATATGACTTTATGGAATCTTGTCGAGAATGATTCTGTTTGGGCTGAAACAACGGACATTAACAATCCTGCTGGAGGGAATGGTGTGTTTATAGAAGGTCAGGGTGCATTTTCCACCTACTATGCCTTTGTTGGCAATTTTGGATGGACTAATGTAGATTGCTTTTATAATGATGTAAGACCTAAAACCACTATTTTAGTTTCTGTTCCCGACGGATATGACAATCTAAACTCTGCTGTATATTTACATTATGACGGAAACGGGAATGCTTTAGCCAAATTAGATACCTATGACAATGTTACTGAATTATTCAGTGAGCATTATGGACAAATTCCAATTGGTTTAAATTGTCATATCATTTTTGCTACAGAAGAAAACGGACAGCCGCGATATGCTATCAAACAAGTAACTATTTCAGCTGGTGCTGTGTATAATTTTACTTTGAGTGAAACCACAGTGGTTACTCAAGCCCAATTGACCGCAGCGATAAATGCCTTACCTTAAAGAAACAAAAACATAATAAAAAACCCGTCTTGTTTTTAAACGAGACGGGTTTTTTATTTGGGTAACCCTTAGAGGGCTGTATTATTTATAATTCTAACGCTTTTTTAATATTTCCATCCATCAAAATTTCGACAGGGTTTTCCAACGCTTCTTTCACAGCAACTAAAAATCCAACCGACTCGCGTCCATCAATGATTCTGTGATCATATGAAAGTGCTACAAACATTACGGGTGCAATAACAATTTGTCCGTTTTTCACCACCGCTCTTTCTACGACATTGTGCATTCCTAAAATCCCCGATTGAGGTGGATTGATAATGGGCGTGCTCAACATACTTCCAAAAACACCTCCATTAGAAATAGTGAAAGTACCTCCAGTCATTTCGTCCACAGTAATTTGACCGTCACGAGCGCGAATAGCCAAACGTTTAATCTCGGCTTCTACTCCTTTGAAAGTTAAATTTTCGGCAGCGCGAACTACAGGAACCATTAATCCTTTTGGCCCTGAAACCGCCACAGAAATATCGCAAAAGTCATACGCTATTTTCTCTTGTCCGTCAATCATGGAATTCACATCTGGGTATAATTTTAAAGCACGAGTTACGGCCTTTGTAAAAAAGGACATAAATCCTAAACCTAAACCGTGTTTGTCTTTAAAAGCATCTTTGTATTCGGCTCTTAAAGCATAAATCGCAGTCATGTCCACTTCGTTAAACGTGGTTAACATGGCGGTTTCATTTTTGGCAGCCACTAATCTTTCGGCAACTTTACGACGCAACATGGATAATTTTGATCGTTGAGAACTACGAGCACCCGCTGTTGGCGTTCCCATTGACGGTATTCCTTTTACAGCATCTTCTTTGGTGATTCTTCCGTCTTTACCCGTACCCACAATTTCTGAAGGCTGCATATTTTTTTCGTCTAATATTTTCTTGGCTGCTGGCGACGGTGTATTGGTAGCGTAGGTTGTTGTGGCAGCCGGAGCCGCTTTTACTTCTGTCTTTGGAGCTTCTGCTTTTACTTCAGCTACTGGTGCCGAAGCATTCCCTGCTGGTTTTGCTGCACTAGTATCAATTAAACAAACTACAGCGCCTACGGCAACAGCGTCGCCTTCTTCGGCTTTTAGTGTAATGATTCCACTTGCTTCCGCTGGTAATTCCAAGGTAGCTTTATCCGAATCTACCTCAGCAATGGCTTGGTCTTTCTCAACATAATCCCCATCTTTTACTAACCAAGTTGCAATTTCAACTTCTTTTATCGATTCTCCCGGTGAAGGGACTTTCATTTCTAAAATCATCGTTTGTAATTTTATATTGTGTGTTATTATCTAAACAAATTTTTATCAAAAACCATTCTTATGGCGTCCGCATGACGTCTTCTATCTCTTGTGTGACTTCCTGCTGCTGGTGCGGCATAGGCTTTTAATGATGCTAATCTCCATTTTATTAAATCGAAATTCATCAACATAAAACTATAAGCTCCCATGTTTTTTGGCTCTTCTTGTGCCCAAACGTAATCATCCGCATTTGGATAACCTGCAATAATGGTTTTCAATTGTTCCACTGGTAAAGGAAACAATTGTTCTATTCGAACCAAAGCTACATCATTCCTATTCAGAATTTCTCTTTCGGCTAGGATATCATAATAGAATTTCCCTGTACAGAAAACGAGTGTTTTTACATTTTTCTTATCAACAGACTGGTCATCAATCGTTTCTTGGAAACTTCCATTGGCTAAATCGTCTTGCGTAGAAACGCATAACGGATGACGCAATAAACTTTTTGGTGTGAAAACCACCAACGGTTTGCGGAAATTAGTCTTCATTTGTCTACGCAACAAGTGGAAGAAATTGGCCGGTGTGGTACAATCGGCAACATACATATTGTGGCGAGCACAAAGCTGTAAATACCTTTCCATTCTAGCTGAGGAATGCTCTGCTCCTTGTCCTTCATAACCGTGAGGCAACAAAAGTACGATTCCGTTTTGGTTGTTCCATTTGTCTTCTCCACACGAAATGTATTGGTCAATCATGATTTGCGCGCCATTAGAAAAATCGCCAAATTGTGCTTCCCAAATGGTTAATGTTTTCGGGTTGGTTAAGGCATAGCCATAATCAAATCCAAGTACGCCATATTCTGAAAGGAAGGAATTAAAAATGTTGAATTTTCCATTTTTTCCTTGTATTGTATTTAAAAGAATTACTTCTTCTTCACTGTCTTCTACTTTTACTACAGCATGACGATGTGAAAAGGTTCCTCTTTCTACATCTTGCCCAGAAACTCTAACATCAAATCCTTCAATTAACAAGGTTCCGTACGCTAATGATTCGGCAGTTCCCCAATCGATAGAATTGTTGTCATACATTGTTTTTCTATCGGAAACAATTTTTTGAATTTTGCTAATAAATTTTTTATCCGAAGGTAATGTTGCTATTTCATTTGCAATAACTTCTAACTTCTTTTTATCGAAAGTCGTGTCTACTTTTTTCAACATTTCTCCATCAGAAACTTGCACAAAACCATTCCATTCCTCTTTCATAAATGGCGTTATAATCGTCTTATCTTTTTTGCGCGACGCTTGAAGGTTTACATCCAAATTATCTTTATAATCACTTTCTAATTTAGCGATGTAATGGTTGTCAATTATTCCTTCGGCAATTAATTTCTCTACATAAATATCCCGTGGATTTTTATGTTTGGCGATGATTTTATATAAAACGGGTTGTGTAAATCGGGGTTCATCTCCTTCGTTATGTCCATATTTTCTATAGCCCAATACATCAATAAACACATCGCGACCAAATTCCATTCTAAAATCGAGCGCAAAAAGCATGGCATGAACCACCGCTTCCGAATCATCGGAATTTACGTGAAGCACTGGAGACAAAGTTACTTTGGCCACATCGGTGCAATAGGTTGAGGAACGCGCATCGAGATAATTGGTTGTAAAACCAACTTGATTGTTTATCACGATGTGAATAGTTCCGCCGGTTTTATATCCATCCAATTGGGCCATTTGAACAATTTCATATACAATTCCTTGTCCGGCAACAGCGGCATCCCCATGCACAGCTATGGGCAATACTTTAGAAAAATCGTCTGGAAAATATTTGTCTTGTTTGGCTCTTGTAATTCCTTCTATAACGGCACCAACGGTTTCTAAATGCGAAGGGTTGGGTGCCAAATTGATGATAATTTTTTTACCTGATTTGGTATTTCTTTCGGAAGTTAGACCCAAATGGTATTTTACATCGCCATCAAAATATTCTTTATCATAATCTTTCCCATCAAATTCCGAGAAAATATCTTGTGTTGCTTTCCCAAAAATATTAGCTAAAATATTCAATCTCCCACGGTGAGCCATTCCCATAACAAATTGCTCCACGCCTTTCTCGGCGGCAGCTTCTATTAATGCGTCTAGAGCCGGAATAATGCTTTCGCCTCCCTCCAATGAGAATCTTTTTTGTCCAACATATTTGGTATGCAAAAAGTTTTCAAAAGAAACGGCTTCGTTTAGTTTTTCTAGAATTTGTTTCTTTTGGTCAACTGTGAAGTTGGGAAGATTATCGTTAACATTTATTTTATCTTGAATCCATTGAATCACTTCTGGTTTTCTCATGTACATGTATTCAAGGCCAATATGTTGGCAATACACATTTTTAAGATGACTTAAAATTTCTTGAAGAGTTAACGGTTTGTGACCTAATATTTTTGCGGCATCAAAAACGGTATTTAAATCGGCTGTTGAAAGACCAAAATTTTCTAAATCCAAAGTTGGAGTAGACAATCTTCTATTGCGTACAGGATTGGTTTCTGTAAAAAGATGCCCCCGAGTTCGGTAGCCATCAATCAGTTTTAACACATTAAATTCTTTTTGAACTTTATCCGAAACCTGACCATTTTGGGACGAATTTGGTGTAAAATTCACGATTTGTTCTTGTGATGCTTCTTCGTTTGAAGTAGTCATCCCAAAATCGAAACCTTGAAAAAAGGCACGCCAACTTGGTTCAACGCTATCTGGATTTTGAAGATATTGCTCGTATAAATCGGCGAAAAATTGTGTGTGTGCTGCGTTTAAAAAGGAAAACCTATCCATAAAATTTGTTGAATATCCTGATTTGTAAAATAGTTAGGCAAAAGTACAATAAATGCAATAAATTATTAATTATTTTTTAGCTACTTTTAACTTTTAAAATTTAAAGCATAAAACTTCATGAAAAAATGTCAACCCCCTTTAGTTTTCAATATAAAATTATTGCTTTTGGCATTCTTATTTCCTTTGATTGGGGCTGCTCAAGACACTAATTTGCCAAAAGCTAAAACGGGTGCTTTTTGGGAACATGTTCAAGTGGGTGGCGCTTTTGGTTTGAGTGTGGGAAATGATTATACCGATATTACAATTGCTCCAAGTGCTATTTACAATTTTAATGAGCATTTTGCTTTGGGCACGGGATTACAATACAGTCATTTAAAACAAAAGGACAGTTATAATTCTAATTTGTATGGCGGGAGTATCGTTGGCTTGTTTAATCCTATAGAAGAAATTCAATTATCGCTGGAGGTGGAAGAAGTTAGTGTAAATAACTCTTACGGATTTACAAGCGGAAACTATAACCAAAGCTTTTGGAATACTGGTTTATTTGTTGGTGGCGGGTACCGATCTGACAATGTCACTATTGGCGCAAGATTAAACTTGTTATTTGATAAAAACAAAGATGTTTACGGCCAGGCCTTTATGCCTTTTATTAGAGCTTATTTCTAAACCACACTTTCATCCATTCTCTTTTTAAAATCAAGAAAGCTACTTGCTGTGAAAGTTCCACCAAATCAGAACCATCCAATTTTTTAATTTGATCTTCGGGCACGTCAATGATATAAAGAAGGTTCAAATATTCGGCAAATTTATATTGAATTAAGCGATATACTTTTTCGTGCAATTGAATTTTTAATTCGTTGGGCGAAGTGCTTTGTGGTAAATCAATAGGTTCGTTGGCAAAATTAAAATCCTTGTTGATTTGATCAATTAATTTTGAGTACAAAAATTCACTTTCAGCTGTTGCCAAAATTTCATCCATAGAAAAAGGAATTGGAAAATTCATGTTTGTTTTTTTAATTTAATTTTCGGTTTTAGTTGCCCAATAGCTTACTATTTTAGCTAAAATTACATCACCCCCAGCGTAGAAAAAAACAGCGCCCATGGGTGGATTAACCGCTGGAATTATTCCAAAAGTTCTGGGAACCCAAGTCCAACATTTAAAATAGGTTCCGGCCAATTCTATAAAGATAACACAAAGCGCAATGGAATAATATATGTTTTGCCACTTTTTTCTTTTCATCATAAGAAAAAACAAAGCTCCAAAAATAAGGGAAAAAATATCGTTCAAAAATATTCCCACCGCTAAAAAAAGGAGAGAAAAGGAAACCAAAAATATTTTTTTAAGTGTGTTGTCTTGCTTAACAAAAAAAGGCATTTCGGCAATTACAAATCCGGAGGCATAAACAATGGCGTGCCCAAAAGGCACATAAAGTGGAATATCCGCTGTTCGATAAACATACATTCCAAGTAATTTGCAAAATATAAGTTCCCCAAGATAGGATAAAAAAACCATGATAAACATGAGTTTTCTCAAATGGGATTGCGCCGAAAAGAAGAATAAACTGAAATAGGTAATCGCTAAAATATTGGTTAGCATTCTGCCATCAAAATACGTTTCATGGAAATAAACGGAATCAATCCAAAGTGCTAAAAAGGTAAAAAGAGGAAAGCAATAGGCATAGAAAAAAGCGTTTTCCTTTTTACTTCCCAGTGGATTGAAAATGGGCAAGGCTAAAAAAAAGTTCATTAATTTAAACTTTTCTTCCCATTAAATTCTCCCCAAAAGAATGGAGCATCTCCTTTTTTTCATTATCAACTTGCAACTTTTGCAAAGTATCAAAAGCTTTTAAGGTAAAATCCAAAATGGCTTGTTGGGTTGCTTTTGAAGCACCAGTTGCATTAAAAATTTCTTTAACAGATGCAATCTTTTCAATATTATCGTTAGGATGGATAGAGAATAAATGCAGCAACTGTTCTTTTTGGGATTGCGAAGCAAATTCGATAGCTTTGAGATACAAATACGTTTTCTTGTTTTCTATAATATCGCCACCTACTTGTTTTCCAAACGTTTCTGGATTGCCAAAAGCATCTAAATAATCATCCTGCAACTGAAAAGCCAAACCTAAATTCAATCCGAAATCATAAATCAAATCGGCATTTTCTTTAGAAGTTTCGGCAACAATAGCGCCCATTTTCATAGCAGCAGCTACTAAAACTGCTGTTTTATATTCAATCATTTTTAAGTATTCAGAAATGCTAACATCCTCCCGTGTTTCAAAATCTACATCCCATTGTTGTCCTTCACAGACTTCGAGTGCTGTTTTACTGAATAATTTTGCTAAATCTCTAAAAACTTCGGTGTCATATTTTTCGAAATATTGATAAGCCAAAATCAGCATAGCGTCGCCCGAAAGTATTGCCGTGTTAATATTCCATTTTTCATGTACCGTTTCATCTCCTCTTCGCAACGGCGCATCATCCATAATGTCATCGTGTACTAATGAAAAATTATGAAAAACCTCAACCGCTAATGCTGCTGGAAGTGCTAATTTATAATCGGCATCAAAAACTTCCGCACTCATTAATGTTAAAACTGGACGCATTCTCTTGCCTCCTAATTTTAAAATATAGTGAATAGGCTCGTATAAATTCCTAGGCTCTTTGGTTTCATATTGTGATTCCAAGTAGCCTGAAATAAATTCTTGATACTGATAAATGGAGTGCATAAAAGTAATTTTCGGCTAATTTACAGTATTCCAACTTTATTACAAACTTCGTTATAAAATGAAATGTTAAATAATTGTAAATACTTTGGAAACTATCTTGGTGTTAAAAGTTTCCGTTCTATATTTGCAATCTCAAATTTAAAAGAAGTATGAAAGATAAAATCATCAAAAAAGCAACGGAATTATTTTTGAAACTCGGTTTCAAAAGCGTTACCATGGATGATATTGCCTGTGAAATGTGCATCTCAAAAAAAACAATTTATAAATATTTTTGTAATAAAGAAATGCTCATTGCAGAGGGAACAGCAGTTGTTCACTCCAATATTCACTCTATTATAGAAACAATTATTGCCGCTAATTATAATGCTATTGAAGAGAATTTTGAAATTAGAAAATTATTTAAAGAAATGTTTCAATCTTCGGACACTTCTCCAATTTATCAATTAAAAAGACATTATCCTGAAATATATGAAACATTAATTGCACGTGAAATAGAAGATTGCAACATGATTTTTAAGCAAAACATTGAAAAGGGAATAACGCAAGGATTGTATCGAAGCGGCATTAACATAGAAACCTTTGTGAAGTTCTACTATACTCTGATTTTTAGCATTAATGAAACCACACAACTCAAAAATGAAGTACTGGAATTAGAGATTCAAGCCTTGGAATACCATACAAGAGCCATTGCAACTCCGAAAGGAATAAGCGAACTCGAAAAACAATTAGCAAATCTAAACCTATAATCATCAACCCATGAAAAATAAAATCGTCCTAATCCTTCTCTTGATTGCAAGTATATTACAAGCCCAAGACCAAAAGCAAAACTATTCGTTTAGTTTGCAACAAGCCATTGCCCATGCACTGGAACATAATTATTCCATCATCAATGCCAACCGAGATATCGACGCTGCCAAACAGAAAAAATGGGAAACCACAGCAACCGGTTTGCCACAAATCAGTGCTGGATTGGATTATCAAAAAAACTTTGAAATCCAGAAAGTTGTTTTTGCAGGGAATGAAATTCCGTTGGGAACCAATCACAGCATGAATGGTCATGCTAATTTAAGTCAGTTAATTTTTGACGGTTCCTATATCGTGGCACTTCAGGCATCCAAAACCTATTTGAAATACTTTGAAAATGCCAAACAAAAAACCAATGTAGAAATCAAGGAAATGGTTGTTAATGCTTATGGAAATGTTTTATTGGCAGAAGAAAGTGTTGCCATTCTTGAGAAAAACAAAGCTACTTTGTCTAAAACACTTTTCGATACTCAGGAGACCTTTAAAAATGGTTTGATTGAAGAGGAAAATGTAGAGCAACTTCAAATCACATTGTCATCTATTGAAAGTAATTTGAACAATACCAAAAGACTTTTGGATATCGCCAATAAAATGTTGAAATTCACTTTAGGCATTGATATTAATGACAATCTAACATTAACCGATAAATTGGACAATCTTTCGGTTTCCAATTTAGATGTGGCTTTCAGTCAAAATGGTTTTGTGGTTGCCGATAATATTAATTATCAAATGGCTGTCAATTTTCGGGAGCAACGTACTTTAGAATTGAAATTACAAAGAAGCAAAGCGTTACCTTCCCTATCGGCCAATGTGAATTTTGGATACAATGCCTATAACGATCAATTTGCCTTTTTCCAAAAAGATCAAAAATGGCTGAATTATTCTAATCTAGGCATGAATTTGAATGTCCCTATTTTCAGCAGTTTTGGAAGACATGCCAAAACCCAACAAGCCAAAATAGCTTTGGAACAAGCCAAAACCCAACTTACCCAAACCGAACAACAATTAAAATTGGAATACGAAAAAGCCAAAAGCGAATATGAATTCAGCATTGAAGAATATGCCACTTCTAAAACCAATTTGAATTTGGCAGACCGTATTGAGAAAAAACAACAAATCAAATTTAAAGAAGGTTTATCCTCAAGTTTTGATTTTAGTGAAGCGCAACGTCAATTGTATACTGCGCAACAAAACTATTTACAATCGATGGTAAATATTATCAACAAAAAAACAGCACTTGAAAAAATAATAAATAAAAACTAACCTAATAAAAATGAAAAAAATAATATTCTTATCCATTTTAGCTTCAGTGCTTTTTGCCTGTGGAAACAAGGAAAATAATCAATCTATTGACAAACTAATAGAAACGAAAAACGTCAAAGTATTACAAGAAAAGAAAACAGCTTTGCAATTAGAAATTGCTACAATTGAAGAAGCTTTAGCTTCATTAAATGTAAAAAAGGAAGAAGCTTTAGTAGCGGTTATGACTGTAAAAGACACCATTTTTAATCATTATCTTGATATTCAAGGAAATGTTAATACAAAAGAAAATATATTAGTACAACCCGAATTTAGCGGAACATTAATATCGCTTACAGTTAAAGCTGGGCAAAAAGTTTCAAAAGATCAAATTCTGGGTCGTATTGATGATGCAGGAATGAGTCAACAATTGGCACAAATAGAAAACCAATATGCTTTAGCAAAAACAACGTTTGAAAGACAAAAAAATCTTTGGGATCAAAAAATTGGATCTGAAATTCAATTTCTTCAAGCCCAAACTCAAATGATTTCTGCTCAAAAAAATGTTGCTCAAATGAAGGCGCAATTGTCTAAAACAGTAATTCGTGCGCCATTTTCTGGTACAATCGACGAAGTATTTGTAGAAAAAGGACAAGTCGTAGCGCCAAATCCACAAGGGCTAATGCGTATTGTCAATCTCGGTAATATGTTTGTGTCCACATCTGTTCCCGAAAACTATATTGGAAAACTAAAAGTTGGAACTGAAGTTGATGTTTACTTAACTTCTTTAGGAAAAACCTACAAAGGAAAAGTACGTCAAATTGGTAGTTTTATCAATCCTAACAACCGAAGTTTTGGGATTGAATTGAGTGTTCCAAATCCAGAAAATTTATTACGCCCAAACCAAGTGGCAAAGCTCAAAATCATTGACTATGTTAACAAAAATGCTATTGTAGTTCCAACTGGTGTGATTCAGGAGGATGCAAAAGGGAATAAATTTGTATTTACTGTAGAGGGAAGCAATGGGAAAAGCGGAAACGCCAAAAAAGTAAGTGTAACACTTGGGCAATCCTCGGATAATGTTACCGAAATTTTGAGTGGGCTAAATGCTACAGATATCATTGTTACCGAAGGGGTGAATACTATTTCAAACGGAATGAAACTGAATTTCTAAATATAGTTGATGGTTGTCGGTTGATAGTTGATGATGTTGAGCCAATAACTAACTACCGACAACCAACAACCAACAACTTAAAAAACATGTCACATAAAAACAAAGAATTTGGAATATCAAGTTGGGCAATCGACAATCGTGTAACGGTTTATATTTTCACCTTATTAATTGTTGTTACAGGATTAATTGCCTATGTAACCATGCCTCGTGAAGATTTCCCAGAAATCATCGAAAACAAAGTATACATCTCTTCTGTGTTTCCTGGAAACTCTGCCGAAGATGTAGAGAAATTAATCATCAAACCGCTCGAAAAACAAATTAAAAACATTAGTGGTGTTGAAAAAGTAACAGCAAGTTCGTTCCAAGATTATGGAATGATTGTCGTAGAGTTTAATGATAAAGTTAAAATTGAAGATGCTAAAGTAAAAATTAAAGATAAGGTTGACAATACCAAAGCCGATACCGACTGGCCAAATCTGGACAACGGAAGCAAAGTAGAACCCACTGTTTTTGAATTGAATATTTCGGAAGAAGTGCCTATTTTAAACATCAACCTTCAAGGAAACTATACCACACAACAACTTAAAAAATACGGAGAATTGCTTCAGGATGATATTGAAGAAATATCCGAAGTGAAGAAAGTAGACATTCTTGGTGTAGATGATAAAGAGGTTGAAATAGCCGTAGACATTTTCAAAATGACAGCAGCTCAAGTATCATTTGACGATATTCAAAACGCTGTGAAATATGAAAATATGACACTTTCTGGAGGGAATTTAATTTCTCAAGGTTCTCGAAACAACATCCGGATTGTTGGTGAAATAAAAGACCCCAAAGAATTAGAAAATGTAATCGTTAAGCATAATGGCGGAACAGTTTACCTAAAAGATATTGCAACAGTTGCTTTTAAAGAGAAAGAAAAAACCACCTATGCTCGTGAAAAAGGGAATGAAGTAGTGATGCTCAACGTTAAAAAACGCTCGGGTCAAAACATGATTTCTGCTATTGAGCAAGTGAAAGAGAAAATAAAAATAGCAAAAGAATCGTATTTACCTAAAAATTTGAAATTGGAACTTTCCAACGATCAATCGTCACGTGTGGAACATCAAGTAGATGAACTTTCTAATCATATTATTTTCGGAATTGTATTGGTTATGATTGTATTGATGTTTACCATGGGATTGCGAAATTCACTTTTTGTTGGCGCTGCTATTCCTCTCTCGATGTTGATGGCTTTTACCATTCTCTCCGCTTTTGGATTGACGTTAAATACCATGGTGCTTTTTGGATTGGTAATGGGATTAGGAATGCTGGTTGATGACGGAATTGTCGTCGTTGATAACGTATTTGCCAATATGAAAAAAGGATTGTCGAGAGTACAAGCCTCTAAAATTGGTATTGGCGAGATTGCTTGGCCAGTTATTTCCTCAACGGCAACTACATTAATGGCTTTTTTGCCTTTCGCCTTATGGCCTGGAACTATGGGTAAGTTTATGAAATATTTTCCAATTACTTTAACCATAACCTTGAGTTCGTCTTTATTTGTTGCTATGGTCGTTAATGCCGCCATGACTGGAGGTTCAATGGATATTGAAGATAAAAACATTTCAAAAAAATCACTCAAATTATATTCCGTTATTTTTGGAACATTGGCACTTGTTTTTATTATAATTGGAAATCTTTACGATTTGAAACCCGCACGAGCAATTGGTCATTTAGCACTAATTTCATTGGGTTTAATGTGGTTGTATAAAATTAAATTATACCAATGGACACAGGATTTTCAACATAGTTTTTTTCCAAAAATGGAAAGAAAATATCAAAATTTTTTAAGAAAAATATTGACTGGCAGAAATGCTTGGATTGCATTAGCAGGTATCATTGGAATGTTGTTTTTCTCTTTCATTCTTTTGGGTATTTTCCCTAGAAAGGTATTATTCTTCCCAAATAATATTCCGAATCAAGCTATTGTTTATATCGAATACCCTCAAGGAACAGATATTAACAAAACCAACAAAGCAACCCTATTTGTAGAAGATCAGGTGATTGATATCATGAAAAAATACATCGAGCCAACTACCAAAGAAAACTTTTTGGCTGAAAGCATTGTGTCACAAGTTGGTGTTGGTGCTGGAAATCCAAACGTGGATGCGGGTTCGGCCTCTGAAACTCCGTTTAAAGGAAAAGTTACCGTTAATTTTTCTGAATTTAAATTCCGGGAAGGCATCAATACTTCAGAAGTTTTAGAAGAAATTAGAAGCAAGGTAAAAGGCATTGCTGGTGCTAAAGTAACGGTTGAAAAAGATGCTAACGGTCCCCCAGCTGGTTATCCTATAAGCATTCAAGTTACAGGAACCGATTATGATGCTATGATTGCTGAAGCAAGTAAAATGATTGCATTTATAGAAGCCAAAAACATTCCTGGAATTGAAAAATTAAATGTTGATGTCAATAACCAAAGTCCAGAACTTGAAGTAAAAGTAGACCGAGTAAATGCTGGAAGCCTAGGAGTTTCGACAGGTCAATTGGGGTTCAATTTACGCCGTTCGGTTTATGGTCAAGAGATTTCTACCTATAAAGAAGGGGATGACGATTATAATATTGTGGTTAGAATGCAAGAAGACCAACGTAAAAACGAGAATATTTTATTCAATCAATCGTTGACTTTTAGGAATCAGAATAATGGTCAAATGATGCAAATTCCAATTTCTGCAGTTTCTAAAACAGAAAAAACATATACTTATAATCAAATCAAAAGAAAG
>CAIMMM010000097.1 GCA_903842575.1 uncultured Bacteroidota bacterium | reverse complement strand
TTGGAACAAATATTACTAGTCGAAAAGGTTTTTGTGCACAAAACAAGATTGAGTATAGACACATCGTTTTTCCCTCCAAGCCACTAGTAAAAAAAAGCTATTTACCGGATGGGTTAGCTATTAATAGCCTGTATCAGACCTATTATGAAAATAATGAGGTTATTTATCCTTTGGATGAATTGATAGATGTTGATAAAGATAAATCGACATTTAGGAAATTAGATACTCACATGACAGATTACGGTTCTTTGACTGTTATAAAGTCAGTATTTCCCGTTTATCTTGAAGACTACATAAAAAACGGTGGTCGCTATATTGAAAAAAGTTTAGATATGCAAGGCGATCTTGCAAAAATGATTAATCCAATAGAGCCTGATAAAGCGAAAGAAATAAAATTAACACCTGTTAATTTTCTTGGTAACGAGTTTTCTTATCGAGAATATAATAATTATAGAGATCTAAAAGGAAATGGTGGTGGGATTTCTATACATTACTGTCCTAACAGTGTAACAAATCACCGTCTTTTAGTATTTGGAGACAGTTTTTTTATAGCATTGGTGCATTTACTTAGGCCTTTTTTTAGAGAAGTTTTTTATATCAGAAGCGATCTTTTCAAACCTGAATTAATTGCATTGTTGAAACCGAATATAGTTGTTACGGCGAATGCAGAACGATATCTTTCAAAAGTAAAAAGTGATAATGTCTCTAATTTTTTATTTTACGAAGATATCATTAAATCTTACTATAAAGATGGTATGTTGCCAAATGCAGCCTTTTTACAAGCTTTTTCATCGTTGAGTGCTGCAAATTATAGTTATCTAGTCTATAAAAAATTTATCAATAATGAAAAAGCGAGTCTTCTTTATCGTGAGTTTAAGTTATTAGACAATAAACATTGTCTAATAAATAGGAAGCGTGTATTGGCACAAATTTTAACGCTTAAACCTGAGAATAAAAATTTCCTATTCGAAATGGATACCGTTTCTCGGCAAATTGAAGAAAAAGGTTGGCCAAAATTAAATATTCCCTTGAAAACAATACAAAGATTAGCTACCATTGTATTTTCAAAAAACATTCATCTGAACGAGTTATGGGTTTCAAATTTTTTTAATAGTAATATTAAATTATTTGTTGATGAAAACGAATGGATGGTTTGCCTTGTTGAAAATCTGGCTATTTTCGATTTTGACAAAATTAAAGAGGATGAGCAGTTTTTTGGGGGTTACAATTTAATATGCGCTTTAGGCTATTCAATTTTTAATTATGAGAATAAATTTGAATGCATTGCTTCTCGATTAGACGATAAAACCTTATTAACTTTATATAGGCTGTTCTTGGCGTGCTACCTGTTTAGCTATGCATATATAGTATTTTCTCTTTATCATTCTCGAATTTTGGATAGCGAAGCGGTTAACGATGTTGAAATGTTTAATAAAAATTTGATTGTGTATTATTTTACAGGTAATGCTGAGCGAATCGTAGCGTATGACGTTCAACCCAATCAAGTAGAATTAACTCGGTCTGCCAATTATTTTAGAAAAATTTTATCTTCTTACGAAACGGATAAACAACAGTTAGTTTTTGATATTTTGGATTCTAAGGATTTGGAATTTATTGATTACATCAAAAGCAAGAGTGTCGCAATTGTTGGTCCTACGGAGCCAATGAATGACTTAGGTAAGGAAATTGATCAATTTGACATCGTCATTCGCTTATCGTACCTAGGAAAAGAACACAGTGTTTTGGACAGTTTGAAATTTGGCTCTAAAACATCAATATCTTACTTTTCAGCTCATTTGCGTTTTTTTGAGAATGAGGTTAAACAGCTTCCTAATGAGATTAACTATGTCTGCGTTACGCTACCTAAATTTGCGCCAACTGTTTTAGACTATCCGAATATTCGAAAAACATTCAAGTTTGAGACCTGTTTTATCGGAAAACCTAACCTTATTCAGTCTGTTTTATTTGATATTCTATTTTGTAAGCCAAGTAAGATTAAAGTATTTTGTTCGAATTTGTTTTTGACAAAAAAAACGTATAGCGATTCCTATCCATCAACAGCTATGCTAAATAAAGTAGCGGGGGGTGGGGCTCACAGAGGTCTTAATTCTCTCACCTTTATGAACCATGATCCGATAAATAATTTTCTGATTATGAAACGTTTTTTTGAATCAGGGTTAATGGAGGCTGATGAAGAACTGACTGCTGTTCTGAATCTATCCGTAGACGAGTACATGCTCGGTTTGTATAGAATATATGCATAGTGTTTGGTGGAGATAATGAAAAATGAACAAACTTGAGAATTTTAAAAATAGCTTGTTTGAGAAAGCTTGTATTGGGATATTTAGTAAAACTATCGATAGCAATCTAGTTGAAGCGGCTGGCTATTCAGGTTTGGGTTTTATCATTCTGGACATGGAGCATGGTCCTGCTACGATAGAAACTCTTCATAATCATGTTCGCGCCGCAGTTTGTTCGAATATGTTTCCAATCA
>CAIMMM010000096.1 GCA_903842575.1 uncultured Bacteroidota bacterium | reverse complement strand
TGGTACTAGCGTTTCTAGGCTAGTTGCCTTTTATAAACGATTTGGTTTTGTTGAGAATAAAGGTAAAAATAAAATCTGGAAAACCATGGAACAAATGTATAGAAGACCAAAAGGATATAAAGAAGTGGAATTAATTACAGATCATAACAACGCTGAAGAGTCTATCCTGGATTTTCCAAAATCTAACCTTAATGAAAAAATCTTTGACAAAGAACACAACATGAATGAGTATTTAAGAGGCACAGTGATAGACGATGCCAATTATTTACTTTCCTCTATAGGTCTTGAGCTTACTGATATGATGTTTTATGGTGGGTCCGCAAGCTTCCAATACCATGAAAACGCGGATATTGACATGTCCGTTTATGCAAATTGGGATCATGCCACGGTTTCTGTTGAAGAAGCTCAAGAAAAAGTCAAAGAATACGAGAAAATTTATTTTGGGCATCCAGTCCATTTCTTTTTAAAATCGCCCAATGATGAAGTGTCTGAAGTGAGTGAGGCCGTTTATGACGTGCTTAACGATAAATGGATAAAGTTTCCGGATAAAATTGATATCGATCCATTTGAAGAATTTGATAGGATGATTGAAGTAGCTGAAAAAGAGGCCGATAGCATTGGATTAGTCCTTAATCGGGTTGAACGACATCAAGAGATAATAAAGCAGCTAACTGTTGAAAAAGAAACCTCACTCAACAAAGAAAAAGTACAATTGGAAATTGATAAACATCAGGTAGAAGTAGATAAACTAAAACTCACTCTAGAAACCACTCTAGAGTATTTGAGAGAAAAACGTAATAAGCTACATGTAAAGTTGAAGAGCCAAGATAAGAAAGAAAAATTAAGAGCCTATCAAGAAGAAATCACATGGAAATATTTGGACAAAATAGGCTACTTAGATCAAATCCACAAATTAATAAAGGAATAACCATGGCAAATTTTAAAGTTGGATACTATTTAATAGAAAAAGATGTTGGTGTTGGGTTTGGTTCTTGGGGTGTAACATTTAAAAAGGGCCAAGTGCTAAAATACGATAATGATCAAAAGATGTGGTTTTGGGACACCAATAAAAATGATTGGAAATTAAAAGCGCCCCCTATATCAGATGAACAAAGACTAGATCTTAGTAAGTATGCCTCACAGTGGGAACAGGAAAATGTGCTTAAAAAATTTAATGATAGCGTTAAGGTGCTTACTAAAAAACAAGCCGAAGAGCTGGTTAAAATGATGAACATTAATGATGTTGAGCTTTTAATTAAAAAAGCTGGCATTGAAGTAGTAGACGGTATGGTGAAAAAGTCTGATATTGCGAAAATAATTGAAGTAATTAAATCGTTGAAGTAACATCTCTGATTAAATAACAGTCAATTCCTCTTCAGCGATACCATCAAGTGTTTTTCCACCAAAAGTCACATATTCCTGAATAGTATATGTTGGAACTCCAGTTCTTATTGTATGACATTTAACTATGTATATATTTTGCTTGTACTTTACCCTAGAGTTTAATGGTATTTTAAAGTCAAAACTCATCGTCCTCTATCTCATCATCTTCTATCTCATCAGAATAAAATTCAACGTCTGGACACTCCATGTCATGTCGTTTTTCAATAGCTTCTTTTTTGGAACGTGCCATAATCCACCATCTTTTTGAATAACTTCCTGTTTCCGTTATTTCATATTCAGTTAATGGCTTTTTTACGGCTTTCTTTTTCTTTAACTTCTTTTTTGCAAGTTTCTTTGTTTTTTTCATGCTTGTCCTCAATGTGGAGTTATAAAAAATAATAAAGGAGTTATATTATATGATATCATGGTTTCGACCGGTTCTTAAAACCGCACAAATTCCGCTAAACGAAAAAATTAGTGCCGTGCGTACTTCAACTTCTGCATATATAAGTCCAAATGGGGAAGAATGCATGTCATATAGTATAGCAGTATATTACGGAAATAAACTAAAACAGTTTGATTATAAAGAGCGAGCTTTATTTGA
>CAIMMM010000095.1 GCA_903842575.1 uncultured Bacteroidota bacterium | reverse complement strand
GTTCGAGCCCCGTTTTTCGCTCAAAACGTTTGAAATTAATATAATTTCAATGTTGTTGCGTAACTGATTGTATTGTAAATGATGTTACGGATCAAATGATAAATTGCCCGACGGTACTGAATTTAGCTAATAGATTTAGATCATAAGACAAATTGCTCGGATGGTGAAATTGGTAGACACGCTGGACTTAAAATCCAGTGAACAGCAATGTTCGTGCGGGTTCAAGTCCCGCTCTGAGTACAAAAGCTCCTTTCGTTATGATTGGAGCTTTTTTGTTTTATAAAATAGCCTCATAAAAAGTTTCTGATTCAAACTTTTATGAGGCTATTTTATTCCAAAAATAAAGCCACGCATGGCGTGGCTTAAATTTTTTCTGTAATTTTTAAAATTACTTTGCAGCAGGTGCAGCAGGTGCAGCAACAGCAGCAGTGTCAGCAACAACAGCAGCAGTGTCAGCAACAACAGCAGTTGTGTCAACAGCTTCTACAGCAGTAGTGTCAGCAGTTGCAGCAGCATCTGCATCTTTTTGTTTACAAGAAACTACAGTTAATGTAGCGATAACAGCTAAACTTAAAAATACTTTTTTCATCTTACTTAATATAAAAGGTTAATTATTAATTCGAGGCAAAGATATAATTTTTTTAATAGTTAAAAATTTTTTTTTAACTTTTTTTCAAAATCCTATATTTTACTTCGGCGTACGTCTCACAATTACTGTGCCAAATGTTAAAATTTATATAAAATTAATTTTTATTTATTGAAGATATGATTTTCAACTTGTTACTATCATTTTAGTTGAGAAGATGATTCAAAACAACTGCTGTAGCACCTTTATTCATTTGTACAAATGTGCTGCAAATATGTCCTTTTTCGTGACGAACGTCTTCATTTGTAATTAAATTTGAGAATACTTCATCCAATTGATTTTGATTTGAAACAGATGTGCAACCTCCCATATTTACTAATGCAATTGCTTCAGCAAAGTTGGAATAATTTGGGCCAATAACAATTGGAATCCCAAAAGTTGCAGGTTCTAAAATATTGTGAAGACCTGCATTTCCAAATCCTCCACCCACATAAGCAATATCGGCATAACTGTATATTTTAGTCAAAACCCCAATGATGTCAATAATAAAAACATCAAAATCAGCTAGATTTTTATTGGCTTTTTCCGAAAACAGCACCGTTTTTTTAGTAATAGACTTTTGTAATTCTTGAATTTGTTCTGTTTTTATATTATGAGGCGCAATGATGAATTTTGTATTTTCTTTATTTTGATTGATAAAATTGACAAATACATTTTCGTCTTTTGGCCATGAACTACCATATACTATCGTTGTTTTATTATTCTTGAATTGTGTTATAAAATCCAATGAATTATCTCTTTCTAATATGGAGACAACCCTGTCAAAACGGGTGTCGCCTGAAATTTTTACATTGTTGAAGCCAATACTTTGCAATAATTTTTTAGAACTTTCATTTTGTACAAAGAAGTAATCAAATGTTTTCAAAGCATTGCGATAAAAGCCGCCATGCCATTTGAAGAAGATTTGATTTTCCCTAAAAATACCGGATATCAAATAGGTTTTTATGTTATGTTTTTTGAGTTCATTTAAATAGTTGGGCCAATATTCATATTTGATAAAGAAAACCATTTCAGGATGCGCCAATTTTAAAAACGCTGAAGCGTTACTTAGGGTGTCCAAAGGCAAATAAATTGTAACATCTGCAACCGTATTGTTTTTAAGGACTTCAAAACCAGAAGGAGAAAAAAAAGTAAGTATGATTTTATGTTCTGGGAATTTTATTTTCGTTGCTTCCATAACGGGCAAGCCTTGTTCATACTCGCCTAACGAGGCAGCGTGAAACCAAATGGTCTTGTCATTGGGATTGATTTTGCTTTTTAAAGTCGAGAAGACGTCTTTTCTCCCATCAACAAAAAGTTTAATTTTTGGGCTAAATAGCGCCAATAATTTAACGAGTTGGGAAGCCAAAACTATTATAATAGAATATACGAATAGCATCAGTAAAATTTTGTGTTGCTAAAATACATTAGTTTATAGAATTTTCATTGCACTAAGTCATTAAATTAGTAGTTTTGCGTGATTTTAATTTAGTTTCCTATGAGAAAAATTCAAATGGTTGACCTCAAAAGTCAATATGATAAAATAAAAGACCAAGTCAATGCCTCCATTCAGGAAGTTTTAGATACAACAACCTACGTTAACGGACCAGAAGTTCATAAATTTCAAAAAAACCTCGAAGAGTATTTAGGGGTTAAACATGTAATTCCTTGTGCCAACGGAACCGATGCATTGCAAATTGCAATGATGGGCTTGGGTTTGAAACCAGGTGATGAGGTGATTACTGCTGATTTTACGTTTGCTGCAACAGTTGAAACCATTGCTTTATTGCAATTGACTCCAGTTTTGGTTGATGTTGAGTTACACAATATGAATATTTCAATTGAGGCTATTAAAAAAGCTATTACACCAAAGACTAAGGCCATAATTCCTGTTCATTTGTTTGGTCGTGCTGCCAATATGGAAGCTATCATGGTAATTGCCAAGGAACACAATTTATTTGTTATTGAAGACAATGCGCAAGCCATTGGTGCCAATTGTAAATTTTCTGATGGCACCAAAAAGAAAGCTGGAACTGTTGGTCATGTTGCTTCAACGTCTTTTTTTCCTTCTAAAAATTTAGGATGTTATGGTGATGGCGGTGCTATTTTCACCAATGATGATGCCTTGGCTCATACACTTCGAGGGATTGTAAATCACGGAATGTATGTGCGTTACCATCATGATGTTGTGGGAGTAAACTCTCGTTTAGACAGTATTCAAGCTGCAGTTTTGAATGTTAAATTACCACTTTTAGATGGTTATGGGAAAGCACGTCAGGATGTTGCTAGAAAATATTCAGCTGCATTCGACGGGCATAATAATATTATTGCACCAATTATTTGTGATAATTGTGATTGCCATGTTTTTCATCAATACACCTTGCGAATTATCAATGCCGACAGAGATGCTTTGATGCAACATTTACTAGACAAAGGAATTCCGTGTGCCATATATTATCCAATTCCGTTGCACAGTCAAAAAGCCTACGTTGATGTACGATATAAAGAAGAAGATTTTCCAATTACAAACCAATTGGTTAAAGAAGTACTTTCTTTACCTATGCATACCGAATTGGATGATGAGCAAATTAAATTTATAACGGATAGCGTTTTGGAATATTTAAAATAGTTGTTGGTTGATAGTTGTTGGTTGAAGAACCAACAACTATCAACCAACAACTATTTTAAATATTCCAAAACGCTATCCGTTATAAATTTAATT
>CAIMMM010000094.1 GCA_903842575.1 uncultured Bacteroidota bacterium | reverse complement strand
CTGTGGCCGACACCGCTTATCTCGCAGATGGAACCTACAATGCCTTCACGCGGATCAGTAAGCGCGCTTATTATAAGCTTGAGTATTACACAAAGGCAATACAGTCCTGGGAAAAACTGATAGTCAATTTTCCAAAACATTACAAAATCGATTACAAAAGGCGATACGTCAAAACTTCTTGATAGAATCGCAAAACGTTTGTTGGTGAGTAAAGAGCTTGATGAAAAAAATGCAAACACCAAATTTTCTGTTTATGATAGCTCCTTAATAAAAGCAGTTATGAAATTTCAGGAAAGAAATGGATTGTTGCCAACAGGTATCATTGATAACAATTTGGTGTTGAAAATGAATATCCCAATTTCAGACAGAATCAGTCAAATAACTTACAATTTAGAACGTTGCAGATGGCTTGATTATTCTGATACCGCAAGATATATTCAAAATAATTTGGCTGCATTTGAGTTTAAACTTATCGAAAATAAAGAAGTAAAGCTCAAGATGAAAATTTGTTGTGGAATGAAACGTGAGAGGGATTACGATAAGAAACTGGTTGTTTTTAGAAAATCACATCGAAGAGAAGATGAACCAAAAAATCACGAAACACCAACTATGACAAGCATTGTGGAGTATTTAATTTTGAACCCAAAATGGAATGTTCCAGGAAGAATTGCTCAGGATGAAATGCTTTGGCAAATAAAAAAGGACAGCAATTATTTAGCGAAACGCAATTATAAAGTTTATTTAAAAGATTCCTTGATGGATCCGAGTAAAATTAACTGGAAACAATATCGCCCCGAGCATATGCCTTTTAAATTTGTTCAGGATGCTGGCGATGATAATTCTTTGGGGAAAATAAAGTTCATGTTCAACAATCGTTTTAATATTTACATGCATGATACGCCAAATAAAAAAGCGTTTTTATATGCGAACAGAGCGGTTAGTCATGGCTGCATGCGATTGGAGAAACCATTGGAATTGGCCGAATATCTGATTAAAGATAACAGAAACTACACCATCGATGATATTTTGATTGAAATAGGTCAAACGCCTAAGGACAAAACAAAATTAAACCGGTATAGAATCCGCCAGGAGCAGTTTAAAAATAACAAATCGATGCGCACCACTTCAACGGTAATGTTGAAAAAGAAAATTCGTCTTTTTGTTAATTACATTACTTGTTGGGTTGATGAAAGTGATGTGCTGCAGTTTAGAGACGATGTTTACGAAAAAGACAAACTGATAAAAGACGTTTTTAATAAAAGGCTTAATTTTTATAAGTACGATAAAGTTGTGAGGAAGA
Organism: uncultured Bacteroidota bacterium; assembly: GCA_903842575.1. Classification (GTDB taxonomy): domain Bacteria; phylum Bacteroidota; class Bacteroidia; order Flavobacteriales; family Flavobacteriaceae; genus Flavobacterium. The sequence goes on along the minus strand of CAIMMM010000094.1, from coordinate 988 downwards.
AATAAACTTGCTAAGTTTACCTGCAATTGGAGCCCTAGCAGGGTTCTAAACCCTGTTCGGGCTGGCAAGGGGAGACTAATCCTTTACAACCACCTTCGTCACGCTTCTTTCCGAAACATACACCACCAAAGCAAAGCCAATTAAGTAGAAGGAATTAACCGTTAAGCGCATTGGTTTTGAGTCAACGTATAAATATTCGCTTGCAAAATAAAGCAAGACAGAGAGACCTAAATAGCCCAATATTCTTATCAAATCATAGTTTACCGGATAATGCTTTTGCCCCACAAAATACGAAAGTACCATCATAGCAAAATAACAAATAAACGTGGCCCAGGCTGATCCCATATAACCAAAGATTGGAATCCACCAATAATTCAAAACAAGGGTAATAATCGCCCCGAAAATGGATAAATATGCACCATACATCGTCTGACCAGACAGCTTATACCAAATTGATAAATTAATAAAAACCCCTAAAAATAAATTTGCCATCAAAAGGATTGGAACCACTTTTAATCCTGAATAAAAATCCTTTCCAACAAAAGTCTTAACAACGTCCATATATAGCATGGTTCCTAAGAAAATAAAAGCGCAAACTATCACAAAATATTTCATTACATCAGCATAAATTTGCTGTGCGTTTTTATTTTTTGCTTCCGAAAAAAAGAAAGGATCTGCTGCAAAACGGAAGGTTTGAATAAAAATCGTCATTAAAATCGAGATTTTATAACATGCACCGTAAATTCCCAATTGCGACATTGCAGTTGCTTTGTCAGGAAGTAAATGCTTTAATAATGCTCTATCAAAAGTTTCGTTTATTATCCCAGCTAAACCAACGATTAGCAGTGGTAAAGCATATTTTATCATTTTTTTCCAGAGTTCTGTGTCGAACGAAAACTTGATTTTCACCATGCTTGGAAACAGCATCAAAACCGTAATTGAACTGGAAAGTAAATTGGCAATAAAAATATATCCAACGCCAATCTCG
>CAIMMM010000093.1 GCA_903842575.1 uncultured Bacteroidota bacterium | reverse complement strand
TATATAATTTTTAATAAATTATCCTCCTATTGGAGTATGGTTTCCTCCTATTTCTGAAGTATAACCTCCTATTGGAGTATGGTTTCCTCCTATTTCTGAAGTATAACCTCCTATTGGAGTATGGTTTCCTCCTATTTCCGAAGTATAACCTCCTATTGGAGTATGATTGCCTCCTATTTTATTCGGGGTTGTGAATGATGTAACTACTAACATCAAAGCTAATAATCCTGTAATCGTTGCTAATTTTTTCATACTTTAAGACTTTTATATTATTGATTTGATTTCTTGTTTCATGTTAATGCGTGAGCCCATATATAATAGGGCGCAATACAATTATGATGTAAAACTACTGCAGAAGACTTTGTCAAACCCTATATAATAAGGTGTTTATGGTAGAATGCACCCGTTTGATAGTGAATGATAGTCAAATCTTGGTGGATGGATTTTGATTTTTTATGAAAATTGTTGATAAGTGCTGTTAATTGTTAACAACCTTGGTTTTGGTTTGGGAATTTTTCCGTCTCTCTAAATGGATTTAGAAAATTGCGACTAGCTATTTTGTGAAAGTGGTTAAAGAAACGTTCTTTACATATCCAAATCGCATAGGATTACGAGCAAACAGAATATTTGATAAAATCTACACAACGTTCACTTTGCCTTTTTTAAGATTCCCACATAACGTGGAAAAAATAGATTATATAAATACAAAAGTCTTTTCGAGAAGAATTAAATAGGTATGGATATATTAATACAAGTACTGTTTTTTTGGATGGAATTAATATTTATTTTTCCATGTAAGGATTTTATGCGCTGTTGCATATTTTGAATCCCAATGCCTTCATTAATCGTTTTGGTATCAAACCCAATACCATCATCTGTTATAGACATACAGATCGTATTGCCATCTTGAATAATACTCACAACAACCTTTTTTGCTTTGGAGTATTTATTAATATTATTACTGGCCTCTTGAATAATACGATACAAATTCATCTTGATTTCACTAGAAATTACAATCCAATTGATTTCTTGGTGTATTTCTAATACATATTTAGATTTTGAAGTCTCATTTTGTTCATCAATAAAATCTTTAATAATTGAGACAAAGCTATTGACTTCTTTGAATACATCCTGATTTAAATCATGGGCAATATTTCGTATCTCTTTTTCAATAGTCTGGATGTCTGCGATGTGCTTTAAACATTTTTCGATGGTAGCCTTATCCGTTTTTTTGGAAAGCACAAACAAATTCATTCGCGTACCAGCCAATTTGTTCATGATACCATCATGGAGTTCCAATGCAATGCGCTTTTTCTCAGTTTGACGTGCTGTTTCTTCTGTAGTTTTTTGAGCAAGCATTAATTGGTAAATTTCCTCATTGGCTTTTTGGTGAGATTGGAGAAGCAGAAATTCTTTTTGCTTACTTCGTTGCTTGGCAATAATAAAGAGCAGTAACCCAATTAGTAAAACAAAGGCTAAAATCCCTGAAATTAGCCATTTTTGTTTAATAGCTTGTTCTTTTTCTTGCTCAATTTCGTTGGTTTCTAATTGAATTTTAATAAATTTGCTTCGCTCTTTTCTTTCATTATTTAGCAAGCTATCAACTCTTTTGTCAAATTCAATAATACATTTAGCAGCCTTTTCTTTGTTAACAATTCCAACTTGTTTAAGCCCATTCATAACATAATAAGGCATCTTTGATTCTCTGCCTATTATTAATGCTTTTTCGGCAAACTTTTGTGCTTTTATTGTGTCTTTTTTCTTTAAATAAAAATTTGATAAATCTATAAAAGAATAAAACGAGGCATTTAGATTATTGCATTTTTTTGAGAGAAGTAATGCATCAAAAAAAAGTTTTGGCAAACTATCATTTTGATTTAATATCATTTTACAACTAGCAATATATGAAAAAATGGATGAGTGTAAAATAATATCATTTTCATTAAATTCCTTATGCTTCTTAGCTTTTTCATAGTAAAACAATGCTTGTTTTACATCCCCTTTTGTAAAATAAGCAGACCCTAAATTTGAAAGTATATATACTTCAAGAATTTTAGCTTTTTCAATATTGTTGTTTTTAGCTATTTCTAGCGCTTTCTTTAATGTATTTATTGCTTTATTACATTCAAACATTTCATTATAGTTAATTCCTATTGAAACTAAAACAGATACTATTTTATTCATGTTTCCCGTTTTATTGAATATTATTATTGCCCTTTTATATTCTAATTCTGCTCCCGAAAAATCATTAATATTATGCAAAACCTGTCCTTTATTCCAAAAAACATCGCCTAATCCATTAATGTTTTTTATTTTTTTATAAAACTTCTCAGATTTCGAATAACAATAAAAAGCACTATCAAAAATCTGATTATTTTTATAATACCCTCCTTGGTATCTATAATATCTTGCGATATTTAATGTGTCTTTCTGTTCAATGGATTTTTGAAGATGAATTTTTGAAATTCTTTTTAATTCCCCCCAATTACGAAGCATAAGATAGTTATATGAGGTTTCACTCAAATAAAACCTTATTAAAGTATCATTCTTACTCAAATCAATCCGTGAAAATGCTTTTTTGTTGCATTGGTTTCTTTGGCTATTACTAAGAGTATCATTGCTCGCCAGATCAAGGTATTTTTTAATAGAGTCATTGTTGGATTTAGTGGTAACCGTTTTGTTTTGGTTACAACCAACAAGCAAAGCCAATAATACGCAATAAAATAATTTAATAGGATTGGTCATATTTTATTTTTTACAAAAATTTCCTATAAAAATACGAATTATTCTTCTTTCACAGTAATAATAATTTCCTCATCGAACTTATATTCCCCTTTTTTGTATATTTCTCTGTTGGAAAGCTCAATTTCATAGGTGTAAATGCCTTTTAAAAGTTCCAATAAGCATTCTTTTCCTTCTTTTTGGATAACCAGTTCTTTTTTAACATCTTCTCCTTCCGCATTTTTGCCCATAATCCTAAAGGTGATTTTCTGTGTGAGTTTATTTTTTACACACAAACTTTTATGGTTTTACTATCTCTCTTGCCGTCGGATTTTACCACTTTAAAAATAGACAATCCGCTTAATATAAGTTCGCCTCCTTTAATAACATTGTTGAAATCGGTTTGGGCGAAAGATACCATCGGCAAAAATAAAAAAGATGCTATGAGAGTTTTTAAGTGCATTATCTTTAATTTTTAACCGGAATAATTTCAAGTTTTAAAGTGCTCCAATCTTCAGTATTATTAAGTAAATCTTGCATTTGACAAATATTTTCAGGGCTTACTTTTTGGTCGTTTATGGAGGTTAATTGATCGCCAATTTTGTATTTAGTTATTAAAGTGCTTTTATAACCTATTATTAGTTTATTGTCAAATGAAATTGATTTTAATTGATTTTTTTTAAGGTTTTCTTTTATCAATTGAAAATCAAAATCTTTTATTATTTTTGCGTAGAGTTTTTCATTTTTAAAATCAATTAGCCAATTGTAGTTTTTAATAAAATTAAACCCTATAATATTTCTGTTGATATTTGATATTTTAGTAAGTAAAGGTTTTTCTATTGTAATGCCCCCAATATTAATTTTATCCTTTTGAAAAAATTGAATAGACACTGGTTCCATAAAAGCTGATTTACTGAATGTACTGATTAATGTTTGAATTTCGGCAACAGTGATTGCGTGTTCCGGAGTCTTTTTTACTAAAATACTTGCGTCAGCTCCCGTATCAAAAAGAAACTTCTCTTTTTGATTGTTTACATAACAATAAATAGATATTGAATTATAATCAAAACTACTTTCTATTAATAAATATTCATTTTTAATTTCTAATGGATTTGCAAATGAAAGCAATCCTTTTTGATAGTCAATTAAAAGCGGTTGTTCTGAATTAGAAAGTGCATCAATACCAAATATCCCATCAATTGTTACCGCATTATTGCAATTGTTTTGAATCAAATTTTCAGCAATCAAAACCGGTTGAAAAATAGAATTAAATATTTTAAATCTTATAGAATCCGTAATATATTTGGTAATATCTGCTTTATAGGTGGCGCCTTTTGCTGCAATTTTACTATTATTATTCTTGTTTAAAACAGATTTTCCTCCAATAGTTTTAATATTATACAATACCGTTTTTGTAGCCCCAGTATCAAAAAGCAACTTAACATTATTGTTATTAATATTGCCATTTAGATATCTAAGGTCCTGCAAAGTATCCGTTTTATTAATATAATAATACTTTCTGATTTTGATAAAATCGTTATAGGACTTACACGCGCTGAATAAAATTAAAAAGGAAAGGAGGAAAATTGTTTTTTTCATAAATTTATTTATTAACAAGGAAAAAATTGGCAATATACTGAAGCTACATGCACTATTGTCTCTAAATTTTCAACTAGCCAATTCCAAGCATTTGAAAGATGACAAAATATTTGATACCACTTGCAAGTTTTATATGGGGTTTTTAATACGGCGTCATTATCGCTATTCATACCAAATAAAGCGAAATCTCCTTTTGATGATTTGAATTTAGTATTATAGTCATTAATAAATACAAAAGCATCCATTAAAGGCTTAACATTTCCAACTTTTATAATTTCATCACTTGTAGTTTTATTTTGCAAAAAACCAAAAGCGCTTTCTAGTAATTTATCTCCCTCTACTGTTAAGCCAATTTCATCATTAAGAAGTTTTCCCTTAAAGGATTTAAAAGAGATTTTGTCTGAATAGGCAGGTCGAACACTTTCTACAAAAGACACCATTCTTTTTGCAAATTCCAATCTAAGATCATTTTCGTTAGTTTTTTGAGCATTCCCAATAAAACTAAATAATACCGTGGCCATTACGCCAAATAATAATTTTTTCATAAGTTTGTATATAATTTTAATTATTTGCAGTCCTGCTTTTTGTCGTCGAAAACATTATAAGGTAGGGCTGCTTTTTTTTGGTTGGTTTGATCGTACTTCCTGTTTAATAACAAACCTATAAAATAAACAGAAAAAAAATAATTCCATTTAAAATACAAAAAATACCACTTTTCTGTATTCTGTCACTACTGAGATGGCAAGACTCTTTTTTACCCGCAAAAATTTTTAAAAAGGTTTTTGGTTTTAATGTGGAGTAAATTTATGTAGCTCATTTGAATAAAAATTACGGTTTTTCCACACATTTTGTTAAAATTTAGAAAAAACAGCTGCTTTATTCTGAATTTATAGAAGCGATTAATTCCGCACGAAGTGCTTTCACTGCCTCGGCTACGGTTGCGCAGGATGTAGTAATGGACCCTGAAACAGTTGTGGATATTAGCTCCTCATTAACCGTAACGGATATTTCAACTGTTATTTCACAATTTCCCGTTATCTTTTCCTTCGAACTAGTCGTTATCTCGTCTAAAATCTTATTCGAATTTTCTTCAAAACATTTAATTGTATCATATTTATACTTGACTATCTCATCTTCCGATTTCACCGTAATATAAGCAGTTTCTGTTTTTCCTTTAGTGGCCCATGGCGTGGCATCTTTCTTTTTTTGTGCATTCAAATGAAATACAAGCAACACCATAATAATTACAGTAAATAATAATTTTTTCATGTCTTTTAATATTATTAAATATTACAGCCATACCCTTTTGTTATCGAAAACATTATTAGGTATGGCTGCTTTTTTTGGGCTGTTAATTCAAATTCTGCTTATTAATACCCTTAAAATAAACAGCGTTGCATTTATTAATTTAGAATACAAAATACCACTTATTGTATTCCGTTAGTCCTGAGAGGGTAAGTCTCTTGCTTTACCTGTTCTGATTTTTTTATGATAGGATAAAGCTATGCGGTTGGTTTGGATAAAAATTACGGTTTTTCCACACATTTTGTTAAAGTTTATAAAACGTTGGTTTGTAGACACGTCTTTACCTCGAATACGGAAATCCATTTTTGGGAATCACGACTTCGTGGAAAAGCTGTAACAGGTGAGGCGAAGTTGTGCCAAAAAATATTGCTGAGAAAAATAGTCCTCAATGCATCAGGAAGCAGGGACTGATAAAAACCATTACTAAATTAACCGTTGTTTTCTAGCTTCCCGGAGTATGTCTTCGTCGGTACCTTTTATAATTCCGAAATAGTCTTTTATTGCCACTTTCCTTTTTTCAATAGCACTTGTAGAAAGATTAATGTACTCATGAAAGTTTTTTGTTTTTATTCCTTGTGATAAAAGAATGATAATTTGTCTATTATAACTATCAAGTGTTTTTACATTAGAAATTAAATCGTTTTTTTGGTTTCTTACAGTTGAACTATAATACTTCCCTCCTTTTACAATGGTATCAAAGGCAAGTAAAAATTCATCCGACAAAAAATCACTTTTTATTAATAATCCATCGGGTTGACATTCGTTTAAAATCCTAAAAAGCACTAATGATTCTGTATGGGAAGTGAGCATTATAATCTTTGCTTCTGGCAGGTGTTCCTTTACCAAAAGCACTAAATCTTCACCCGAATCCATATTTTTTTCTTTAAATGGAGGTAAGGTTACATCTACAAAAACAATATCAAAAGCAATTGGTTTTAGCTTTTCTGTAATTATGAAATAGGCGGCTTCACAGCTATAAGCGGCTACTGTATGAAGATTATATCCAAATGTATTGTAGGATAATATGGACTTATACCCTTCAATAATTGGCGGGTGATCATCAACCATTAAAACATTTAAATCCATATATATAGTTTTATATGTAAAACCCTAAATAAATTTCTATTAAATTTCTAAATAATTTCCGGTAGCAATTCGAGCAATAATTATATCTACATTCTCTTTATAAGATTTGGAGAATGGAAGTTTTGTAGTAGTGTTTTTGATATAACAAACGGTATTTCCAGTATGAATTCTAGAGACTTGAGCAATGTTAATCATATAACTATTGTGAATTCTTAGAAAATGGGTGTTAGGTAAAACCGTTTCAAAATGTTTAAGTGTTTTGAACGCTGTTATCATTTCTCCATTACTTAAATGAATATCGGTTGAGTTATTATCCGCTTCAAAATAGAGCACGTCATTAGAATCGATATATCGATAATCTCCGTAGGATTTAACACAAATAACTAAGGATTGTTCTTTTTGAAATGCAATTGGATTATTCTCTTTATGCATTGTGCTTACAGTAACTGCTCCGTCTCCTTCTTCTTTTACTTCTGTTTCATTAATTAACGTATTTCCCATTTGCTCCACTGTTTCGTCTAAGACTTCATAAGTAGCAACAGCTTCTTTAGCAATATTGGTTGGAGTTTGAGTACTTGTAGCTCTGTCTAATTTTAAAATAGCCTTTCTAAATTGATTGATGTCTAAAGGTTTCAGTAAATAATCAATAACTTCATATTGTAAAGCCTCATATGCAAGTGCTTTTGCCTTAGTAGTAATTATAATCTTTGGGACTACTTTTAAATAACGATACAACTCATTAATTAAACTAAGGGAGAGTAAGCTTTTTTTATCCGTGGGATCAATTTCAAGAAAAACCAAATTGGGTTGATGTTCCAAAATTAAATTCACACCATCATCATAATTAATAGCAGATGCTACAAAAGTAAGATTGCGAAAACGCTCGGCGATTGCCTGAGTATCCAAGACGCTTTCTTGATCGTCATCAATAATGATGTATGTTTGTTTCATTAAGACTTTCTAGTTGATATACAGAAAGCAATACTAGGATTTAAATTTTTTAGGCAGTTTGGGGAAACTAAAGTTTATATTAAATGATTAAAAATTATAAAACTAAATTATAGTTTTGGGAACTTTGCATTCATAATTGTTAATAGATTAGGTTTTAGTGTTAATATGTTGATTTTTAAATAGTGTAATTCTTACTTTTTTAGAATTATTAATCTTATTTCATAAAATAAAAAAGCTCCTCAAATTGAGAAGCTTTTTTTATATTATAAATTCTAAAGTTACATTTTAATCAACCAGTTTCTTATCGAAACTTCATTATTGATTATGGTTTTTAAATCTGCAATTTTAACGCGGTCTTGCTTCATAGAATCCCGGTGACGTATCGTTACGGTTTCGTCTTCTAATGTTTGATGGTCTACCGTGATACAAAACGGAGTTCCAAGGGCATCTTGTCTTCTATAACGTCTTCCCACGGCATCTTTTTCATCATAGGCAACATTGAAATCCCACTTTAATTCTTCAATTATTTTTTGAGCTACTTCTGGCAATCCATCTTTTTTAACCAACGGTAAAACCGCCGCTTTTGTTGGTGCTAAAACACTTGGCAAACGTAAAACTGTACGTGTAGAACCGTCTTCTAAAGTTTCCTCGCAAAGAGAACTAGAAAAAACCGCCAAAAACATTCGGTCTAAACCAACCGAAGTTTCCACCACATATGGCACATAATTGGAATTAGTTTCTGTATCAAAATATTGCAATTTTTTTCCGGAAAATTGTTCGTGTGCTTTCAAATCGAAGTCAGTTCTGGAATGAATTCCTTCTAATTCTTTGAAACCAAAAGGGAAATTAAATTCGATATCTGCAGCAGCATTCGCATAGTGAGCTAATTTTTCATGATCGTGAAAACGGTAGTTTTCCTTTCCTAAACCAAGGGACAAATGCCAGTTTAAACGCATCTTTTTCCAGTATTCATACCACTTCATTTCTTCGCCTGGCTTTACAAAAAATTGCATTTCCATTTGTTCAAATTCGCGCATTCGGAAGATAAACTGTCTCGCAACGATTTCGTTTCTAAAGGCTTTTCCGGTTTGTGCAATACCAAAAGGAATCTTCATTCTCCCTGTTTTTTGAACATTCAGGAAATTCACAAAAATTCCCTGAGCCGTTTCCGGGCGCAAGTATAAATCCATAGCAGTATCTGCCGAAGCTCCTAGTTTTGTACCAAACATCAAGTTGAATTGACGTACTTCGGTCCAGTTTCTTGAACCCGTTTCTGGGTCGGCGATTTCCAATTCTTCAATTAAAGCTTTTACATCTTCCAAATCTCCATTGCCCAACGAACGCCCCATTCTTTCCAGAATTTCTCTTTCTTTGGCAAGGTATTCCATTACACGTGGATTGGTCGTTTTGTATTGTGCTTCATCAAAAGAATCACCAAAACGTTCTCTAGCTTTTTCTATTTCTTTTTTAGCTTTCAGATTTAATTTTTCGGCGTAATCCTCAATTAAAACGTCTGCTCTGTATCTTTTTTTAGAATCTTTATTGTCAATCAAAGGATCGTTGAATGCATCCACGTGACCAGAAGCTTTCCATGTAGTTGGATGCATCAAAATTGAGGAATCGAGACCAACAATATTTTCATGCATTTGAACCATGGCTTTCCACCAATATTCTCTAATATTTTTCTTTAACTCCACCCCGTTTTGAGCATAATCATAAACCGCGCTCAAACCGTCGTATATTTCGCTTGACGGAAATATAAATCCGTACTCTTTTGCATGCGAAACTACATTCTTAAATAAATCATCTTGTTTTGCCATGCTGCAAAAATAGAAAAAGGGATTTTAAAAAAGGAATTAAAAATAGATTTGTATTTCTATTTTTTATACTTTTATGTAAGAAATAGCTGTTTTTTATGTTTGAAAGTCTAATTAATTTGTTTTTCCCGAAGTCTTGTGCGGGCTGCCATTCTTTTTTATTGAAGGAAGAAATCGTTATTTGCACCGCGTGCCGCCATGAAATTCCACAAACCAATCACCATAAAATCCTTAATAATGAAACAATGCAAAAATTTTACGGCAAAATTCCATTAGAATTTGCAGCATCTTTATTTTATTTTCATAAAAAGGGAATCGTTCAGGAAATGATACACAAATTAAAGTATAAAGGACATGAAGAAATTGGAGAAACAATTGGAAATTGGTATGCTGAAGAGCTAAAAAACATAGAGCAAATTAAATCCATTGACCTAATAATTCCGGTTCCGTTACATCCAAAAAAATTAAGGGAGCGTGGATATAATCAAGTGACAAAATTTGGGAAGTCATTATCCGATGTATTACACATCCCTTTTAACGAAGGCGTTCTGGTTAGAACTGTTTATTCGAAAACGCAAACCCGAAAAACCCTTTTGGGAAGAACGGATGTTATTGAAAATATCTTTGATGTAGTCTTTTCAGACGTTCATCACAACAAACATTTTCTGCTAATTGATGATGTGATTACAACAGGTTCTACTTTGGAAGCCTGTAGTCGTGCTTTGCTAAAAATTCCAGGGGCAAAAATCAGCATTGTGAGTATGGCAATGGCACACAATTGATTTTAGTTAATAAACCTTAAAAACATTTCGTTTCCACTAAATATAATTGTTATTTTGTGCTTTGAAAATAAGCGATATGCGAAAAAATCATCTTAAATATATTTTTATTCTTCTGATACTAATGACCATTGGCTGTGCGAAACGTGGCTCAATAACAGGCGGAGATAAAGACACCATAGCTCCGGTTTTAAAGGCTAGTTTTCCGAAAAATATGTCTGTAAATTTTAATGGCAAAGAAATTAAATTGATTTTTGATGAATATGTAAAGGTGAAAAATGCCAATAAGCAACTAATAGTTTCCCCTCCCTTAAAAAATGCACCAGAAATTTTACCTTATACGGCAAGTAAAACATTGACCATAAAATTGAAAGACACCTTGCTCCCAAACACCACTTATAGTTTCAATTTTGGACAAAGTATTGAAGATTATAATGAAAGCAATCCGTTGTCGCAGTTTAAATATGTTTTTTCTACAGGAAGTTACATCGACTCCCTGAGTTTAAATATAAAAGTGAAAGATGCTTTGGAGAAAAAAGTGGATGCTTTTGTATCAGTGATGCTCTATGAAGTCAATGATAAATACAACGATTCTACTATTTATAAAGAAGTTCCAAGATATATAACCAATACACTGGACAGTTTAAAACAGGTAAAAATTGAAAATATTAAAGCGGGAAAGTATCTTTTAATCGCTTTGAAAGACAATGGCAATAACAAATTCAATCCCAAATCGGATAAAATTGGTTTTCAAAAACAATATGTAACCATTCCAAATGATACTGTTTTTGAAGTAGAACTGTTCAAAGAAAAACTTCCTTTTAAAGCATTAAAACCATCACAAATTTCAGGAAACAAAATGATTATGGGTTATGAAGGGAATCCAAAAAACGTCAAGCTCACTATAAAAAACGGTGTTGATATTATTCCTTCGCTTGTCACACAAATGCCCAAAAAAGATTCTGTTCTAGTTTGGTTCAAACCCATAAAAGTAGATTCGTTAAAAGTTTCCGTTCAAAAGGATAATTTTGACAAAGAATTCATGGTGAAAATCAAAACTCAAAAAGCCGATACTTTAAAAATAAATCCTGAATTCAGTGGCAATCTTCCTTTGAGAGAACGTTTTGCTTTAAATTCTAGTATTCCTTTGATAAAATTTGATATTGCAAAAATGACCATTGTAAATAAAGATTCTGTTGCTGTTCCTTTCACCACAGACTACGATGAATTTGAACAAAAATTGTTTTTTAATTTTAATAAAGAACCCCTCGAAAAATATAAAATATCCCTTATGCCTGGCGCATTAGTCGATTTTTATGATACTCCAAATGATACCTTAATCTGTAGAATTGCCACCAAAAACAGTTCGGATTATGGCAATTTAAAAGTCATTTTAGAAAACGCAAAAAGATTTCCAGTGATTGTTGAACTTACGGATAAAAACGGAAAAGTTTTAGCTACTGAATACGCTGAAAAGAATACACAAGTTGAATTTTTGGGACTAGAGCCCGCTTTATTTACATTGCGGGTTATCTATGATGACAACAAAAATAAAATTTGGGATACTGGAAGTTTTCTAGGAAAACGGCAATCGGAAGAGGTGATTTATTTTCCAAAGTTAATCGATGTCCGAACCAATTGGGATGTGGAACAGCCGTTTAATTTGAAGTAAGATTGTTGATTAACGATTTTTGATTTTAGAATTATTAAAGTAGTTTAAATTCATCTTTGTCATCAAGAAAAGCAAGTTTACTTCGGGTTTTCAACAATAGTTCTTTGTCTAATTCTACAATAAAAACACCATCCTTTTCTTCTGGTTCTTTCATGTAATTCCCAAGAAAATCTACCGCTTGTGAATGCCCGATATATTCGTGATTATTTTCATCCTCACCAATTCTGTTCACGCCAATAGTGTAGCACATGTTTTCCACCGCACGTGCTTTTAAAAGAATATCCCAAGCGTTGACACGTGGTTTCGGCCAATTGGCAACATAAATCAACACATCATATTCCTCAACATTTCTGGCAAAAACTGGGAAACGCAAATCATAACAAACCATCGGGCAAATCTTGTATCCTTTATACTCCACAATCAGTTTTTGAGTTCCTGCTGTGAATACTTTGTCTTCGCCAGCTAGTGTAAACAAATGTCTTTTGTCATAATGCTGGATTTCCCCATTTGGAAAAACAAAAACCAAACGGTTGTAGAAATTCCCTTTTTCCTGAATAACTAAACTTCCTGTAATAGCACAATTTTTGGCTTTTGCCATATGTTGTAACCAAGAAACCGTTTCGCCTTGCATGGTTTCAGCAACATTTTTCGGATTCATAGTAAAGCCCGAAGAAAACATTTCGGGAAGGACAATTAAATCAACATCTTGTATAAATCCTGTGATTTTTTGTGCCAAATGGCTTCGGTTTTCGATTGGGTTTTCCCAAATTAGTGATGTTTGTATTAATGCTACTTTCATAACTATCTAATTGTTATTTCATCGATAAAAATAAATGCATCGCCTCCAGCACCTTGATGCCAATCGGGTAGTTTGCCGAAATTATGTGCAATGACTTTTACATATTTTGTGGTTATTGGCTTATCGGAAGTGAAGGCAAAATCCTGAATTTTATTTTCATAATCTTTTGGCTCCACAGTGTTTTCAATGGTTTTGACCAACGTGTAATTGATATTATCATCGGAAACATAATAATCTACTTTAGTTGGCATCAAAATCCACGACCTTGTGTCCTGAAGGAAATTGGCGCTAATCTGATTGACTTCTTTGCTTTTTTGCAAATCAACCACACATTCAAAATCCTGACTTTGGTAACCTTGCCAATCTCCTTTTCGCCAGTTGGTTGTGCCGGAAATTCCGTCAATTAAACCTTCCGGTCCGCCGGCATGATATTGCGGATTATAAGTGGATTTGATATTGATGGTGTAATTGTTTGGTTTTTTGAAGAAAGTGGCGGAAACTGTATTACTCTTTAAAAAGACTTTATTAGTTCCAAACTCTGAACTATATTCTTCATCCGAATAAGCAAATACTTCAGTCGTGCTATTTATTTCAATTGGTTTTTCATATTTACTAAAATTTCCATTTTTACTAAAAGAATAATAGATTATATCTGAAGGATTTCTAGATGTAATTGTAATCGTTTGTTTTTCTTTAAATGATTTACTATCCGCCAAAATTACAGGCACAATTGAGTAATTATATCCAAAAATTGTATGCTCTAAGGACTTAACTAACCACGTTAGATTAAAATTCACAAAATATTCTCCTTTTCCAAATTCTGGTATTTCTATAAGTTTATTATTTAATTTAATTTTACTGTTTTTGAAAATTGGTTCAACAGTATTGAAATATTCCTGTCCAGGTGTAACTTGATATAAACCAATAGAACTCAACACATACCAGGCACTCATTTGTCCACAGTCTTCGTTGCCAATCAAACCATCGGGCGTATTTTTGTAAAAATTATTTAAAATGTAATGCACTTTCTCTGCAGTTTTTTCGGGTTTATCTACATAATTGTACAAATACGCTATGTGATGACTCGGTTCGTTCCCATGCGCATATTGCCCAATTAATCCAGTAACATCGGCTTGTTCCCTCCCTGTTGTTTTACTTTCGCTGTTGAACATTTCATCGAGTTTAGCTTCTAATTTCTTCTTTCCATCAAATCCAAACGAATAAATTAGTCCATAAATATCTTGCGGTACGAAAAAGGAATATTGCCATGAATTACCTTCGGTGAAATTATTGTTGATTTCTTTGGGGTCAAAAGGTTTGTCCCAACCACCATTTTTCTTTGGACGCATAAAACCTGTGTTCCAATCGAAGACATTTTTCCAACTTTGGGAACGCTGCATGAAATAATCGTAATCTACTTTATGATTTAAAATACTTGCCATTTGCGCAATACACCAATCGTCATAGGCATATTCCAAAGTTTTGGAAACGCTTTCATGTTCGTCATCCATGGAGATAAAACCCTGTCTTTTGTAGGCATCCAATCCTAAATGATCGAGCATCGCGCTGTGTTTCGCTGCTTCAAAAGCTTTTTCGTAATCAAAACCTTTGATGCCTTTTGCCATAGCATCTGCCATTACCGAAACGGAATGATAGCCAATCATGCAATCGGTTTCATTGCTCGCCAATTCCCAAACGGGCAGTCTTCCGCCTTGCTCATATTGTTTGAGGAACGTGTTGATGAAATCGGCGGTGCGTTTTTTATCAATTAAAGTATAAAGCGGATGCGCTGCCCGGAAAGTATCCCAAAGCGAAAAAACGGAATAGTAATCAAAGCCTTCTCCGTTGTGCACTTTATTGTCTCGACCCCGATATTTCCCGTCTAAATCCTGCGCAATATTGGGTTGCATCATCGTGTGATACAAAGCGGTGTAGAAAACCGCGAGTTTATCTTTATCGGCTGAAGTCACTTCAATTTTTGAAAGTTCCTTGTCCCAAAGTTGCGCTGCATTTTGCTTCACTTTATTGAAATCCCAACCTTTAATTTCGGTCATGTTTAGTTTGGCACCTTCATAACTCGTTGGCGAAAGCGATACTTTTACCAATATCTTTTCTCCTTTTTTTACTTGTTTGGAAAAACTCAACGCCAATTGCGACCCTGCAAAGAATTTGTCAGTGACTTTTGCCGGTGCAAAGGCGTTGTTGCGAACTTTTGTAATTTGCATCGGAACATTAAACTCAATTCGGGAATAGACATATTGATCTTTTGCCCAAGCTTCGCTTCTTCGTAGGATTTCAATCGTTTTATTGTTAATAATTCGAACTTCTCCCATTAATAATAAATCGCGGTGATTTAAGTCCAAAACAATATTGGCCTTGCCGGCTTTGTTGAAAGTGTATTGATGAAAACCCACTCGTGTGGAAGCTGTTAAAGCCACATCGATATTGTGTTTATCAAGTTTTACAGAATAAAATCCAGCAGTTGCTTTTTCGGTTGCATGAGAAAATGTAGAGGAATAATCGGGTGGATTTAAAGTAGGTTCTCCCATGGTAGGCATTAGCATGATATCGCCAAAATCAGAGCAACCAGTTCCATTTAAATGGGTGTGTGAAAAACCGTAAATTGTTCTATCATCATAATGATAACCTGAACAACCATCCCAACTTCCATCAATTTTTGTGTCGGGGGAAAGTTGTACCATTCCAAAAGGAGTTGTTGCGCCAGGAAAAGTATGTCCGTGCCCGCCAGTTCCAATCATTGGATTGACATTTTTGCTTAGGTTTTGGCTGTAAATAGCAACAGAAAATAGTACAATATATAAAAATTGGATTTGCTTCATGTGATAAAAATTGTAGCTCAAATATACTAATTTTTGCGTTAGGGATTGAAGCGATATCCCACGCTTTTTTGGCGTGGATAAAGCGAAAAGCCCGACCGCCTTTTCGGCGGAAACGCCCAATAAAAAAACGCATCCAAATATTGAATGCGTTTACTTTTGGTTTTTGGCTAGTGCCTCATTTATTTCAAACTTGCCGATAAATATTCTCTATTCATACGGGCGATATTTTCTAAGGAAATTCCTTTGGGACATTCAATTTCGCAAGCTCCAGTGTTGGTACAATTTCCGAATCCTTCTTCATCCATTTGACGCACCATGTTTAAAACTCTTGCTGTTGCTTCAATCTTTCCTTGTGGCAATAATGCATATTGTGAAACTTTTGCTCCCACGAAAAGCATAGCCGAACCGTTTTTGCATGTTGCCACACAAGCACCACAACCTATGCATGCTGCTGCTTCAAAGGATTTGTCGGCATCGTCTTTATTAATTGGAATTGTATTCGCATCAATTGTGTTTCCAGAAGTGTTTACAGATACAAACCCTCCAGCTTGTTGAATTCTATCAAAAGCGGTTCTATCAACAATTAAATCTTTGATAACCGGGAAAGCTGCCGAACGCCAAGGCTCGATAACAATAGTGTCACCATCATTAAACATACGCATGTGCAATTGACAAGTTGTAATTCCCGTATCAGGCCCATGAGCACGTCCGTTAATGTAAAGCGAACACATTCCGCAAATTCCTTCACGACAATCGTGGTCGAAAGCGATTGGCTCTTTTCTTTCGTTTACTAATTGTTCGTTTAATTGGTCTAGCATTTCTAGAAAAGAACTTGCTGTAGAAACATCATTTAGTTTGTATGTTTCCATTTTTCCTTGTGCTTTGGAATTTTTTTGACGCCAAATGTTAAGGGTAATATTGATGTTTTTTGCTGCACTCATGTTTTTTTATTTGTAATTTCTAGCTGCAATTTTAATAAACTCGTAATTTAATTCTTCTTTGTGCATTTCTTCTTTGCTGATATCTTCTCCTTTATACTCCCATGCGCCTACAAAAGCCATATTTACATCATCACGGAGGGTTTCTCCTTCGGCATCTTGGTATTCTTCACGGAAGTGACCTCCACAAGATTCTTTACGTTGCAATCCGTCAATTGCCATTAATTGCCCTAATTCAATAAAATCGGCAACACGAAGTGCTTTTTCTAATTCAGGATTCAACTCATCAGCGCTACCAGGAACATATACATCTTTGTAGAATTCTTCTTTTAAGGCCGCTATTTCAGCAATGGCTTCGGTCAAACCTTTTTCGTTACGACCCATTCCAACTTTGTTCCACATAATTAAACCTAAACGTTTGTGGAAATGATCCACGGTTTTGGTTCCATTATTTTTTAAGAATTTATCTATTGAATCTTTCACGTTTTTCTCTGCTTGAACGAATTCAGGTAAATCAGTAGAAATTTTTCCTGTGCGAATATCATCCGCCAAATAATCTGAAACAGTGTAAGGCAGCACAAAATAACCGTCTGCCAAACCTTGCATTAAGGCAGAAGCGCCTAAACGGTTTGCTCCGTGGTCAGAAAAATTAGCTTCTCCGGCTACGAAACAACCAGGAATAGTAGATTGTAAATTATAATCAACCCAAACGCCACCCATGGTATAATGCACGGCTGGGTAGATTTTCATTGGAGTTTCATATGGATTTTCGTCGGTGATTTTTTGGTACATTGTAAACAAGTTACCATACTTTTCTTCCAACCATTTTTTTCCCAATGAAATAATTTCATCTTGAGAAGGATTATGATTCCCTTTGGCGTAAGCTGTTTGCTTTCCTTTAGATTGGATTTCTGTTGAGAAATCTAAATATACTCCTTCGTTAGTATCATTGGCTTCAATTCCGTGTCCTGCATCACAAACTTCTTTTGCGGCTCTTGAAGCCACGTCACGAGGAACTAAATTTCCAAAGGCAGGATATTTTCTTTCTAAGTAATAGTCTCTATCTTCTTCAGCAATTTGTGTTGGTTTCATTTTACCTGCACGAATGGCTTGGGCATCTTCTTTTTTCTTTGGCACCCAAATTCGACCTGAATTACGCAATGATTCCGACATCAAAGTCAATTTTGATTGGTTCGTTCCATGAACAGGAATACAAGTTGGGTGAATTTGAACATAACATGGATTAGCAAAAGCAGCCCCTTGTTTATGAACTTTCCATCCTGCAGTCACGTTCGACCCCATTGCATTTGTAGAAAGGAAATAGACATTCCCATAACCCCCTGTTGCTATAATTACAGTGTGTGCCGAATGTCTTTCGAGTTCGCCAGTTATTAGATCTCGAGCTATAATTCCGCGTGCTTTTCCATCCACTTTTACTAATTCAAGCATTTCGTGACGGTTGAACATTTGTACACGACCTAAACCAATTTGTCTTGACAAAGCCGAATAAGCTCCTAACAATAATTGTTGTCCTGTTTGTCCGGCAGCATAAAAAGTTCGTTGTACTTGTGTTCCTCCAAACGAACGGTTGTCAAGCATTCCACCATAATCTCTCGCAAAAGGAACGCCTTGCGCCACACATTGATCAATTATATTTCCTGAAACTTCAGCCAAACGATGTACGTTAGCTTCACGGGCTCTGTAATCGCCCCCTTTTATAGTATCGTAAAACAATCGGAAGGTACTATCTCCGTCATTTTGATAGTTTTTTGCGGCATTGATTCCTCCTTGAGCAGCAATTGAGTGCGCGCGTCGAGGGGAGTCTTGGTAACAAAATGCTTTTACATTATAACCCATTTCGGCAAAAGACGCTGCTGCCGAAGCTCCCGCTAATCCAGTACCTACAACAATAATGTCTATTTTTGGGCGGTTGTTTGGCGCAACTAACTTGAGGTGATCTTTATAATCGGTCCACTTTTGTGAAATGTGCCCTTCTGGTATTTTTGAATTTAACTTCATTATCTATGAAATATTAATTATTGAAAAAATGATGAAAAAGTGCAATAAAAATAAATCCTAAAGGAACTATAATTGCAAAGGCATAAGCACATTTTTGAAACCCTTTTGTAAACTTGTTATTTAATCCTACCGATTGAAACGAAGAATTAAATCCGTGCCATAAGTGCATTGACAATAACACAAAAGCTATACAATATAAACTGGTACGAATAGGGTTTTCGAATTTATGAACCAATTCGCCATAATAACGGGTTTCATCTATTGGATTCCCTAGACAATATTTATAAGCGATTTCTTGTGCCCAAAAATCATACATGTGCAATCCTAAAAATGCTAAAACCACTAATCCAGAAATAATCATATTTCTTGATGCCCAAGAAGCATTAGCCGCACCATCATATTTTACATAAGCAACTGGTCTTGCGCTTCGGTTTTTTCTTTCTAAAACAATACCCATCACAAAGTGGAAAATAACCCCAGCAACCAAAACAGGCTGCATAACAAATTGAATCAATGGATTGTATCCCATAAAATGGGAACAAGCATTAAAAGTTTCTTTGCTAAAAACAGAGGTGAGATTAATAAAAAAGTGAAGTGCTAAAAAGGAAACTAAAAAAAGTCCGGAAAGCGCCATAGCTACTTTCTTTGCTATAGATGACTTTAATAATGAAGATTCTGCCATAATTGTGTAAATTTTGTTTGAAAATCACACAAAAATACAGCTATTTGACATGAACTACAATCTTTTCAGTATAATTTATAATGAGTTTAAAGTGAGTTGAACTATTGTTGCCCTTTGAGTAAAAAAGGGGGTGGATTATTTCACATAACTCGGAATCAAACCACGCAATCCCATGTCTACCACATTTTCGCCTGCAGCTGGTTCATACTTGCCATCTGCATTTACTTCATGCCATTCAAAACTATTGTTTATGGAAAGTGAAAGTGTAATCGTTACATCATTGGTTTCAGTACCCGTGATTACTAAATTATTGGCAAATTTTCCTGTAACAACACACGAACCGGCTGGAATTGGCGAGGTTGAAGCAATCGGATTTGGCACCGTAGTGGCGCCTGCAGCAGCTTGCCCCGAAGAAGAGTAGGGTTGACCATTTAAACCAAAAGCCCAATATCCCTGTGCTCTATTGGCGTTAATTTCAAAAATGTTATTCCCAATATTAAAAGAGTTTATATAAGTTTTGAAGCCAACAAAACTAGCTAAAGTTCCCGTATAATCCACCCCTTGATTTCGAACTGAAATTTGATAATTTTGATAGGATAATGAAACCCGAAGCCATTCATAACTTCCGGCAAGCACCTCTTTTAAAGGGATTTTTAAAAAAGTTGCTCCTTCGCCTACAATTTTAGATTGCGCAAAATCAATAGCGTTTGCTCCTCCTAAAGTAGTTTCTGGCGCGTGATATAAAATTGTTCCTTGCCCTAATTGTGTATTTGCGTTAGGCGCCATCTCAACATAATGAGCAGAAATCGTATTAAAAATGGGAGATTGTGCTGCATTCCCAGCAAGTACCGATGAAGGTTGTCCTAAATTATTTAAGCGAACTTGATTGGGGTCAAATTGGAATTTTATAATCAACATAGGCTCACTTGCCACGTCATTTTCACAAGAGAAAAAAGGAATTACTGATATAATTAAAATTATAAGGACACCTATTTTTTTCATAACTCATTCGTTTTTAGAAATTAGACAAAACTAATATGTTTTTGTTACGTCTTCATCTATAACGATAATGTAGTCTGCTTTATTGTAATTGTCTTTTTCGAGTTTGGATAAATCTTTCTGTTCCACTGTTGCAATGGTAATTATTTTGATATTGGAATTGTTATACTTCAAATACCAATTTATACCTTCAAAATTGTCGGAATGATAGGTGCCATTGTAGTGAATAAAAACTGAATTAGCCACTAAATTCTTAGAGATAAAGTAAGCCATAGTGGCGTCCTTACTCGCTTGGGATTTAGGCATATTAGGACTAGTGTGATCGCCCATCATTTTCATCATTTCTAAATAGCCTGGTAAATTGGCATCATAGGGAATAGGTTGTGGTGCCATCCAAGATTTTTCTTCCTCAGTAAGAGTTTCCAACTCTTCAAATCCTTTTTTAGAAACTATCGCTGCAAATCGCCGTGGTATATTTGTAGCGATAAAAGGGATGTTTTTTTCTTTGGCAAAATCCACTAAAGGTTTGTAATCGGTTTTATAATTGGGCCATAATCGTGCTGTGGAATCCAATTTTTTTTGATTTATTTCTCCTTTTAAATATTGGTTTAACTGAATTTGATTATCGGCTTCAAGCATTTCGGCACCAAGCACAACTGTTTTTATTTCGGCAATATCCTTAGTCAATTCCAGTTCCAACCAATGAGAAATACTGTTGTTGTGGTATTCGCCAAAAAGAACCACTTCACTTTTTAAGGTTTTTTTAAAAAGTTTATGGTAACAAATTTTCTTTCCGTTTTTGTCGAATATTTGATAGGCTTTTTTGTCTTGAGAAATTCCGGAAATTGAAAAAAATAAAGCAATAAGTAATATGATTTTTGTTTTCATAGTTTATAAATAACTTGAAATTTAGTCAATCTTTATCATTTTGCAAAATTTTATGCCTCTATCTACCTTTATTGTTTCTAATCTTTCTAAATTTGAATTTCTCAAAAATCAATACTTATGAAATACCATCCAATTGATCGCGCTTTATTTATAAAAAACAGAGTCAAGTTTACTTCGCAAATGAAACCCAACAGTGTTGCTGTTTTCAATTCCAACGATATTTATCCTGTTTCTGCCGATAGTACTTTGCCATTTGCACAACATCGCGACATTCTTTATTTAAGTGGTGTTGACCAAGAGGAAAGCATTTTGTTGCTATTCCCTGACGCTCCTTATAACCATTTAAAGGAAATCCTTTTCTTGAAAGAAACCAACGAACACATTGCTATTTGGGAAGGTGAAAAACTAACCAAAGAACGTGCTTTTGAAGTTTCGGGAATAAAAAGCGTGATTTGGCTACAAGATTTCCATAAAACATTGAAAGAAATTATGGCGTATGCCGATACAATGTACCTCAACACCAATGAGCATTATCGCGCTGCCGCTGACACAGAAACTCGAGAAGCCCGTTTTGTAAAATGGTGGAAAGAAAATTATCCAGCACACAAAGTAGAAAAATCAAATACTATTTTGCAACGCATTCGTTCCATTAAAGAAAGTGAAGAGTTAGATTTGATTCAAACCGCATGTGATATTACAGAAAAAGGCTTTCGCAGAATTTTAAATTTTGTGAAGCCGAACGTTATGGAATATGAAATTGAAGCCGAATTTATGCACGAGTTTTTACGCAATCGTTCCAAAGGATTTGCCTACACGCCCATTATTGCTTCTGGAAATAGCGCTAATGTTTTACATTATATTGAAAACAACTTGCAGTGCAAAGCTGGGGATTTAATTTTACTGGATGTTGGTGCCGAATACGCTAATTATTCCAGTGATATGACCCGAATGGTGCCCGTTTCTGGAAAATTTACTATTCGTCAAAAAGAAGTTTACAATGCTGTTCTGCGCGTTAAAAACGAAGCTACAAAAATGCTCGCTCCAGGAACTTTGTGGAAACAATATCATGTGGAAGTTGGAAAGGTTATGACTTCGGAATTGCTTGGTTTGGGATTAATTGACAAATCCGATGTCCAAAATGAAAACCCAGAATGGCCAGCTTATAAAAAATATTTTATGCATGGAACGTCGCATCACATGGGATTGGACACACATGATTATGGATTATTACATGAACCTATGCAAGCCAATATGGTTTTCACGGTAGAGCCCGGGATTTATATTCCCGCCGAAGGTTTTGGTATTCGCTTGGAAGATGATGTGGTCATTCAGGAAAAAGGGGAGCCTTTTAACTTGATGCGCAATATTCCTATTGAAGCGGGGGAAATTGAAAGTTTGATGAACACTTAGAAAGAAAATATTCCTTCGACAAGCTCAGGATGACAAAAGATAATAGACGGTTTGCGAAAGCGAGCCGTTTTTGGTTTACTTTACTATTGTCATTCCGACGAAGGGGAAATCTCGAGATGCTTCCTTTGTCAGCATGACAAGTATCGCAGAAATTATATTGGTCACAAAACTTTATTAACAATCATTCGTGTATTCGTGCCTAAAATCTATTTTTGTAATAATGAAAACAGTCCTCTACAAAAACACTAAAATCTCCTTTACCGACTCGGGCAAGGGCACCGCCGTTGTTTTACTTCATGGTTTTCTAGGAAATCAAAAAATGTGGATTCCTTTTATTCCTGAATTATTAAAGAAAAACCGAGTGATTACTATCGATTTGTTGGGGCACGGCGAAACGGAAAACATGGGTTATGTTCATTCTGTGGAAGATCAAGCCGATATGATTTATATTGTATTATCTCATTTGAAAATTAGGAAAGCTGTCTTTGTTGGGCATTCCATGGGCGGCTATATCGCTTTGGCTTTTGCCGAAATGTATCCTGCTATTTTAAAAGGTTTAATATTATTAAACTCTACTTCAAGGGCAGATAATGAGGAACGAAAACACAACAGAAACAGAGCCATAAAAGCGGTAAAACGAAATTATACGGCATTTGTGCGTTTGAGTATTGCTAATTTATTCAGTGAAAAAAATCAGGATCTCTTACTCGAAGAAATAGAAAATACAAGAGTTGAAGCATTAAAGACATCTTTACAAGGAATTATTGCCTCCTTAGAAGGGATGAAAATTAGAAAAGATCGTGAATTTATTTTGCGATTTTCTGCTTTTCCCATATTGCTCATTTTAGGAAAACAAGATCCTGTTTTGAACTACGAAGAAAATGCGAGACAAATAGAAAACACTCCCGTACAACTCGCTACATTCCCTGATGGGCACATGAGTCACATTGAAAATCGAGAAGAATTACTGCAAATTTTGTTGGGATTTCTGAAAAAAAATTAAGTTAATTTCTCCTCAAATGGCATATTCACATCTAAAATATCTTCCAGCAAAACCACCATTTGTTCTAAATATTCGTTCATGATTTCGGATGTAATTACTTCTGTAACTTCTTTATCCTGTTTGAAATTAAAAGGTAAAAAACCCGATTTTAAATTCTTAAACGATACAATTCCTACCTCCATTTCTAGCCCTTTAGTATTTGGTTCAAACATAAAAGCATAGGCGAGAAGTTGAATAATTTTATCATTTTTGATATCTGCCGTTAAACCATTCCAATGTTTTAAAGTAATATTCCTTTTTTCAACTTTACCTGTTTTGTAATCGATAATTCTAATTTTTCCATTGCGGTATTCAATGCGATCCACATTTCCTTTAATCAAAACCGGGAATGGTAATTTTGGATGCGTTAACATGCGTTCATAGGGTTTCTCCAAAGCTATGATTTGTATTTCATCACCATTCCCTATAGCTTCTAGTTCAAGCTTCAAGAAGTTGAGCACATTTCGCTTGGCGACTTCAAAAGCCAAAAGGTTGCGCCCTTTTTTAATTTCACCTTCTTTGTAAATATTTTTGAATTGGGTTAACACTTCCTCATCAATTTGCTTAATACAGTTTTTGATGTCGTCTTGCGTCAATAAACGTCCGATAAAGGGCTTGTACAATTCCTCTAAAGCGCCGTGAATAATAGTTCCAAGCGTATTAACGGCTATGCTTTCTTCCACCTCATCCACTTCGGATATGCGCAAAACCCGCTGGAAATAAAACTGAATTGGATTTCTAATATACGTAGTTAGTGACGAAGGGGAAAATCCTTTTTCGGCAATTTCGCGCAAGCGAATCTTTACACTTTCCGATTTAGGTACCACTATGGGTTGATGGGCAATTTCGGGAACTTCGGCATTATAGATTTTATGCGATAACGTGTGATTATCTTGTTTTTCTACTTCCAATTGGGTGATGAAACGGCTCTTTTCGCCTGCATCCATACCTTCACTATCGGAATTATAAAGCAAATAAATGTTTTTGGCGCGTTGCAATAAATGATAAAAATGGTACGTGTAAATAGCATCTTTTTCTTTGTAGGTTGGCAAACCATATTCCCGCTTCACATCATAGGGAATAAAGGAATTCATGCTTTTCCCCGACGGAAATTTACCTTCATTTACCGATGTGATAATCACGGTTTCAAAGTCTAAAACCCGACTTTCCAAAACACCCATAACCTGCAAACCATTCAAAGGCTCTCCTTCAAAGGATACTTCGGCAACGTCGATGATTTGCTTGTAAATGGCATATAATGTCTCGATGTTATCAATGGTTTTATGCGACGAGAAATAGGAAATTAGTTTGTTGATGACTTTAAAAATCGAATAGACGAAAGCATTAGTTATTTTTTCTTCTTCATTATCGGAATTCAAATTTGACTTAATAAGCAACAAAATTTGCGACAGATTTTCTAAAACTTGTACCGAAGAAGTGTCCCATTTTTGGAATAACAACGAAAACAATACATTAGGCGAAGCGTGTAATTCTGCTATCTTTTTATGAATAATAAACGTGTAGTTATTTTGATTGATGCGGTTGACTAATGCATTCGCATTTACAAAAGGTTCAATCAAGGGATGAGTCAAAATATCCAAAACATCTTTATAGTACAAAACATAACTGCTAGCATTTCTAGACAGTGCTGCGGTGTGCATTTTGAATAACTTCGCCATTAAAATCTGAGCTGGATTATTCTTGCTGGAAAATCCCATTGTGATGTTTAATGCATCAACACTCGCTGGCAAAGAATACAAAACTGGGAGCAACAGACTTTCTTCGCCAAGTACTAAAGCCACATTTTGCAAATTGTTTTCTAATTGATTTTCTTGATGTTGTTCAATAATTTTGGCCACAATTTTGGCTTGACCTATAGCTTTTGGCGTGCCAATGATTTGGATATTTTTGGGCTGGGAATAATCGTTGGCAATCCATTCCAGAGGATTGGTTTTATAGTAAGTCCATTCCTTTTGAAATCTCCGAATAAAAAGCCCTGCATCATGAAAAGTATCTCTTAAAAGTGTTTCATCAATATCCCAATAGATTTTTGCTTTATTGATAGCTAATAAGTGCTGAACTATCTTTTCTTCGGCGGCATTGAGCGCATTGAAGCCCGCAAATACATAGCTTTTTGTACCGATGGTTTTGGTAAAATAATTGAGGTTTTTATCCGCTTCCCTATAAATTAATCCTTGGTAACCAATTCCTTTTTTTAATAAATGTTGGTAGAAGGAATGATAATAATGAGGTAATAATTTCCAAAAAGCCAAATGTTTTTCGATAAGGGACGTGTGTTTCTCAATATCAACCGACCAATGCTCTATTTCTTTAATATTCTCTAGATACTTTAATATTTTATTGGGGTCTAATAGGTATCGATCAATTTCATTAAAGTCTTGTAATAATGTTTTTGCCCAATTGGCAAATAATTCAAAAGGCTCTTGATTTTCTTTATCTGTAATAGAAAGATACAATTCATAAAATTCAAACAACAATTCTATACTATCAACAGAGCGAATTCCTGCCATCTCTTGAACAAAGTCTTCTATGCTTATAATTTCTGGAGCAAAAACATTTTTAGTAATCAAATGCTTAAACTCTTCTATTAGAAAAACTTTGGCTCTTTTATTGGGCAAAACAATAACCAACTCTGATAAATTTTCAGAATGCTCTTGAAGAATGACTTTGGCTAGTTGATGAAGAAAGGTTGGTTTTGACATTCTATAAAAATAAAAAAAACGCTCCGATAATCGGAGCGTTTTCTTAAAAATATTTAGATAGAAATTATTTTACTAATTTCACTTCTACTCTTCTGTTATTTGCTTTACCTGCTTTAGTTTTATTTGAATCAATTGGTTTAGATTCTCCTAATCCTGATGATGTTAATCTTGAAGCAGCAATGCCGTTTTCTATTAAGTAATTTTTTACCGCGGCAGCTCTATTTTCAGATAATTTTTGGTTAGATGCATCTGAACCATTACTGTCTGTATGCCCTTCAATTGAGAATTTAGCAGAAGGATATTCTTTTAATATTGCAGTAATTGATTGTAGAACTGGGAATGTTTGTTGTTGGAAAGAAGATTTTCCAGAGTTGAACAAGATAGTTTTTGCGTAAGCATTTAATTGTTTAACTACTTCTTCAGATACATCAGGACAACCATTGTTTGCAACAGTTCCTGCTACATCTGGACATTTGTCATCTTTATCAAATACTTTATCTCCATCTTTATCTGGCCAAGGACATCCAGCATTTTCTTTTGGTCCTTTAACATCAACACATTTGTCGCTTTTATCTTGTGTCCCATCTCCATCGGTGTCAGGACAACCTGCAAACTCTTTTAACCCTTTAACATCTGGGCAAGCATCATCTTTGTCAACAATTCCGTCTCCATCAGTATCAGGACAACCGTTGAATTCAACTGGACCTTTAACATCTGGACAAGCATCACTTGCATCTGTAATTCCATCACCATCTGAATCTGGACAACCATTGAATTGTTTTAAACCAGCAACTTCTGGACATGCATCATCTTTGTCATAAATCCCATCACCATCTGTATCTTTTCCTCCAAATTTGAAAGTAAGACCAACAAAATGTTGTGTATGAGTTGGCATATTTTCACGTACATCTTCGAAAGAATATTTATATGTAGCACGGTAAGACAAACCTACAAATTCTGAAAACCAAAGGGTTAAACCTAAACCACCGTTTAAAGTACCCGCCTGTTTATCTTCGCCTAACCAAGTATAACCTCCACCAATATGAGCAGAAGGATCAATTACCTTTGATTTAATTAAGTTCATAAAACTATAATTAATAACTCCATCAAATGCATAATAATTTAAATCTCCAGGATTTATAGTTGGATAATCCCCAGGAGGAGTTTCCAAAGGAAGAACATGCTTTGTGATTTTATTAATCGAACCTGTTACACCGAAAGAGAAGTTGTCTCCAACGTATTTCGATATGCCAACATAAGATACTACTGGAAGAATATTCCAATGATCTTGTGCATTAAAGAATTCAGAAAACTGATCTTCTAATTTTGATGCAGCACTTACTCTTGTGTCTACTGCGTTTGTCCCAAAAGATATTGCCCATGGGTTGTTACTGTCTTGCGCTTGTGAGCTAATCCCAGCTAACAATAACATAGCAGCAAATAATTTGTTAAGATGTTTCATACTTAATTTTGTTTAGATTTTAAGAATATTTATAGAGCAAAAGTAATACGTATTAATGTAATAACAAAATGTTATGTTAAAAAAACGTGAATTATATAACATTTAATTGCTTGGCAACCTCAGTAAATGCAATTATTGCTCTATCTATATGCTCTTTTGTATGCGCAGCTGATAATTGCACCCGAATTCTAGCCTTCCCTTTTGGTACCACTGGGAAAAAGAAACCAATA
Source organism: uncultured Bacteroidota bacterium (assembly GCA_903842575.1). Classification (GTDB taxonomy): domain Bacteria; phylum Bacteroidota; class Bacteroidia; order Flavobacteriales; family Flavobacteriaceae; genus Flavobacterium. The sequence goes on along the minus strand of CAIMMM010000093.1, from coordinate 19,206 downwards.
ACATATATTCCTTTTTTTAATAATTCATCTGCCATTAACTGTGATAATTTAGCGTCATATAACATTACTGGAACAATTGCCGAATCACCATTTATAAAATCAATGCCCGCTTTTTGCAATCCTTCTTTGAAATAATTGGTGTTCCATTCTAGTTTGTCTCGCAAGGATGTATCCTTTTTCAATAACTCAAAAACTTTTATTGAAGCCCCAACAATAGCTGGTGCTAACGAATTAGAAAACAAATAAGGGCGTGAACGCTGACGAAGTATTTCTATAATTTCTTTTTTGGCCGTAGTATAACCACCCATTGCTCCTCCAAGTGCTTTTCCTAATGTTCCTGTAATAATATCAACTCTACCCATTACCCCTTTTGCCTCCAAGGTGCCTTTACCTGTTGCGCCAATAAAACCAGCGGCATGACATTCATCCACCATTACTAGCGCATCATATTTATCCGCTAAATCACAAATTTTATCCAATGGAGCTACTAATCCGTCCATAGAGAAAACACCATCGGTAACTATTAATTTAAATCGATGCCCGGCTGCTGTAGCTTGAATTAATTGTTGTTCCAAATCTTCCATATTGGAATTTTCATAACGGTATCGTGCTGCTTTACATAAACGGACACCATCAATAATAGAAGCATGGTTCAAACTATCCGATATGATACAGTCTTCTTCTCCTAACAACGGTTCGAAAACCCCACCATTTGCATCAAAAGCAGCTGCGTAAAGGATGGTGTCTTCGGTTCCGTAAAATTCTGCTATTTTTTTCTCTAAAGCCTTGTGTATATCTTGTGTTCCGCAGATAAATCGAACGGATGACATTCCGAATCCATGAGAATCCAAAGCGTCTTTTGCCGCCTGAATTACTTCTGGATGGGATGATAATCCTAAATAATTATTGGCGCAAAAATTCAAAACCGTCTCGCCATTAACTGTGATTTCTGCTCCTTGCGGGGAAGTAATAATGCGTTCTTTTTTGAAAATTCCGTTATCTTGAATAGTGTTTAATTCGTTTTGTAAGTGTTGTTGAAGTTTTCCGTACATGGTGCTTTTACGTTTGAAGTTATATTTTGAGGTTACAAATTTACCACATTGATTGTTTCGCCTATATATATAAGTGTTTTTTTTGTGACTTTAAAACCCATTTTTTCAATGACTTTTTGATAATTTTCTATTTGTAATTGATATTTGGCTTGATGTAATCCCGTTTTATAATCTAATAAATAAATTTCACTGTCTTTGGTAACGACCATTTTGTCAGGTTTTACAAGAACCCCTTCCTTTTGAATAATGGTTTTTTCATTGAGTGCTTTGTTGTGCTCTGAGAAAAATACAGAAAGCTCCTGATGATTTACAATTTCATGAATGGTCTTCTTGATACCCTCTTTTTGACTTGAAATAATCAATCCGTTTTCAATGGCTTTGGCAATGGCTAAGTCAACATCGGATTTGGTTTTTACAAACGACAGGATTTCGTGAATAATATTTCCATATTCAATGGCTTTTTGCTGTTTAGTGTTCCACATCAAACTTTCTCGTTGTGCAATTTTGATGTTTTTAGGATTTAAAGTTAAAGCAACTTGCGGAATGGCATGTGTTTCTTGCTGTTTGTTGTTTTCTTGAGAAAGTTTTTGGGCATTCCCAAATTCATAATCTAACTGACTTTCATTAAAAAGGTTATTGGATTCCAAAAATTGGATGAAAAACGTCGCCATATTTTTCGGATATTCGTTTTTATTGTTTTTGGTTTGCATACCCGTAATGATGTGCAATTGTTCCGCTGCACGGGTTAAAGCAACATACAAAACATTAATGGTGTCCAATAAATCTTCTTGCGTTTTTTGAAGATACGTAGCGGAAGCATCTTCTCCAAAATTTTCCACATTTTTGTTTTTATCCACCAAAACTTTTGGTAATCCCATAGTGTTTTCATCTGCATTAAGCCAAATTTTTTCTCGTGGCCCTTTACTAAAATCTTCCTCAGCAAACGGAAAAATTACTACTGGAAATTCCAATCCTTTAGATTTGTGAATGGTCATTATCCGAACTGCATCGTTCCCTTCGGGTGATGGTATACTTAACTTTTCCCCGTTTTTGTCCCAATAATTAAGAAAATCGGATATTCCTGCTTGGTTTCTAACATCTCTTTCTAGAACAATATCAAGGAAATATTGTACATAGGCATTTCTCTTTTCAATGGGAATTGCTTTGGAAATAATGATTTCAGTAGCTTCATACAATGACTTTTTGCGAATATTTTCAAAACTCAAATCTATTTCATAATTAAAAAGCCATAGTTGGAATTCCTTTTCGGTTTTCATTGCCATCCCTTGCGCAATAAAATCGTGTATTCCCGTTTTGTGTTCCTGCTTTTTAGCCAGATAATATAAAAAGCTGGCTTTGGATTGCAAGTCGTTATTGTTTTTCAAATAATATAAAAAGTGAATGATGAATTGCACTTCGGAAGACGAATTGATTAGTAAACTTTCGGAAGATAAAATAGGTATTCCTTGTTCGGTTAAATAATTGGCAATGGCTGTCCCTTGTGCTTTTTTTCGAGTTAGAATTACAATATCTTTATTGCTAAAACAGTTCGTTTTAACTTTTTGAATAGTATTTAAAGTCGCTAATAAATACAACTTTGTTTTATCTAAACTCTCTTCGTCCGAGGCTTCTGGTTCGAATTCTTCCTTCTCACTTTTTGGAATAAACAAAATGTTTACATAACCGCCTTTCTTAGCATTTTCCTTTTGTCGGCTATGGTTTTTATACAAATCTTTATAATTTTCATTTTCAAATTCATCTGAAAGAAATTCAAAAAAATGGTTATTGAAATCAATAATTTGAGAATAACTTCGATAATTGGTGTCTAAAGAAAACTGTTTTTTATCGGGATTATTAAAAGGATTTTTTGTTTTACTTAATTCGATAAATTGCTCTGCCTTTCCGCCTCGCCATCTATAAATAGATTGTTTTGGGTCGCCAACAATCATCAACGAGCCCCGTTCTCCCAACAAATCTTCGCTGGAAAGCGCATTGTCAATGAGGGGAATGAGGTTTTGCCATTGCATTTCCGATGTGTCTTGAAATTCATCAATGAAAAAATGCTTGTATTTTTCTCCCAAGCGCTCGTAAATAAAAGGTGCCGGCTGATTTTGAATTTGCTCGTAAATCAATTTATTAAACTCTGTAATAGAAAGTATCCCTTGCTCTTTTTGAATTTTGGATAATTCATTACTCAAAGTATTTAATAATGAAAGTGGCGTGATGTTTTTTAGGAAAGCATCATAGAAATTTTTCTTTTCAAATATTTTATAAATAGAATTTAGTATTGCTAAAAGATTTGGAATAATGCTTTCAATAATTTCTCTGTCGCGAGCGGTTTTATTGATTTGAATATCTTCAAACGTATAAAACATCTTATTTTTTGGATTAAATTTCCCTTGCTGAATACTAACTAAATGATTTGGAAGAGTTTGTCTTGAAAACGAAGATATATCAATCCCATTCTGTTCAATTAATTGCAACGCTAGCATTGCTTGATCTTTCGTTTCTCCTTCAAGTTCGTTGGAAAGTTGTGTCAATTTGGACTTAATGGCTACAAACTCAGCAATGGTTTTATTATGAAAATGGGTGATTTCTTCACGGTTATTTTCGTTTAAAATTAACCTTCCTGTTTCCATAATTTCACGAGAAACATCCCAAGATTTGTCATCATCTGTTTTTTCCATCGTAAAATCGACAAGCAAATTAGTCAATTCTTCGTTGCTCCCTGCTTCGGCAATAATCGCGTCAACGGCTTCGGTTAATAGGTTTTCTGTATCTAATGAAACTTCAAAAGTTATCGGTAAATTCAAATCGTGAGCAAAAGCCCGAATGACTTTGTGTGTAAATTTATCGATGGTAGAAATGTCAAAAGCGGCATAATTGTGAATTAGATTTTTAATGATGCTTTTGGCTTTCGCCTGAATGTTTTGCAAACTCAATCCCGTTTCGATTTGAATATCTTGCATTAACTGTTGTGCTTTTTCACTTGGGTTGTCTTTGGCAAACTCCGACAGACTTTCCACCACACGGCTTTTCATTTCGTGTACCGCTTTGTTGGTAAACGTAATGGCGAGTATGTTTCGGTATGCATCATTTTTATTGGAAGAAAGAATAATTTTTAAATATTCTTTGACCAAAGTATAGGTTTTTCCAGAACCCGCAGATGCGTCGTAAATGGAGAAAGATGTTTTTTGCATTTAGTTTTTATTAATTACATAAATAAAATTCAACTTTGAATCTTCGCCATAATACGTTACTTCTTGCTCTGAAATCTTGAGAGCTCCAATTTTTTCAATGGCCTTTTGCGAACGAATGTTTTGTGCTCCAATGTGAAAATACACTTTGTCTACATATTGAAAAGCATAATCGAGCATCAATTTTTTTAACGCTTTATTATATTCGTTACCCCAGAATTTCCTGCCTATAAAAGTATAACCAATAATAATAGAATTATTCTTTTCGTCATAATCATAAAATCGACTACTGCCAATGGGTTCGTTTGTTTTTGGATCACAAATAAAAAATGCGCCTTTGGACTGAATTGCGCCTTTAAAATAATTTTGAAAAATATCTCTTTGATAACGCAATTTATTTGGATGTTGTTCCCAAACTAAAGGGTCGGAAGCGACTTGATAGAGTGTCTCAAAAAAAAATTCTTGCAATGGTATTAATTTAATTAGGTAGTTCTGTAAATGTTCAGGCTGCATGTCAAATGTCATTATACTAGTATTTGAAAAAATTATTGTAGTCTTTTATTTTTACGAAGTTAAATGTATAAATTTGAATTCGATTTAATAGTAACTTAAATAAAAAATATCATGGCTTTTGAATTACCAAAATTACCCTATGCATATGATGCATTAGAACCACATATTGATGCAAGAACGATGGAAATTCATCATACAAAACATCATAATGCCTATACAACTAACCTAAATGCAGCTGTTACCGGAACAGATATGGAGGGAAAAACAATCGAAAACATTTTAATTAATTTAGATAAATCAAACGCAGCCGTTCGCAATAATGGCGGTGGTTTTTATAATCACAATTTATATTGGAACATAATGTCCCCAAATGGGGGCGGATTACCAACTGGTGATTTAGCCAATGCAATTGAAAAAGATTTTGGAACATTTGATGAATTTAAAGCGCGTTTTACAAAAGCTGGAGCAACACAATTTGGATCGGGCTGGGCTTGGCTTTGTGTGCATAAAGGAGGAAAGTTAGATGTTTGTGGAACTCCAAATCAAGACAATCCTTTAATGCCCGAAATTGGTTGTGGCGGAACACCAATTCTTGGCATGGATGTATGGGAACATGCATATTATTTACATTATCAAAACCGTCGCCCTGATTATATTGAAGCTTTTTTTAATGTAATTAATTGGGGTGAAGTTTCAAGACGCTTTGCTGTAGAAAAATAAATCCTTTTAAAATTTTAAGCAAAACCCCAATTGTGAAAGCAGTTGGGGTTTTTATAAAAATAAACAGGCGGAATTTCTTCCACCTGTTTGCCCCAAATCTACCATAATCTTAACCTACACTAAATATTTATGGCAAAGCAAAATTAATAACATCTATTGATTTACTCCTAATTTAGATAAAATATATTGGAATGATAGGCAAATGATAGTGTAAACCTCTTTTTTTGATGATTTTGGGACTTTATTAAAATAAAAAAGGTGAAATTTTACTTTCACCCTTTTTGCCCCAAATCTACCATAAACTTAACCTACTAATGCTATGGTGAAACAAATATAATATGATTGTATTTATTAAAAAAAAAAATTAGATAAACTACATCGAAAGTCGTTGAAAAGCATAAATTAACGCATTGGATGCAATTAATCAAAACCTTTTAATAATAACTTTTTTAATAGAAGTTCATAATCAATTAGAACCAAAATGTCCGTCTGAGCTTGTCGAAGACCTTAAAAAAAAATCTCGGGAAGCTCATTGTGACAAGTAGTATAAATTAAAAATAATTACACCCAACGGGTATAAATTACCAATTTTAATACGCTCGAGCGTCTTTTCCTTCATAAAAATTCATAAACGCCTTATTTACAACACGATTGCCTCCAGGAGTTGGGTAATCCCCTGTGAAGTACCAATCTCCAAGGTTTTTAGGGCATGCTCTGTGTAAATTTTCTACTGTTTGAAAAATAATTTTAACTTCTGCTTTAATATCTTCAGAGCTAAGCATTTCTGCAATTTTATTGGACACCTCTTGTGGTTGGAAAGGAGCATAAATTTGGGTTACAAAATTAGTGATTTCATCATCCTTAAAGCCCTCTTGTGCTTTACATTTTGTATAAACCTCGTCAACAATATGATAAAGATTTCTCTCTTTTAGTAGTTCTAACGCTGCTTTAAAAGCCACTAATCCTTCTAATTTAGCCATATCGATTCCGTAACAATCAGGGTAACGGATTTGCGGTGCCGATGAAACAATGACAATGCTTTTAGGATTTAATCTGTCCATCATTTTGATGATACTCATTTTGAGAGTGGTTCCTCGGACAATACTATCATCAATGATAACTAGGTTATCTGTTGGTTTAATAACGCCATAAGTAACGTCATAAACGTGAGCTACTAAATCATCTCGACTACTGTCTTCTGTTATAAATGTTCTTAATTTCGCGTCTTTGATGGCGATTTTCTCGGTTCTTATTTTTACAGAAAGAATCTGTTCTAATTTTTCCTTAGTCAATGTTTTGCGATTGTCCAATATGAATTGGTTCTTCCTTTGATTTAAGAAATCCTGAGCGGCTTCAACCATTCCGTAAAATGAAGTTTCTGCCGTATTGGGAATATAAGAGAACACTGTATTGTCGGTTTCATAATCAATAGCTTCTAAAACTGCCGGAAGAATTAACTTCCCAAGGTGTTTTCTTTCTTGATAAATTTCGGCATCACTCCCTCTAGAAAAATAAATACGTTCAAACGAACAGGCTTTCTTAATCGTTGGCGGAATGATTTCCTCTTGCGTTATTTTACCGTTTTTCTTTATAATTAAAGCATTACCTGGATTTAATTCTTCCACTTTTTCGAAAGGAACATTAAAAACGGTTTGTATCACTGGTCTTTCTGAAGCTACTACTACAATTTCATCGTCTTGATAAAAATAGGTTGGGCGAATTCCTGCAGGATCCCGAAACACAAAAGCATCACCATGACCTAATAAACCTGCCATTGCATAGCCTCCATCCCAACCTCGAGATGCCTTTTTAAGAATTTTTGCTATGTCTAATTTCTCTGCAATTACAGGGGACGCTTCTCTTTTTGAAAGTCCGTTGTTTTTGCATTCTTGGTATAAATCGGTAACTTCATCATCAAGGAAATGACCAATTTTTTCCATAACCGTAACGGTGTCTGCCATTTCTTTTGGATGTTGCCCCAATTCTAACAAACTGTTGAAAAGTTCGGTAACATTGGTCATGTTAAAGTTTCCTGCCAAAATTAAGTTTCGATGCATCCAGTTATTTTGACGCAAAAAAGGATGAACACTTTCCAAACTGTTTTTTCCAAAAGTTCCATAACGAACATGTCCCAAATACAATTCTCCAATGTAAGGAATGTTCGCTTTTTGCAGGGCAACATTATCCTGATATTCTGGATGAGAAGTTAATTCATCGTTGATTCGAGCATTGATTTGAGCAAAGACATCTTGTATTGCTTGCGCTTGATTGGATCGTACACGGCTGATGTATCTTTCTCCAGGATCGACATCTAGTTTAATAGAGGCAAATCCGGCACCGTCTTGTCCACGATTGTGCTGCTTTTCCATTAAGAGATACATTTTTTGTATTCCGTAAAAAGCAGTTCCGTATTTTTCTTTATAGAATTCTAACGGTTTTTTTAATCGTAGTAATGCAATTCCACATTCGTGTTTGATTGCTTCGCTCATTGAAGTTGTAGTTTAGTTGTGTTGTTGTATTTGCGGTTTATTTAAATAAAAAATGCCCCGAAATCTCGAGGCATAAATTTATGATAATTCAATTTCAAATTGCGTTAAAGCTTTGAATTGTTTTAATCTTTCCTGAACTTCCTCTTTTTGGAGGTTAACCATTCTTTCTGTTCCAAATTTTTCAACACTAAAGGAAGCTAAATTGGAACCATGTATAACGGCTTTTTTCATATTGTCAAAAGTAATGTTTTCGCTTTGAGTAATAAATCCAGAAAATCCTCCTGCAAAAGTATCTCCTGCGCCTGTTGGATCAAAAACTTCTTCTAGTGGCAGTGCCGGTGCGAAGAAAACTTCTTTTCCTTGAAATAACAAGGCACCATGCTCTCCTTTTTTAATGACCACGAATTTAGGTCCCATGGTGTGAATTTTGGCAGCCGCTTTCACCAATGAATATTCCCCCGACAATTGACGGGCTTCTTCATCATTAATTGTAATTACGTCTACGCGTTTTATTACTTCTAATAATTCTGGCAACGCACAATCCATCCAAAAGTTCATGGTGTCAAGCACCACTAGTTTTGGTTTCGCTTCCATTTGATCCAAAACACTGCTTTGCACAAAGGGATGTAAGTTGCCCAACATCACCACATCGGCATCTTTGAAATTTTGAGGGACAACGGGTTGAAAATCTGCTAAAACGTTTAGTTCCGTAATTAAGGTGTCTCTTGAATTTAAATCGTTGTGGTATTTTCCACTCCAAAAGAAAGTTTTCCCTCCTTTTACAACTTCAAGACCCGAAATATCTATGTTTCTATCGGTTAGTAAATCTAAATATTCCTGAGGAAAATCTTCGCCAACAACCGAAACTATAGCCGATTGTAAATTGAAATAGGATGCCGAAAGTCCAATAAAAGTGGCAGCACCCCCTAAAATTTTGTCTGTTTTCCCAAAGGGAGTTTCAATAGCGTCGAAAGCAACGGTCCCGACTATTAAAAGTTTGTTCATTCTATCGTTTTTGAAATAAAGCGCAAAGATAGTTTATAACTTTAAGAGTAGCAAAGCATCCTTCTTTTTTACAACAACTTATCTACTTCCTTCTCATAAAAAACATCCACCGATAGTTTTTCTAAGCCCGAAGCATAAACAGCCAGTTCATCACAACGCTCATTTTGTGGATGGTTGTTGTGTCCTTTTATCCATTTAAAATCCACTTGGTGTTTGCGGTAAATTTTGAGGAAACGCATCCAAAGATCTGGATTTTTTTTGGCAGCGAAGTTTTTCTTCTCCCAACCAAAGACCCATTTTTTCTCTACTGCATCCACCACATATTTAGAATCGGAAACTACCAATACCATTGTATTGGGGTTTTTAATTTTTTCAAGACCCACAATTACCGCCAACAATTCCATTCGGTTATTGGTTGTATGTCGGAATCCTTCATAAAATTCTTTTTTATAAGGCGTCCCAACTAATTCCATCACAACGCCATATCCTCCATTTCCAGGATTTCCTTTGGCTGCGCCGTCGGTATAGATGTGAACTTGATGTGCCATTATTGAAGTACGAGGTTAGAATTACGAAGTTAGAATTTTTTCAATTATTTGCGGGAAATATTCCTGTTCTAATAGGTGTATTTTTTTTGCGATTTCTTCTGCTGTTTTGCTTTCTTCAATATTTACTGATTTTTGGAAAATAATCCCCCCCTCGTCATAATTTTCATCAACATAATGAATGGTGATTCCTGTTTCTTGCTCCTTGTTTTCCAAAACTGCATGATGCACATTCATTCCATACATTCCTTTTCCACCATATTTTGGTAATAGTGCAGGATGTATATTGATAATTTTATTGGGATACTTTTCAATTATTTGCTCTGGAAATTTTAGGAGGAATCCCGCTAAGACAATTAAGGCTGGTTTGATTGCGTCAATTCTATTTTCAACAAACCCATTAGTAAGTTCTTGTTTATTAAAAGTCACTGTTGGTATATTGTGTTTTTTTGCTTTTTCTATAACTTTTGCACTAGGATTGTTTGAAAAAACACCTGCTACGGCAATTAATGGGTCGGATTTAAAATATTGGATGATATTTTCAACATTAGATCCGTTTCCTGAAGCAAAAAGTACAATCTTTTTCATTCGTCTTAAAAAGTTTTATTTGGCAAAAAAAAGAATAATAAACCAAGAAATTGTAACATAATGAATTTAATTTTTTATTTTCGTAGCCACATTTACTAACAAAATTGTTGTTTTAAAATAAAGTTTTTTATTTTTGCCAACAATTTAAAATTTAAAATTAGAAATTATGTCAGACATTGCATCAAGAGTTAAAGCGATTATCGTAGACAAATTAGGCGTTGACGAAAATGAAGTAGTAACAGAAGCAAGCTTCACTAATGATTTAGGAGCTGATTCATTAGACACTGTTGAGCTTATAATGGAGTTCGAAAAAGAATTTGATATTCAAATTCCAGACGATCAAGCAGAAAACATTGCTACTGTTGGTCAAGCTATTTCTTACATCGAAGCAGCTAAAAAATAATAATTATTCACCCGTGAAAAATAAATACTTTCACGGGTTTTTATTATTTTCTAAAAAAAGAATCAAACTGATTGCTATTCAATCATAAAAATATTGCAATACCCGTGTCTCTTTAATGATTATATTTGAAGAAAACATGGGTATTATTTATTTAAATGCAATTCTAAAAATAACATTATGACATTAAAGCGAGTTGTAGTTACAGGTCTAGGTGCGCTTACACCCATTGGAAATTCTATTGAAGAATATTGGAATGCATTAATAAATGGGGTCAGTGGTGCTGCTCCAATAACTTACTACGACACTGAAAAACATAAAACCAAATTTGCATGTGAAGTAAAAAACTTCAACATTGAAGATTTTATGGATCGTAAAGAATCTCGTCGGATGGATAAATTTGCACAATATGCAGTTGCCGCCAGCGAAGAAGCTATTAAAGATGCCGGAATTACTACTGAGAATGTTGATAAAGAAAGAGTAGGTGTAATTTGGGGTGCTGGTATTGGAGGTTTAGAAACTTTTCAAGAAGAAGTAATTAGCTATGCAAAAGGAGATGGAACACCTAGATTTAATCCTTTCTTTATTCCGAAAATGATTGCCGATATTGCTCCCGCTCATATTTCTATGAGAAATGGTTTTATGGGTCCAAATTATACTACCGTTTCTGCTTGTGCTTCTTCGGCAAATGCATTAATTGATGCCTTTAATTATATTCGTCTTGGCATGTGTGATGTTATTGTTTCCGGAGGTTCGGAAGCGGCCGTTACCATTGCAGGAATGGGTGGGTTTAACTCTATGCAAGCCTTGTCAACAAGAAATGACAGTCCAGAAACGGCTTCAAGACCCTTTGATGCTACCCGTGATGGATTTGTTCTTGGCGAAGGCGCCGGTGCATTAGTACTTGAAGAATATGAACATGCCAAAGCACGTGGCGCAAAAATATATTGCGAAGTTGGTGGTGGAGGAATGTCTTCGGATGCCTATCATCTAACTGCACCTCATCCTGAAGGGATTGGTGTAATTGCTGTAATGAAAAACACCTTGCGGGATGCAGGATTGCAACCCGAAGACGTAGATCATATTAACACACATGGCACATCAACACCTCTTGGTGATGTTGCCGAGTTGAAAGCAATTAGTGCTGTTTTTGGTAGTCATGCTAAAAACATCAACATCAATTCAACCAAATCAATGACGGGACACTTACTTGGTGCTGCTGGTGCTATTGAAGCAATTGCTTCCATTTTAGCCATGAAACACGGAATAGTGCCTCCAACAATTAATCATACTGTTATAGATGAAAATATTGATCCTTCATTAAACCTAACATTAAACAAACCACAAAAAAGAGACATTAGAGTTGCTATGAGTAACACTTTTGGATTTGGCGGACATAATGCGTGTGTTTTATTCAAAAAATTAGAAGATTAATTTTCAATGAGCATCCTTAAAAAAATATTTTTAAAATCCCGTCCCGAAGAGGGCGGGATTTTTTTTACTGAAATTCAAAAAATACTAGGTTTCAAACCCGGAAATATTTTTTATTATCAAAAAGCATTCACGCATCGCTCTTCCAATAAATTAGACATAAAGGGAAATCCAATGAATTATGAACGATTGGAGTTTCTTGGAGATGCTATGTTAAGTTCTGTTATTGCTGCCTACTTATATAGGGAAGCACCTGCTGGAGATGAAGGGTATCTTACCAAAATGCGTTCAAAAATTGTAAGTCGGGAACACCTAAATGAACTTGGCCGAGATTTAAATCTTATACTATTAATTGAGAGCAAAGTACAAGCACAACATTTTGGAGAAAATATTCACGGAAATATTTTTGAAGCTTTGATTGGGGCCATTTTCTTAGATAAGGGATATACTTATTGTGAAAAGTTTATTCAAAAAAGTGTCATAATTCCCTATGTTGACATTGAAAAGCTAGAAGGAAAAGTAATTAGCTATAAAAGCTTGCTTATTGAATGGTGTCAAAAAGAGAAAAAATCATTTCATTATGATGTTTTTGATGACAATGGTATTGATGGTCAAAAGTATTTTGGTGTAAAATTAAGCATCGATAATAAAGTAATTGCTAAAGCAAGAGCGACTTCCAAAAAGAAAGCAGAAGAGAAAGCATCGCAAAGAGCTTATTTTGTTTTTCAAGAAAAAATCAACAATAAATAGCACAAATTCCCAAAAGCTACAACGATTTCGTTTATAAAATTACGCTAAGTCTATACCTCTTTGGTGATAATTTGTGTGATATGCACTATATTTACGACTTATTTTAGCGTAAAATGATTGTTCATAAAATACATTTAGATGAATTTGAGAAATCCAATTACCTATTGGTTGCAATTCATACTTCGTTAGAAGAATATCGCTTAGCCTATTTCATTAATCAAAAGCTTCCAATTAATTTATCTAAATGTAAAAAAGAGATTCAAATTAAATCAAAAGAAGGAGAAACTCAGTTTGCGAGATACATTTTTGAAGATAAAAAAAATGGTTTTTTTTGGAACTTAATCCAAAATAAAAATGAAATCACGATTCAAAACAAGAAAAATAATCAAGGATTGTTTACCAATACACAAAACAGTTTTGCTGCCAAAGTTTATTTATTACCTGAATTTAAAAATGTAGATTACCTGTTGAAAATAGAAAACATAGAGGACTCTTTGGAAATCCCAAAAATAACAACCCTATTGAATACTATTGAACGAGTAAGTACCGTTTATACTATTGAAATTGAAAATATAAAGTCTAAAAATAATTTAATATTTTAAAAAATGCTGACTAGAAAAAAAACGAAAATTGTTGCCACATTAGGTCCCGCTTGTAGTTCAAAAGAAGTTATCAAAGACATGATTGACGCTGGAGTAAATGTGTTTCGAATCAATTTTTCACATGCTGATTATGAAGATGTAAAAGAACGTATTGATATTATCAGAGGGCTTAATGATGAGTTTGGATACACAACGGCGATACTTGCCGATTTACAAGGCCCAAAACTTCGTGTGGGTGTAATGAAAGAAGACATCGTTGTTAATCCAGGTGATATAATTACTTTTCAAACTTCGGAAGATGTTCCAGGAACGGCTGAAAGAGTTTATATGAACTATAAAGAATTTCCAAGAGATGTAAATCCCGGAGAAAAAATTCTGCTTGACGACGGAAAATTAATGTTTGAAGCGCTTGAAACCAACCGAACTACGGAAGTGATTTGTAAAGTGATTCAAGGCGGACCATTGAAATCCAAAAAAGGAGTAAATCTTCCCAACACCAAAGTATCCTTGCCGGCTTTAACCAAAAAAGATATTAAAGACGCCATTTTTGCGATTGAACAAAAGGTAGACTGGATGGCGCTTTCATTCGTTAGAACGCCAAAAGATTTGGAAGAATTACAAGATTTGATTGCCAAACATTCCGATTATAAAATACCCATCATTGCCAAAATAGAAAAACCGGAAGCGGTTGAAAACATTGATAAAATTGTTGCTTTTTGTGATGGTTTGATGGTAGCACGTGGTGATTTGGGAGTTGAAATTCCAGCACACGAAGTACCGCTTATCCAAAAGAAACTGATTCACCGAGCCAAAACAGCCCGAATTCCTGTAATTGTGGCCACACAAATGATGGAAACGATGATTACCAGTTTAACACCAACACGTGCCGAAGTAAATGACGTTGCCAACTCGGTAATGGATGGCGCTGATGCCGTGATGCTTTCTGGAGAAACTTCGGTTGGGAATTATCCGGTTCAGGTTATAGAAAAAATGACACAAATTATCGAAGCGGTTGAAGACTCTCCGTTAATTACTGTACCACAAAATCCTCCTCACGTTAGAACCAAACGATTTATCACAAAATCCATTTGTTATCATGCTGCCATTATGGCCAATGAAATAAAAGCCAAAGCCATTTCTACATTGACCAATAGTGGCTATACTGCTTTTCAAATCTCGGCTTGGAGACCACAAGCTCATATCTTGGTTTATACTTCCAACAAACGAATCTTAACACAATTGAATCTTCTTTGGGGAGTAAATGCGCATTTCTATGATAAGTTTGTAAGCACCGACGATACCGTTGAAGACATCAATCAAATTGCAAAAGACAAAGGCTATGTGAAAAAAGGAGACATGCTTATCAATCTTGCTGCCATGCCTGTTGCCAATAAAGGAATGGTAAACACGTTGCGTATTTCTGAAATAGAATAAAGTTTATGTCTTTGTTACTATTATTTTTTATAGTTAATTATAAATAATTTGTACACTGAGCTTGTCGAAGTGCTCGTTAAAACAATAATGTCTTCGACAGGCTCAGACTGACATTTTTTTACTAATTGGCTATGAGTTTACATGAAAAATCACTAGGTTAGAGTTAATTTTTAAATCAAAAAAACAGCCTGCCTTTTGTTTCTAATGGAAAAAATATATATTTGATACATCAAAAAAACAAAACTATGAATTCACAAAATCCATTTTTTAAAAACAAATCTTTTTCGCCAACCTCTGCTGTTTCAAGAGATGTTGATAATAACGTTATTGATTATAACGACACTATGACGGTTTCGGGAACTATCAATAAAAGTTTCCTAATGTTGATCCTTTTGATTGCCAGCGCTGCTATAACCTGGTCCATGACTTTTACTGGCTACAATCCTATGGTTTTGACAATTGGTGGTGCCATTGCTGGTTTGGTTTTAGTACTTATTGCTTCTTTCAAACCACAATACTCTACTTTTTTAGCACCGGGTTACGCTATTTTTGAAGGTTTGTTTATTGGAGGAATTTCAGCAATTTTTGAAGCCATGTATCCTGGAATTGTTATTCAGGCGGTGGGTGCTACATTTGTCACGTTTGTCGTTTGCTTTGCTTTATACAAATATGAAGTGGTAAAAGTTACCGAACAATTCAAATCCATTGTGATTGCTTCTACGCTTGCTATTGCCACGTATTATGTGATTTCCTGGTTGCTTTCAATGTTTACAAGCTTTCAACCTGTTCATTATGGAAATTCATGGATGAGTATTGGCATTAGCGTGTTTGTAATTGTAATTGCAGCGATGAATTTGTTTTTGGATTTTGACCAAATAGAAAAAGGAGCACAACAAAAATTACCAAAATACATGGAATGGTTTGGTGCTATGGGATTGATGATAACACTAGTTTGGTTGTACATCGAATTCCTTCGTTTGCTTTCTAAACTATCCAGAAAATAAGTATCATTAAATAATTTACTATAAACCATTCGTCAAAAGCGGATGGTTTTTTTTACTTACAGATTAGGTAATTGCTATTTGCAAATTCTTCTTTTGGCAAAAGGGATTTCCTTGATTCTTTCGCCTGACACCATCAAATATTGTTTGATACAATTCTTTTTTTTCTCATACACAATGCGATATTTCAAATAAAATAAGAAAAAATTTATAAAACGTCACATCTTTGTAAAAATATTCTCTATATTTGAAATATAAACAACCAAAACCGAACCCGCTTATGAAAAACTATTCCAAAAAGTTAAACGTCTTTCTTTACATTTGTTTAGCATTATTTGCTTACAGTTGCTCCGAAGAAAATGATTTTATTAAAAAAAAGAGACTTGATTTTACTATAAAAGAAAAATCATTTAAAGAAGCATTAGATATGCCTGTGTTTACTAATGCATATAGCAAATTGGCGAAAAAAACAGTTACATCAGCGAATACAGATTTAGCTAGAACCGCTCTCGAAGAGCAATTTGGATTTATTATTGTACCAGATGCACCTATTAAAATTATAACTAAAGATGATGGAACGGTTTATTTTACAATTCTAATTGAAAGAGATTTAAAAGAAGAATTGCGATTTGAGAATCTAATTATGAAAGTTTTTAATGAGGAAACATCAGCTGCAATTTTTAAATATACATTGACTGAAAAAGCAATTAAAAACACACAATCTGAATATGTTATTAAAGATATAAAGAATACCGAATATACCGATTTAAATGTACAAGGCAGAGTTTTTATAAATACTGGCGGCGATTTATGCTTTGAGACAAATGTAATAAGATGTAACAATATAAGTGCTGGTGAAGCTGCTGGCCATATTGTTAATCAAGGTTGTTGGAATTTTGCAAATTTAAATAATAATTATTCATTTATTTACAACAGTACAGACACTGTATGTGTACCAACTGGTGGTGGTGGAACTGGACCAGGAGTAGGTGTAGGGCCAGGAAGTCCAGGTGGTTCTAGTAACAATACTGGCGGTACGGGTGCAAGTGTTGGCGTAGATGTTCCACTAGATGTCGCACCTATTCCTTGCAGAACTCTAAATTGTATAGATGCGGATCCTATTGTTGATAATCCTTGTACAAAATTAAAACAGAAAACAAATCAAACTCTTTTTAAAAGTAATTTCAATGCCTTAAATGTCAATGATAACTTTCTTTTGAACCATGAAACAGGATTTGCAGAAAGAAGAATTTCTGGAAGTATAGTGTATACACCATTAACAGCATTACCAAATACACATGTATTACATATCCCATTTAGTTATAAATGTGTTTCTTTTGTGCACGTTCATAATAATATTAATCCCCCTAATGCAAACGGAGATATTCCTTTAACTGTAAAAAATTTTTCACCAGCAGATATTAAAGCCCTCACTATAGATGTGAAATCGAATGCAATTGAATTAGGAGTTCCTTTAGATGAAATATATGCTATGGTGTTGTCTGACGAAGGAATATTTGCAATAAATTTACTAGATTTGACATTTGACTATAGTACTATTAATTGGAAAAAATTTAACAATAAATATTATGCCGAATCGGATAAATTATTTACCGATGGTAATTTGGATAATGCCCATGTAAAAAAAATGCTTTTGAAATTAATGAAAGAATTTGGCATAGCGGATAAAGTCGCATTGTATGAAGCTAGTTTTGTACCATCAGATTTAACAACTCCTAAATGGAATAGATTAACACTAGATCCTAACAATAATAATCATACTCCAATTTCAACACCTTGTAATTAAAAATAAATATGAAAACAATTATAAAATTATACATAAGTCTTATAAGTCTCTCCGCATATTGCCAGGAAGGGGTTATTGTCCCACTAAACTACTCCTCTGATATAGACCTTTTAAGCGGTACTTATATCAAAGACGTTGGCAATGAATTTGCTCCTTATATCGGAACTTGGCAAGGAACATGGGGAGAAACGTTAGAGGCAAAAACTTTTACTTTAAAGATAGAAAAAATTACTCATTACACTGATACTTCCCCTAATGGAGATTACTATTATAGAGATATTTTAATTGGCAAATATACCGTTACAGAAACTTCTATAGGTTTGATAATTACCAACACTATGACTATTGCGGATCCAGGTTTAGCTAAAATATCCAGCATAAATGGCCCTCGTCTTAACTATTTACCATTTAATTATTTTGATGAGGATTTTTGTAGCATATCTGGAATAGTGAAGTTGTGTAGAAATGTCAATAATCCTAATGTGCTAAATTATTATTTTGATCGTGGTGAATTTTGGATATCTCAAAACTGTCCTTATGGTGAGATTTATAATATTCCAATACCTATTCCAACAGTTAATTTAACATTAACAAAAATTAATTAAATTCAAAACCAATCCCGCCAAAATGCGGGATTTTTTATCCCTAAAAATCAAATTTCAATTGCACCACTACAGATTTCTTAACTTCAGTATTTAAATTACTCAACGAAATTCCGAGCAATCGCACAGAGTCTTTCATCCTTTCTTGGTATAATAATTCTTTGGCGGTTTCCAATAACAATCCTTTATCCGCAATGAAATAGGGCATGGTTTTGCATCGGGTTTGCGTGGTGAAATCACTAAACTTAATTTTCAAAGTAATCGTTTTTCCCGAAATGGAATATTTTTTTAGCCGGCGTTCCAATTCGTTGGCAATGCGTTCCAAGCGTTCCAGCATAAAGATTTCCGATGTCAGGTTTTCAGCAAAAGTATGTTCCGCCGCTACTGATTTGGTGATTCGGTTGGGTCTCACTTCGCTGTTGTGAATCCCACGCACAATGTTATAATAAGACGCGCCACTTTTTCCAAAATGCTCTTCAAGGTATTCAAACGATTTGGCTTTTAAATCTAAGCCGGTGAAGATGCCATGCTGGTACATTTTTTCGGCAGTAACCTTACCAACGCCATAAAATTTTTTAATATCCAGATTTTCTAAAAACAAAGTCACATCTTCGGGATTGACGGTCTTTTGTCCGTTGGGTTTGTTGTAATCACTAGCCACTTTGGCAACAAATTTATTAATAGAAATTCCCGCCGAAGCCGTCAAACCCACTTCATCAAAAATGCGCTTCCTGATTTCCTGCGCAATCAAAGTGGCGCTTGGATTTCCTTTTTTGTTTTGCGTAACATCGAGATACGCTTCGTCAAGCGACAGCGGTTCTACCAAATCGGTGTAGTCGTAAAATAGCTTACTTATTTTTTGAGAAATCTCTGGATAGCGTTCAAATCGAGGTGGAACAAAGAGCAATTCGGGGCAATTCTTTTTGGCTTGCACACCACTCATGGCACTGCGAACACCAAACATTCGCGCATCATAACTCGCCGCAGAAACAACGCCCCGAATCTCACTTCCACCCACAGCTAATGGTTTCCCGCGAAGATCGGGATTGTCCATTTGCTCCACCGAAGCG
>CAIMMM010000092.1 GCA_903842575.1 uncultured Bacteroidota bacterium | reverse complement strand
GAACCTGTAATTCATTTAGGAATTGGTGAACCTAAAAGCAAAGCACCACTTGACGCCCTAATCGCAGCTGCCGGAGTTTTAAGTTCTGGTGATGTGCGCTACACACCTGCAGATGGAATCCCTGCTTTAAAACAAGCAATTATTCGGTATACTGGAGATATGTACGGTCGTATTGTTACTCCCGAAAATGTGATTGCTTCTAGTGGAGCAAAACAAGCTATTATGGTGGCAATGCAAGCGATATTAAATCCACAGGACGAAGTTATTTTCCCTGCACCTTATTGGGTTAGTTATCCTGAAATGGTAAAACTTTGTGGTGCAGTTCCTGTTCCAGTATTGCCTGAAGATGGTTCATTCTATCCAACAATGCAGGATATTGAAAGACATACCACTTCTTATACAAAATTAATTATTATTAATAGTCCAAATAATCCTACGGGAGTAATGTATTCACGTGAGTTTATTGGCCAAATTGTTGAGTTTTGCGAATCACGCGGAATTTATTTGATGATGGACGATATTTATCACCGTCTTATTTTCAATGGAAAAAAATTAATTTCTTGTTTAGATTTTCTAAAAGGAAGTTTGGAAGATTCTAAATTAATCATTATTAATGGCGTTTCTAAACAATATGCCATGACTGGTTTCCGCATTGGCTGGGCTGTTGCAAATAAAAAGTTGATAAAAGCGATGGTCAATATTCAGGGCCATCAAACTTCAGGGCCATCTGTTGTTTTGCAAAAAGCAGCTGTAGGAGCAATTAATGGAATTCAATCTTGTGTTGATAGTCTTTCGATGACATTAGAAAACAACACAAAAGTTATGATGGATGAATTGAATTCTTTTGAAGGAATTAGAGCAATAAGGCCTGATGGAACTTTTTATTGTTTTGTAGATTTTAGCCATTACAATACCGATTCAACAAAATTAGCTTATTTCTTATTGGATAAAGTACGTGTTATTACTGTTCCAGGAATTGAGTTTGGTCTTGATGGTTATTTACGTCTTTCAACTTGCGGATCAATAAAAGATATTACTCAAGGTATTGAGCGTATCAAATGGGCATTAGATCCAAATTCTCCAAATGAATTGTATATCGGAGAACGCAAATTAGTAAGAGACTGGTTATAAAATAAAGTACTTAGAGTGAACTATGGTTTGAATTACTTATAGTTTTGCCTCGGGAACTAAATAAATAAAACATTTAAAGATAATTTAACGAAACAATATATGTCAAAATATCTAAAATTTGAAACCCCTGCACAAAAGCAGGCTGCAGATTTAAAAGCTGAATTCGGTTTAAAAAATCATGGTTTAGTTGATTTAGAAAGAGTTTATTGGAACCTTTCGGAATCTGCTCTTTACGAAGAAGCTGTTTTTCGTAACGAAGCAAAAATTACAAATGGTGGCGCATTGGTTGTTCATACAGGAAAATGGACAGCAAGAGCTGCAAACGAAAAATATTTTGTAAAAGAACATACAACAGATGACAAAATTGACTGGGGAAAAAATAATCGTCCATTAAGTCCAGAAAAATTTGATGCTTTATACAGCAGATTAATGGCCTTTTTGCAAGGAGAAGAACTTTTTGTTCAGGACGTTTATGTTGGAGCAGATCCAGATTATCAAATGCCAATCAGAATCATTACTGATAGTGCATGGCAAAGTTTATTTGCTCGTAATATGTTTTTAACAATAAAAACGTTGGAGAAATGCAAAACTCATATTCCAGAATTCACAGTAATTGCCTCTCCATCATTTAAATTGGATCCAAGAATTGACGGCACCAATAGCGAAACAGGAATTATTATTGATTTTGAGAAAAAAATAGCTATTGTTGCAAATACTCATTATGGTGGCGAAATAAAGAAATCAATTTTCACCATTATGAATTTCTTAATGCCGCTCAGAGATGTAATGTCGATGCACTGTTCTGCAAATGTTGGAAAATCAGGTGATGTTGCTCTTTTCTTTGG
>CAIMMM010000091.1 GCA_903842575.1 uncultured Bacteroidota bacterium | reverse complement strand
ATTTGAAACAACATCTTAATTTGAAAGATAGTTTATCCAATTTAGATATACTAAAACTAGGTGCTACAGACTATTCAGATTTTAAAGAAAATGAACGGATGAAAACCATCGAACAGATGAATAAAGAAAAAGTAGCGCAAGAGAAAACAAATAAGTTTGCCAAACTTATCAGCATATTAGCCATTGCTCTCATTTCAATTCTCTCTTTATTGAGTTTGTCTTTGTATAAAAATAATGTTATTCGAAATAAATCAAATATTTTACTAAAAGAGAAATTTAATGAATTACAAATTGCCAAAGACAAAGTTGAAAAAGCATCTCAAGCAAGAGCCGAATTTCTTTCTACTGTAAGTCACGAATTACGAACACCACTGAATGCTATTAATGGAATTACTCATTTGCTTTTAGAAGAACAACCCAAACAAAGCCAAATGAACTATTTAAATTCTCTTAAATTCTCAGGGAATTACCTGCTTACTTTTATCAATGAAATTCTGGAAATTAATAGAATCGAATCCGATGCTATAGAGATTGAATATATTAATGTAAACATAAAGGAACTTTTGGTTGATATTCATAGTTCATTGAAAGAATTGGCAACCAAAAACAACAATCAATTAATTTTAGAAATTGACAAAAATATTCCGGACACTTTTACGAGTGATCCAACAAAACTTTCTCAAATATTCATGAATTTAATCAATAATTCATTAAAATTTACTCAAAATGGTGAAGTAAAAATAATTGCTAAATTACTAAATAAAGAGGAGGAAAAAGCAACTTTGCATTTTGAAATAACCGATACGGGCATTGGAATTCCTGAAGAAAAATTGGAATCAGTTTTTGATAGTTTTTCTCAAGGTTCCATTGAAATTAATCGAAAATATGGCGGAACTGGATTAGGTTTAACCATAGTTAAAAAACTGGTAGATTTATTGGGTGGTGAAATAAAATTGTATAGCAAAGTAGGTTTTGGTTCTACTTTTATGTTTGATTTGGATTTCTCTATTCATAAAAATAAAGTTATAACAGAGAAAGCAAAATCATACAGCAATACTGTTTTAACAGATAAAAAGGTTTTGATTGTAGAAGACAACAAAATCAATCAAATGATTACCAAAAAAATGATAGAAAATAAAGGGATGACATGTGAAATGATTGATAATGGCGAAGAGGCTATTAGCATCATTAAAGCGGATAATGAATTTGATTTGGTACTAATGGATGTTCATTTACCTGGAATAAATGGAACATTGGCAACAGCAGAAATTAGAAAATTCAACAAAAAAATTCCAATTATAGCATTAACAGCCATTTCCTTAAATGAAAACAGAGAAATGCTTTTATCTTATGGCATGACTGATGTAATTACGAAACCTTTTAATCCTGAGATTTTTTATGAAATAATTGCAAAAAACTTAATGGAATCTTAATATTGCAATATTAATTCTTTGAAAAGTCTTCTCACAAATGGTTCTGCTTTACCTGCTGCTTTAAGTACTTCTTCGTGACTAACTTCTTCAATATTGTCTTCATCACCAATATCCGTAATAACCGATATTCCAAAGCAATTCATTCCCATATGTCGGGCAACGATAACTTCAGGAACTGTAGACATACCCACACAATCGCAACCTAAATTTTTGACCATTTTGTATTCGGCAAGCGTTTCAAAGGTTGGCCCTTGCAATCCGAGATAAACACCTTCAAAAACTTCAATGTTTAACGATTTTGCAATTTCATTTACTTTTGCAATCATACTATGATTATAGGCTTCAAACATATTCAAAAATCTTGGCCCAAATCTTTCGTCATTTTTCCCTCTTAAAGGATGTTCTGGAAACATATTCACATGATCCTTGATAATAACAACAGATCCTACTTTATATTTTGGATTAACACCACCTGAGGCATTAGATACTAATAATTTATCAACGCCCAAGTATTTCATAACACGAACAGGAAAAGTTACTTGTTTCATGTCATACCCTTCATAAAAATGAAAACGGCCTTGCATGGCAACAACTTTTTTATCGCCAATTGTTCCAAAAACCAAAGCCCCTTTATGTCCTTGAACTGTTGACACCGGAAAATTGGGAATTTCATTATATGGTAAAATATGTTCTATAGTAATATCATCTGCAAAACTCCCTAATCCTGAACCTAAAATAACACCATATTCGGGTGAAAAATTGGTTTTTTCTTTAATATAATTAACGGTTTCTTGTACTAGTTCCCACATAGTCTAAAATAGTTTTATCAAAATCATCGCCGCCTGAAACAAAAGAACTTTTTATGGGTAAATAAAATAATTGTTCTTTCAAAATACTGTCTTTTAATCGGACAAAATCTTTTTCGGTAGTAATAATTGGTTTGTTATTGGATTTATTTTTTATCTCTAAAATCTCATTCTCACTAAAATGATGATGGTCTGGAAATGTCAAAATCATATCATTTTCGCTTTGCAAATATGCAAAAAAAGGTTCTGGTTTAGCAATTCCTGCCAAAAGTAATTTATCAACATGTGCTAATTCTTTCACCAATATTGATTTGCCAACGGAATAAACCATATCATCATAAATTATTTTGAAAAAAAATAAGGTTTGGTCACCTCCTATTTTAGCTTTAATATCATTTTTAGCAAGCTCCGAAAGGGTTGGCGGACATTTTGTGACAATTATCAAATCTGCTCTTTTAGCGCCACTTTTACTTTCTCTGAGGTTTCCTGTTGGCAATAGATAATCATTGCAAAATAAGTCGTCATAGGCCGTTAGAAGAATATAAAAACCCGCTTTTACTCTTCGGTGTTGAAAAGCATCATCAAGCAAAATAATATCCGGTTTATTCTTTTGATTTAAAAGTTGTTCAATTCCATTTTTCCTGTCAATATCAACCGCGACTTGTATTTGCGGAAACTTTTTATAAAACTGATACGGTTCGTCGCCAAGAATTTCGGCATTGGAATTGTCGTCTGCCAAAATAAAACCTTTGGACGTTCGTTTATAACCACGGCTCAGGGTGGCTAATTTATAATTTGGTGAAAGTAATCGAATTAAATATTCTATTTGAGGTGTTTTTCCAGTGCCACCAACATTCAAATTGCCAACAGCAATAATAGGAATGCCAAAGGAATAAGATTTTAATATGCCCTTATCATACAGAAAATTTCTTATGAAAGTAACCATATCATATAGAATAGCGAAAGGAAAAAGTGCATACCTTAAAATAATCATAACACGAAAGTAATTATTTTGGCATGAAATTGCGAATATTTTTTATTTCTTCCGAAAAAGTATTTAAATTTTAGTTGTCAGGAACCCACTTTTTATTTCATAGGAAGAAAAATATTTTTTGATGTGGGTTTCAACTGAAAACATTTTTATCTTTGAAAAAGAAATTACCCTATTTATATTTCTAGAATTCATAGCTTGAAGATGAAAACTAAAATTTTAATACTTCTAATTTTTACGATTTCTATCTCAACTGCATTGGGACAAGAGGCGGATAATGCCGCAATCTTAAAAGTTATTTTTAAAAAATATTATCAAAACGAAAAAACAATTGCCAAAGGAAGGTTGCAACTCCTTAGTTTTTATTGTAAAAAAGCGCCGAATAATGAGGAGGTTTTAGAAGTAATTTCGAAAAACGACTTGCTTAAAAAAAATGCGGTTGCCATTACAAACCAAATTGCAAATTACACCGAAGAAGATTGGACTAAAGAATATAACTTACTTTTTAGCAAAGAAAACCAATATTTAAAAAGTAAAGTCAATGATTGTTTATCTTTAGAGGAATACAAAATAGTTTCCGACCGTTTTAACCTGAACAATCAACGATTAATGATCGTTAGCAAACCTATCTATTTTGCAGAAAAATATTGTATTATAAAGGTTGCTTTTTATAGGAACATCGAACATAATAACGGTAGTTTTTTATTACTCGAAAAGATAGAAGGTGTTTGGACTATTAAAGAATATATTAACGAATGGGCTACTTAGTGTTAATGTGGTGTCCCGAAGTTATAGACATTAGGTTGGGAGTACAAATTAAAAATAAAACAGTACAATGAAAATATCAGAAATTCTTTCCGTACTAGAAGAAATGGCACCTTTGACTTATGCCGAAGACTTTGACAATGTTGGTTTATTGGTTGGCAATTCCGAATCAGAAACTACAGGAATTTTAGTTTGTCACGATGCTTTAGAAAACGTCATTGAGGAAGCCATTGCCAAAAAATGCAATTTAATTGTGTGTTTCCATCCCATTTTATTCTCGGGTTTGAAGAAATTTACAGGAAAAAATTACGTGGAACGTGCCGTCATTAAAGCCATTAAAAATGACATTGCCATTTATGCGGTTCACACGGCATTGGACAACCACAAAGAAGGCGTGAATAAAATTTTTTGTGATGCATTAGGTTTAATTAATTCAAAAATTTTAGTTCCGAAGCAAAATTTCATTCAAAAACTGGTAACCTATACCCTTTCCGAAAATGCAGAACAACTTCGCAATGCTTTATTTGATGCAGGTGCCGGAAAAATTGGCAACTATGAAGATTGCAGTTTCAACTCACAAGGCATTGGAACCTACATGGGAAATGAAAACAGCAATCCCCAAATGGGAGAACGCTTTGAATTTGTAGAAACCCAAGAAATAAAAATCGAAGTTACTTTTGAGAAACATATGCAATCCAAAATTTTGAAAGCGTTGTTTTCCAATCATGTGTATGAGGAAATTGCCTATGAAATTTATGATTTGCAAAATGCACATCAGAATATAGGTTTAGGAATGATTGGAGAATTGGAAAAACCAATGAATGAAAAAGATTTTTTACATTTTGTGAAAGAAAAAATGCAATGTGGCAGTATTCGTCACAGTGCATTTCTAGGGAAATCCATTCAAAGAGTTGCTGTTCTTGGTGGTTCAGGAAGTTTTGCCATAAAAAATGCGATTCAGGTTAATGCCGACGTTTTTTTAACTGCCGATTTGAAGTATCATCAATTTTATGAAGCTGAAAATCAGCTGCTTTTAGCCGATATTGGACATTTTGAAAGCGAAAGATTTACAAAAAATTATATTGTTGATTTTCTTAAGAAAAAAATACCTAATTTTGCAATCATTTTTTCGGAAGAAAATACAAATCCAGTTAAGTACTTATAAAATATGGCGACTACAAAAGAACTAAGTGTTGAAGACAAATTAAGAGCAATTTATGATTTACAAATCATAGACACTAGAATTGACGAAATCAGAAATGTAAGAGGAGAATTACCTCTTGAAGTAGATGATTTGGAAGATGAAGTTGCCGGTTTGAGCACTCGTTTAGAAAAATTAAAAACGGATTTGGTTAACATTGAAGAACTTATCAAAACCAAAAAGAATGCAATTGACGATCATCAAGCTGCAATAAAACGATATTCAGAACAACAAAAAAATGTTCGTAACAATAGAGAATTCAATTCTTTAACGAAATAAGTTGAATTTCAAGAACTTGAAATTCAATTGGCCGAAAAGCAAATTAAAGAAATGAAATCCTAAATTGATCACAAAAAAGATTT
>CAIMMM010000090.1 GCA_903842575.1 uncultured Bacteroidota bacterium | reverse complement strand
TTGTTACCAATATAGTTACTTTTATCATACAAGTCAATTACCAAGGATACTTTATACATTAAGGAATTGTAATAATATGATTTCAAAAACATTCCTTTTTTTATATGATTGAAAAAAATAAGGGATTTTTCAATCGTTGTATATTTAATATTGTTAACGTACGGAACTATGTGCAGTTGGGGATTGAGGGTTGCTTTCCTGTCGAACCCCGAAACCGCTTTTGCGGGCTGCGGACATTCTTGTCCGCACCGAAACCCCAATTGACATATAGTTTTTGTTATGCGGTCGTTTTTTTTTTCATTTTGTCAATTCGCTTTTGCTCCATTCCAAACCTTTGTAAAGTTGGTCGTGACTTATTAACCATTCCGCTTTTTCTTCTTCTTTAAATTCAATTTGTCTGTCTGAAACAACTCTGTCGAAAACTGATTTATTTACTTCGTAGGAATGAACCTTGTCGCTATAAACAATCTTTGTTTTATATCCTATCTTGGTCTCAGTTATTAAAAGTCCACCAACATATTCGTCTTGAAAGTCAAAAGGAAGAAAGATTTCAGTTCCCTTCTCTGCTTTTCCAATTATACTATTCCAATATTCAATAAGTTTAATTGTAGCATAGTTTAGAACTTGTCCATTTTCAATGCCGTTGTTCTTCAATTCTTCATCACTTATTTCTAAAAAGTCGAGCAAATAATAACTGTCTCCCGTCTTTGTGTATGTCGGAAGATTGTCGATTTTTAGAAAAATGTCATCGTGGCCGCTACCTAATTTGTCAACTATAATTCTTACCATACTTTTTTGTCTGTGGTGTCGCACTTAAAATGCCGCATAACGATCGAGGCCAAAACACGGGCGGGATTGCGTGTCGATTTCCTGTCCGCAGGACATGGGAATCGAGCGGCGCAATGGCCATCGAAACTTCCTGTAACCCGCATGGGTTTTGACCTTTGTTACCGGTAGAGTTACTTCAATGCAATTGTTGGCAACCCCACTCTTGATAAAATTTCATTCGCTTTTTCTAGTTTTTCAGGAAATAAAACTTTTCCCCTAAAACGTTCCAATTTTTTATCAATCTTGACAATTGGAATTTTTGCTTTGTTCAGTTGCTTTATTTTCATTATTCAATCTTTATGTTTTTATTCTTACGTGTTACTAAAAATGCTTCATAATCTTCTCCCACAATAAACTTTTCCCATTTTTCATCTTTTAGTCCAAATACAAAAAAGTCCTCTGCTATTTCGGTTAAATTATTTGTAATGCCCATTCGATAAAGTCTTGTTCTTACAGATGTGCTTCCAGTTACATGGACCCATGCTTCGGGATACCGTCCTGTAAACGCATATAATGTGGAAGCTACGGTAGCAAGAACCATTTGACTGTCGCCGTTATTGGTAATTGATTTATCATCTATCCCATCATTTGCCTCATCATAGTCACCAAATGCAAGATTGTAAACATTTTTAACGCTTGTAGCTGAATATTCAACAAGTTTTTTGATACTGCCTTTTGGGCCAACACTTGTGAATTCATAATATAGCATGAGGTCTTCAGAACTATATATGTATTTTTCATATTTCATCTACTTTTTTTTCACAAAGATACAAAATATTTTTTGCACAATGCACCAATGCAACTTAACATTACCGGTAACGTTGACAATATGGCCAGTAAGGGATTGCGGGCGATTTCCTTTCAAGTTACACGAAAATTCGAAGCGGGCTACAAACCTTCGCATACCACTGAAACCCTTATTGGCTATATTGTGTGTTGTGCGGTCGTGCTTTATTTATACTCTCATCTTGCATTATATTCGGTCTAATCTCTACATTATTTATCAATCAATCTATTTTATATTAACGACTTAACAGGTTCTCCTTTTGTATTTATCAAGTTTGAAAATCCTGCGGCAGTCAGCATATTTCTACAATCTAATGTAGTTATTTCATTACTTTGTCTCCAAAGTGCCGTTGTAAATCCGTCTTTGTTTATATCGTTTTGAATTTCGGGTTCTCCTGCTTCGGGGAAAAAAGCATTTGCTCCGCTAAACAATCCAACAAGATTTGATACATTTACAGCTATACTTTTTAATTGTTTTTGGCCGATTGTTGCAAGAACAATTACTGAAACAATTTGACCAAGACGGGATAAAGAAATTTGTCCTTTATCGAATAATGGTGAACCCGGAACAGGAAAACGTTGCATTGCTCCGTGTTGCGTTGCAGGATAATCTACACCTGTCCATATTTGTTCGGCTAATTCTGTTGGCGTATGTTCTGTTCCAATAGGTTCGCACATATTATACCAATCTAAACCAACTTCTAATAATCTTTCAATTGTTGCAATACGTGCTTTTGGTTGCATACAAGTATCTATTCCTTCTTTAATTCTGCAAACGTGATAAGCACCAGTAACACCAACGTCTTTTAGTAGTTTTATTTTCTCTATGCCTATATCTCCTACATTTGCAAGGATTTCAAAGTCTTTCGGAACGTTTTTTCTAATTTCGCTTACTAATTCTAAAAACCAATCGAAACCAAATCGGTGCATTGTCATTAAAAATGTACCTTGCGCTCCGCCTAATGCAAATTTATTACATCTGTCAATAATTTCTTGTGATGATAAAACAAAAGGTTCAATTTTAGTATGTGATTTTGCGAAAAAACAAAAACCACAATCACCGTCGCAAGGTGCCATATCAACTCCAATTTGTCCAAGCAAAAGGGCATTATTATTAAAACGCTGACGTGAAATTGTGTTAGCAACCGAACGTAAAACGCTTGCTTCTAACGAATTTTCCGACAATGATAGTAGCATAATTGCTTCTTGTTTTGTTATTGCTCTGCCACTTTCTGCGTCTTTTAAAATTTGAAAAATTTTACTGTCAATGTGCATAATTCTGTTTGTTAAAATTTATGTTATTTTAATTCTGATAACCATTCTGTTAATTTTGAAATACGTGGCACGCTTCCTGCGTGCTTTAATTTTCCATTGATAACAATTGCAGGTGTCATTAATATGCCGACTTCCTGTGCTTTATTTTCAAAATATCTCAAATGTTCATCAAGTTCGTAACTCCAACCTGTATATAAATATTCATCATATTCAACATTAAAGGGTGAATTATCGTCTGGTGTTATTTTTTTATGCTCCATTACGATATTTAGAATTTGGGCAACAATACTTGATGTTCCGGGTTGTAATCCTAATGTTTTTGCAAACTCAACTGCTTCCGGTTCTTTAAAACCAATATGCTTTACTTCTGCATTTATTTTCAGTTCCGAAATTTTATCTTTTATTACGTCAGTTAATAATCTACATCTCGGACATGGCGGTTGAGTTCCTATTATCTCAATTCTGTTTTTATCGTTCATGTTTATCTTATCTGTTATTTTCATTTTTAGCATGCCGCACAACGGATTAGGCTAAGTATAGTGCGGGTCTGCGTTAGATAAATAGTCCGGGTGCCTCAAAGTTGAATGCGTTGTAGAAATTTTCGATTGTTGCTGAACCCCGCATTATATTTAGCCTTTGTTGAACTAAATCCCGCCTCCGCGGGATAGCTTTTAAAAGTACCTGATTCTTTCTATAATGCAGAATTATTCATCACTAAAATTACTGTATATG
>CAIMMM010000089.1 GCA_903842575.1 uncultured Bacteroidota bacterium | reverse complement strand
TCCACAATGTGGAGCCTTTTTTGTTTATAGCTAAAAATTAATTGATTAATTTTTTAAATAATTCTGCGTTTTTTTCTAATTTTTCCATCTGATTTCCATCCAAAGTAGCTCTAATTTTTGCTTCAACGACTCTACTCATTTCTGTTTTTCTTTCTTGAGAAAGATTTTTATCTTGAAGCACAGTGTGTTTCATTTCAAATAATCTCTCGAAATTTACACTTTCAGTTTCATTCAATCCTAAAAAATCTGCTAATTCGGTGGCGTCATTTTTTGCAGCAATTGCTGGTTCAAAGAGCATTTCAGTTACTTCGTAACCCTCTTTTACAGTTGTTTTTTTATCTTGTGCATTTACATTTATTGAAAACACCAACATCAAAGTTACTGCAGTAATTAATTTTTTCATTTTAATTTGTTTTAGTGGAATAATGAAACAAAACTAATTTTTTTTTAATCAAAAACAAAATTTATTTATTATTTAACTTTTTTTTCAAGTAGTCCTTCTTCGTTTGATTCTTTTTCATTCATTTCTTTTGTTCTCGTTTTTCGTAATTCCCCCAATTTTTTCATTTGCTCTTCAGAAAGAATTTTTTTCATTTTTGTTTTCATTTCCAATTGCTCGTCAATCCTATGCTTTTTCATTTCTGCTTTTTTCTCATCAGAAATTTTCACACCACTTTCTTTGTCTTTTTTCATTTCCTCTCTCATCTGTTGTCTTTTATTAAATAAATCCATCATGATTAATTTAACTTCACCTTGTTGTTTGTCAGATAAGTTGAGATCTGTAGTCATTTGTTTTAATTGAGCTTCAACCTCTTGTTCTGTTTTGAATTTGCCTTTTCCTTCTTTTCCCTGTCCAAAAGATACAAGGCTAACCATAATTGCGATTGCTAAAATTAATTTTTTCATTTTTATATTTTTTAAAGTTATGGGGTTAAGACTTTGATGTATTTGAAAGGTTTAAAATGAGAAAAAATAAAAATTAAAACGAACATAATAACATTCGTTTTTAGGGTATGATTATTTGCCTAAATATTCTACAATTTTATTTTCACCCTCTACTACAATTTTCATTAACCCATGTTTTGCAATCCCTTTACTCGCTGCATCCCATTTTTTGCCGCTTAAAGCCGTTTTTTCCTTTAAGACACCAATAGAAATTCCTTCATTTGCCTTTAAAATAGTAATAATATGTTTTTCGTCTTCAGTTAAATCCAATTGTTTTTTCTCTGGACGCATTTGCGGAAAGAATAACACTTCTTGTATGGAAGGATTGTTGGTTAAAAACATAATTAATCGGTCCATTCCAATTCCTAAACCCGATGTTGGCGGCATTCCGTACTCTAAAGCACGTATAAAATCTTGATCTATAAACATGGCTTCGTCATCACCTTTTTCGGCCAAAGACATTTGTGATTCAAATCGTTCACGTTGGTCAATAGGGTCGTTTAATTCTGAATAAGCATTGGCGATTTCTTTCCCGCAAACCATTAATTCAAAACGTTCTGTTAATTCGGGATTATCTCTGTGTGATTTGCAAAGAGGTGACATTTCTTTTGGATAATCGGTAATAAAAGTTGGTTGAATATAATTTCCTTCACATTTTGCGCCAAAAATTTCGTCAATTAATTTTCCTTTACCCATGGTTTCATTTACATCAATTCCCATAGATTTTGCAGCTGTAAAAATTTCCATTTCGTTTTTTCCAGAAATATCAAATCCCGTAAAATGTTTAATAGAATCCGTCATGGTAACTCGAGCGTAAGGTGCTTTAAAATTTATTTTATATTCGCCAAATGTCGCTTCGCTTGTCCCATTTACTTGTAGAGCACAATATTCAATAAGATTTTCAGTAAACTCCATCATCCAATTGTAATCTTTATAGGCTACATATATTTCCATAGCGGTAAATTCCGGATTATGGGTTCTATCCATACCTTCATTGCGGAAGTTTTTTGAAAATTCATAAACACCATCAAAGCCACCAACAATCAATCTTTTCAGATACAATTCATTGGCTATTCTCATATATAAAGGAATGTCTAAACTATTGTGGTGGGTTATAAAAGGTCTTGCTGCTGCACCGCCAGGAATAGCTTGTAAAATGGGAGTTTCCACTTCCATATATCCAGCTTCATTGAAGAAGTTTCTCATGGCAGTGAAAAGTTTGGTTCTTTTAATAAATACTTCTTTTACATTTGGATTTACAACTAAGTCTACATAACGCATTCTGTATCGTAATTCGGGGTCATTAAAAGCATCGTGTACATTTCCTTCTTCATCTGTTTTTGGTAAGGGAAGAGGGCGTAATGTTTTGCTTAAAAAAGTAAAATTTGAAACACGAATACATTTTGCGCCAACTTGAGTTGTAAATAATTCACCTTCAACACCAATAAAATCTCCTAAATCCGTCAGTTTTTTAAATACCTGATTGTACAAGGCTTTATCCTCACCTTCACAAATTACATCTCGGTTTAGATACAATTGAATGCGTCCATCGCTATCTTGTAATTCCGCAAAACAAGCTTTTCCTTGATCTCTAACACTCATTAATCGGCCTGCAACTATAACTTTCTTTCCTTCTTCAAAGGTTTCTTTTATTTGTTTAGAAGTAATGTCTACAGGAAATAGATCTGCAGGATAAGGATTGATGCCCAATTCGCGTAAAGCGATTAATTTTTCTCTTCTAATGATTTCTTGTTCGGAAAGTTGCATATTATAATTTTAAGTGAGCAAAGATAAGGATAATTTAAAAACCTATCCATTTGATAATTTGAAAATCATTTTGACAGTTAATCTTTGTAACTTTGTGCGCTATCGTATATAAATATGAATAAAAATATCCAACTTCAAGATTTAGGAAATAAAGATTATAAAGCAACTTGGGAATATCAAGAAATGCTTTTTAAAGAGATTGTGGATATTAAAATTCAAAACCGAAGAGAAGAATCCAATATTGAAACGCCAAATTATTTTCTTTTTGTAGAACATCCCCATGTTTATACTTTAGGGAAGAGTGGCGATATTGCTAATTTATTACTTTCCGAAAAACAATTGGAATCTAAAGGAGCTACTTTCTACAAAATAAACCGGGGTGGTGATATTACGTATCATGGGCCTGGACAAATTGTGGGTTACCCTATTTTGGATTTGGAAAATTTTTTTACAGATATCCATAAATATTTACGCTATCTAGAAGAGGCGATTATCCTTACCTTAGAAGAGTATACTATAATAGGTGTAAGAAGCGAAGGAGAAACTGGAGTTTGGATTGATGTTGGGACGCCATTCGCCCGGAAAATATGTGCTATGGGAGTTCGAGCTTCTCGTTGGGTTACCATGCATGGATTTGCATTAAACGTAAATGCTAATTTAGGTTACTTTGATAATATTATTCCTTGTGGAATAAAAGGTAAAGCAGTAACTTCTTTAAATGTAGAGCTTGGAGTTGAAAAAGTTGACGAGCAAGAAGTGAAAGATAAAATTGTAAAACACTTCCAATCACTTTTTGAATGTAGTATAATCTAAATTATCTGTTGTCTATCCATCTATTATCTTTAAATCCAATTTTAATTGTTCGGGTAATAAACGAAAACTCATTCTGTGGTATTTTGTTGTGCCATATTTTCTAATGGCTTCTCGATGTTCTTTTGTTGGGTAACCTTTATTTTGTTTCCAATTGTACATTGGGAATTCTTCATGAATTTTATTCATATAATCATCTCGATACGTTTTTGCTAAAACTGAAGCAGCAGCAATACTCATATACTTACTGTCGCCTTTAATTATTGTACTATATGGAATAGTATTTATAGATTTAAATCGGTTTCCGTCTACTATTATATATAAAGGTGTAGGATTTAACATCAAAATACTTTCGTGCATAGCTTTTATGCTGGCATTTAGAATATTTATTTCATCAATTATTTTAGGGTCGATGTGAGAAATAGCATAACATAAAGCTAGCTCTTCAATAATAGGTTTTAGAAATTCTCTATTTTTTTCTGTAAGTTGCTTGGAATCATTTAATATTTCGTTTAAAAAATCTTTAGGTAGAATTACCGCTGCGGCAGTAACAGGACCGGCGAGGCAACCTCTTCCTGCTTCATCTGTTCCGGCTTCCAAATGGAAAGTTGAGAAATTTGATTTTAACATAAAATTAATTTTTATAAAAATATAAAAAATGGCGCAACCTTTTATGTATAATTTCATCTAAAGAAAAGTTATTAAAAGTAGTCCTACTATTGAGCATTTTTTTTTAACACAAATAAATTTGTATTATTCCGGAGTAATATTTGTTTATTTAAGAAATAATTAAGAAGTTTGCTGAATAACTAACTCAAATAAAATAAATATGAGATCGAAGTTCAAATGGATTTTTACGCTATTATTAGCGTTATCAATGCAGTTTTCGTTTGCACAAGAGAAAACTGTAACGGGTGTGGTTTCTGATGCTACAGGATCGCTTCCAGGCGCAAACGTTGTTGTTAAAGGAACAACACGTGGTGTTCAAACTGATGTTGATGGAAAATATTCTATCAAAGCAAAAGCAGGTGATGTGTTAATAGTATCCTTTACGGGATATAATGACAGTCAAGTAAAAGTTGGTGATGCCAACAGTTACAATGTTACAATTAAAGAATCAAGTATTGTACTTGAAGATGTAGTTGTTACGGGTGCCCTTGGTATCCAAAAAAAGAAGGAGGCCATAACTTACGCAAGTCAAGTTGTAAAAGCCAAAGAGCTTAATCAAGCGGGAAGCCCTAACGTGGTTCAAAGTTTGATTGGGAAAGTGTCAGGGTTGACTATTAATACTACAAACAGTAGTGTTAACCCAACGCTTAGAATTGTAATTAGAGGACCAAAATCTTTGACTGGTAACAATCAAGCATTAATTGTAATTGATGACATTGTTTCTACAGCATCTACATTGGCTTCTATTGCTCCTGAAATGATTGAATCAGTTAACGTTATTAAAGGGCCACAAGGTGCTGCTCTTTATGGAGTTGATGGTTCAAATGGTGTAATGATTGTATCTACTAAAAAAGGATCTAAATCAGGAAAAGCAGAAGTTAGTTTTACTTCTAACTATGATTTCCAAGAAATTGCTTATTTGCCAGAAAGACAAACCAAGTATGGTCAAGGTTGGAATGGTCAACACGTAACCTATGAAAATGGTGGTTGGGGTGCTGAAATGGATGGTGTTCTTAGATCAGTAGGTATGTTGCAGGCAAATGGTACGTATATCATGTCTCCTTATTCTCCTATAAAAGACAATATCAAACAATTTTTCCAAAACGGTTCTATTCTTCAAAACACATTAAATGTTTCTTTAGGAGATAAAGATGGCTACGCTTTCTTTTCTGCTAGTAAACAAAATACTGATTTTGTTGTAAAAAATGATATATTAGACCGTACAAACTTCTTATTTAGAAGTGGTAAAAATGTTGGAAAATGGAGTTTAGGTTCGTCAATTAATTATATTAGTTCTAGAACTGAAACTACATCTTCAAATTTATTTACAGAATTATTGATGGCTGCTACTAACATTCCTGTTGGTAAATTTTCTTCTCCATATAATCAATATCACTGGACATCTTATTACAATAGCCCATACTGGGATAGAGATAATATAAGAAATGAAACTAAAAGTAATTTTGTTAGTGCCATTGCAAATTTGAAATACAAATTAAATGAACACGTTTCATTTACATATGCTCCTAGTATTCAGTTGACTTCAACAAATTATAGAGGTTATACAAATGGATATGTCGATTTATTAAAAGTTGGTGGTGGAGATCAAAGTATTGTTTCTTCATTTGATACAAATAATACTTCAACCAAAAGAGTATATGCGGATTTCATCGCTAATTTTGATTATAAGCTAACAGATAAAATTGGACTAAAAGCTAATTTAGGTAACAATGTTAATGATACTTATTTTGATTATACAACTGTTGGTGGAGATAACTTAACTATTCCTGGGTTTTATAATATTTCTAATATAACTGGAGATCCAAGAAGAAGTAATGGTTTTACAAGACAAAGAGGTTTTGCATTTTTTGCTAACTTAGATTTCTCTTATAATGACTATTTATATTTGAATGTAACAGGAAGAAATGACTGGGTTTCAACGTTGCCTAAAAGCAATAATAACTTCTTCTATCCTTCTGTAGGTATTTCATTTATTCCTAGCAAAGCGATTTCTAGTTTAAAAGATAATAAAATTTTAAGTAGTTCGAAAATATCTTTCAACTTAACAAAAACGGGTAGAGCTAATGGTATTGATCCTTATGCTGTTCAAAATACGTATAATCAAGGAACTGGATATGCGTTTGGATCTTTAAATTCATTTGTACAAAGCACAGCGGTTACTGATGGTGCTATTAAACCAGAATTTTCAATTCAAAATGAGTTAAATGTAAACTTAGGTTTCTTTGAAGATAGATTAACTTTAGGAACTTCTATTTATAGTTCAGATAATAAAGATTTGATTACAAATACTACACCTTCACCTGCTTCTGGATTAACTTCAGCAAGAATAAATATTGGTAAAACTACCACAACAGGTATGGAGATTGATTTAGGAATCAGCTCTAGTAGTAAATCAGAAATTAAATGGAATGTTAACTTAAGCTACTCTACTTATAAAACAGTTGTTAATAAAGTAAGTGATGATGCAAAAGAAGTTGCATTAGCTAGTTTCACTTCTATAGGTATTTTTGCTATTGAAGGAGAAGAGTTTCCTACAATTAAAGGTACTGCTTACGAAAGAGATGCTGATGGTCATGTAATTATTGACGCAGCAACTGGAAACCCATTGCAAACTGCTGAGTTTAAAATCTTAGGTAAAGTAACTCCTGATTATACATTAGGAATAAATGCTGCAGTTGAATATAAAGGAGTAAGATTAAGCGGAACTTTTGATTATAGAACAGGTCATAAATTTTGGGCTGGAACAAAAGACTGGTTGTCATGGTCAGGTCACTTAGTTGAATCAGCTCAAAACGGCAGAAGAGGATTTGTATTCCCTAATTCAGTTATAACTACTGGTACTGCTGGAGTTTATTCTCCTAATACAAACACCATTACAGGTGGAACAACGTACACAAGCTATTTAAATTATTTCTCTAATGAGTACAGAGATGTATCTGAAAATTTTGTTTTAGATGCTACTGCTTTCAAATGTAGAGAATTAGCTTTGTCTTATTCATTACCAGCTAAATTTTTGAAAAACACAGCTGTTAATAATGTAACATTAGGTCTAAATGCTAGAAATCTATTTACCATTTTGCCTAAATCTAACAGAGGTTATCACGATCCTGAACAATCTAGATCTAGTGGTAATGACCAAGGTTTGGCAGTAACGGGACAATATCCTATAACTAGAACTTTTGGTTTTAATCTTAACGTAACTTTCTAATTCATAAAAACATGAAAAAATTAAAATTAATAATCCCGTTTATAGCACTATTGCTATTTTCATGTAGCGATTATTTGGATGTTAACGAAACAGCAAATAACCCTACAGGTGATATTGTGCCGCCAAATTTAATTCTTGCTGCTGCACATTCTAATTCATACCGTACTGTTGCAACAACTATGAATGAGTTGGGTAACGTATGGATGAATAACTGGGGTGCCAATGTAAACTCCTTTACCGGAGGTTATAATGATGAGTATTCTCTTGAAATCAGTAATACATTTTATAATGGTATTTGGGATAATATTTATTTAAATACGGCAAACTATACTAATATTATTAATAGTACATTCCCGAATTTCGAAAATCATAAAGCTATTGCTAAGATTATGAAATCGTATTATTTCCAGTATTTAGTGGATTTGTATGGTGATGTTCCTTATTCAGAAGCACACATGAGTTCTGCTAATTTAACACCTGCTTATGATGATGCTCAAACCATTTATCGTGATTTGTATGCTAAATTGGATGAAGCTATTATTGAAATTCAAAATGCACCAGCTACAGCTACTGTAGTAGGTACTGAGGATGTTATCATGAATGGTGACATGACTAAATGGATTAAATTTGCTAATACACTAAAATTAAGAATTTTACTTAGACAAAGTAACTTAGCTGAAGTTGATGGTGCAACTCAAACATATTTGAACGAAAAATTCGCTGAATTAGTAGCTAGTAATGCTCAATTTATTGGCGCTGGTGAATCAGTAAATATTAACCCAGGTTATTCAAATGCTAAAGACGCGCAACAAAATCCTTTCTATAACAGATGGGGTAAAACAACAGATGGTCTTTCTGACAGACAAAGTTTCAACTTTACTAGAGCTTCAAACCACGCGGCTACTTTCCTTAGAGGATTGCAACCAGGTTATAGCGCTGTAGACAATAGAGTTGGTAAATTGTACGCTCCAATTGGAACTACCGTTGTAGGTGTTAAACAAGGGGATGCAGCTGGTTCTGGCGGAACTGCTCCAACAAATATTTCTTCATTAGGTACTGGTTTAGTTGTAAGTGCTGCACAAAATGGTTCAATAATGACTTCGTCTGAGGCATTGTTGCTACAAGCAGAAGCTATTACTAGAAGCTATTTAGTGGGTAATGCAGATGCTTTATTTAATGCAGCTATTACAGAATCATTTACGAGACTTGGAGCTACTGGTGCTGCAACCTATGAAGGTCAAATCTCTACGGTACCTGGTTTTGGTTATGCTGCT
The DNA here is from genome assembly GCA_903842575.1 of uncultured Bacteroidota bacterium. Lineage (GTDB taxonomy): Bacteria > Bacteroidota > Bacteroidia > Flavobacteriales > Flavobacteriaceae > Flavobacterium. The sequence goes on along the minus strand of CAIMMM010000089.1, from coordinate 12,842 downwards.
TCAACTACTTTAGATGAAAAAATTAAAGCTATCATGATTCAAAAATGGACTGCATTAAACGGAGTTCATGCTATAGAATCTTGGATTGAATATACAAGAACTGGATATCCTAGAACTCCGCTAGCGATAACTACTCAGCATGCTTCAAAACCAAACAGATTAATGTATCCTAATTCAGAATATATTGGTAACTCTGCAAATGTGCCAACACAAACTTTATCGGATGTGTTTACTACGCATGTTTTCTGGGATGTTACTGCACCAATTGTAGAAACTGTTGAATCTAATTAAAAAAAAATAAATTATTATGAAAAAAACCATTTTATTAGTAGCTATTGCCTTTGCAAGTTTTTCTTGTAACAAAGATAGTAGTAACCTAGATGATGCAAACTTTATCAACACACCTCATGTTGTTGGGTTTTCAGCAAAATTTGAAACTGTTGCTTATTTTGCTGACGAAGGTCCAGTAAGCAGAGAATTTCCTGTAGATGTTATAGGAACTGGTACTGGAGCTCCTTATAATGAGGACGTTACTGTAACGTACTCTGTAGATGCTTCTTCAACTGCTGTTGAAGGTCAGGAATATTCTTTTATAGATAATTCAAGACAAGTAGTTATTCCTGCTGGTGGTTCATTTGGTGTGTTACCACTTACTATTAACACAGGACAATTGAATCCTACAATGAAAACACAGTTAATTATTAACTTAACTGCTGTGGATAAAAACGGTTTTGTAATTGCGGAACAACAAAAACAATTTAAAGTGATTTTTGTTGGTTGTCAATCTCAATTAGCGGGTGTTTATACAGTTGTAATTACAAGAAATGATGGAATTGTTCGAACATATGCCAACGAAGCTGTTGATATGGTTTCTGTAAATTATTTTAAAACAAGTACTACTGCTACTTATGCTCCAGGAAGCATTGCTCCTGATCAAGGGTATAACTTTACAGATATTTGTGGAGATATTACAGTTGCCGAACAAGGTCTTTGTCAAGGTTATTACTCTAATACAGTAAGAGGTCTAACCACCGATGGAACCGACGGTCATGTTACGGATAATAATAACTTCCAAGTTAAATATGAAGTTTCATTTGCCGCAGGTAACAGAACGTATACTAATGTATACACAAGATCTAACTAACTTAAAATAAATTAGAAAAATGAAAAACATTTTTAATTATAAATTTATAGCAATTGTCTTTTCTCTAGGGTTGTTAAGTTCTTGTAATAATGAAGACACTTCATTCACAAAAGGTGTGAAGCCAATTGTTACAACAACACAAACTAGCTTGACAATAGCTGAAGGTGCATCTGCGCCGGTAACTTTGACTTTGGATAAACCATACAAAGAAAAATGCCAACTTAAAATAGAAATTGTAGGTGGAACAGGAAGTAACGATGATTTCGATACTGACGGGGTTCAAACTACAACGGATGATGGTTGGGGATTGTTAGGATATAAATTGGAAATTCCAGCTTATGCCACTTCTTTTACTTTCAACATCAATGCTATTTTGGACTTATTGCCTGAAGGTACTGAAACGTTAAAACTAAAACTTTCATCTGATGGGAATAGTAATGCATTAGTTGATGCAAGTTCTGAGTTTATCAATGTAACTATTACACCAACAGTTTCAACAGATTTTGTTGCAAATTTTGATTGGTCAGGTAGCTTTAAAGATGCTCATGGTACAGCTATGACTGGAACTTATAAAGGTGCGGATGATAAACAACATGAATATTGTGGTTTTGATTTCGATTTAGAAATCTATGATGGTTCTTTTAATTTGGTAGATGCTAGCTATAGTAGTTGTCCTGAAGAAATTACTTTAGATGGCGCAACAACTCCAGATGGTGATTATATCATTGTTCCAAGTTTTTGGACAAGAACAGTTGCTTCAACTGCTGTGCCAAAATCTGGAGAGATTATTTATCCAGCTGTTTTAACAATGTCAAAACCGGGTGCTTTTGTTCACACGGTTGACATGACAGGAATGTTCAAATATTCTGTTGGAGGAGCTGTTCAAAACAATCCAGATGCTTATGTGCCTGTTGCAGTTGTTACTAAAACAGGAACTTCTTATGTGTTGACAGATTTCAATACAGCTGAAGTTCTTGCTCAAGGAAGAATGCAATCATTTATAAATGCAATCAAAAGCAAAAAATCTAGAAAATAATATATTTTAGATTTGTATAAATTAAGACCACCTTTTTGGTGGTCTTTTTTTTATGGTAGTATTTTATTTTATTTTACTTTGGATTATGTATTTTTGTCCTGAATTTTTACAGTATGAAACACTTCTTATTATCTATTTTTTTATTAATAGTTACATTTTCTTCCGCCCAAGAAGAGGGTTTGGTTAAATCTAAAGACGACAAAGATAAAATTGAAAATTTAAAGATCAATCCTAAAGCCAAATATGATCAGTATAGAATAATTTCATTACAACATGATACGACTTATGTTGATACGTCACTCACTATCAAAAAGGAATACGAATACAATTATTTAAGGAAAGACATCTTTGGATTATTGCCTTTTGCCAATGAAGGGCAAACGTATACTGTTCTAGATTTTGGATTAAAAAATTTTTCCCCTTTTCCTGAAATAGGATTCTCGGGGAAACATTTCAATTATCTTGAAGTAAAAGATATTAAATACTATTCAGTTGCAACACCATTAACAGAACTTTACTTCAAAACGGTAATGGAGCAAGGACAATCTTTGGAAACTTTGATTTCAGTAAACACTTCAGAAAGATTTAATTTTTCTATTGCCTACAAAGGATTACGTTCTCTAGGTAAATACATTAATCAATTGTCAAGCACAGGAAATTTTCGTTTTACAACAAGTTATAACACATTAAACAAAAGATATTTTCTCAATTTTCATTTCACGGGACAAGATTTCTTGAATGGTGAAAATGGAGGTATAACTACACCTTCTGATTTTGAAGGAGAAGATGCCGCTTTTAAAAATCGCGCAAGACTAGAAGTTTATTTAAATGACGCTAAAACTTTTATGAAAGGGAAAAGAACTTTCTTGGACCATAATCTCAGAATTAATGCTACAAAGGGAAATAACAATATCTACATATCACATCAATTTAATTACGAAAATAAATTTTTCGAGTACAATCAAGCCACAGTTCTTTCAACTGTTGGGAACACAACCGTTAAGCGATTTGGAGATGCTTATGTGACAAATAATATCAATGACCACACCCATTATAATAGAATCTACAATAAAGTGGGAGCCATTTATGAAAACACATTGCTTGGTAAATTTCAATTTTTTACGGAAAATTTCCGTTATAATTATTATTATAACAAAATTCTAATTTTAGATACAGGTGTTGTGCCAAGTAAAATAAGTGATGAAATAACAACTGTTGGAGGACAATATGAATACAGAAAAAATAAATGGAATGGCACCTTCCTTTATTCCAATTCCATTACTAATCAATCGTTGTCAAATTTTGATGCAAAATTGGTGTATAAATTAAATGATAAAAACGAATTCTTATTCCAATATCAAAACATTAATAAATTACCAAATCACATTTATAATCTGCATCAAAGTAGTTATGTGAACTATAATTGGTATAATAATTTTAATAACGAAAAAATAAACAACATTGAAGCAACGGCCAAAACCCAATGGATAAATGCTTCAATGCAAATAAGTTCTTTAAAAGACTATCTCTTTTTTAGCAATGATAATGCGGCTGAAAAGCAACTAATCTCTCCTAAACAATACAGCAAAACCATTAATTATCTTTCTGTAAAAGTGAGTCGTGAATTTAAGTTTAGGAATTTCGCCATCGATAATACCTTGCTGTTTCAGCAAGTAGATCAAGTAGATAATATCTTAAATGTTCCAAAAATTGTTACTCGAAATACCTTGTATTATACTAATTACTTTTTTAAAAGAGCTTTGTTTTTGCAAACTGGCGTCTCTTTTAATTACTTTACAAGATATTATGCAAATGACTACAACCCTGTAATAGCAGAAGCTTTCGCGCAAAACACAAAAAAAATTGGTGATTTCCCAACGCTCGATTTTTTCATCAATGCACGAATTCGCCAAACTAGAATTTTCCTAAAAGCGGAACATTTTAATTCAGGATTTACTGGAAATAAATTCTACAATGCACCAAATTATCCCTATCATGATTTTATGATACGTTTTGGTTTGGTTTGGAATTTCTTCCAATAAAATTTTTGGAGCGTTTATATATTCAATACCTTTGACCGAACATAAAGATAAGCACACTTCATAATGGCTTGACCTTGCGAAAGCATTAGACCATAAAAACAATAAATAAGACGAATGACGTACGCAGAAAACATATTAGGAACTATTGGTAATACGCCATTAGTAAAATTAAATAAAGTAATAGAAGGAATAGATGCTTTGGTTTTGGCCAAAGTAGAAACTTTCAATCCGGGAAATTCTACCAAAGATAGAATGGCGTTAAAAATGGTGGAAGATGCCGAAGCCGATGGAAGATTAAAACCAGGAGGAACCATCATCGAAGGAACTTCAGGAAACACCGGAATGGGATTAGCATTGGCTGCCATTGTAAAAGGATATAAATGTATTTTTGTAATTACCGATAAACAATCCAAAGAGAAAATGGATATTCTTCGTGCTGTTGGAGCCAAAGTTATTGTTTGCCCAACCGATGTAGAACCAACCGACCCACGTTCTTATTATTCTGTTTCCAAAAGATTAGGAACTGAAATTCCAAATTCTTGGTATGTCAATCAATATGACAATCCATCAAATGCAATAGCACATTATGAGCAAACAGGGCCGGAAATTTGGGAACAAACAGATGGTAAGATTACGCATTTTGTTGTTGGAGTAGGAACTGGAGGAACCATATCGGGTATTGGAAAATATTTGAAAGAGAAAAATCCAAATATCAAAATTTGGGGAATTGATACGTATGGTTCTGTGTTTAAAAAATACCACGAAACGGGTATTTTTGACGAGAACGAAATCTACTCTTATATCACAGAAGGAATTGGAGAAGATATTCTTCCTAAAAATGTTGACTTTTCCCTGATAGATGGTTTTACAAAAGTAACCGATAAAGATGCTGCGGTTTATACTAGAAAAATTGCATTGGAAGAAGGGATTTTTGTGGGTAATTCTGCTGGTTCCTGTGTAAAAGGGTTGCACCAATTGAAAGAACATTTTACTAAGGATGATGTTGTAGTGGTGTTATTTCACGATTCGGGAAGTCGTTATGTTGGGAAGATGTTTAACGATGATTGGATGCGCGAAAGAGGATTTTTGGATGAAGATATTACCAAAGCCGAAGATGTTATCAAAGATCATAAAGACCAACCCTTGGTGATTGTCCGTACAGAAGAATTGGTATCGCATGCTATCGAGCGTATGAAAAAATACAACATCTCTCAAATTCCGGTTATTGATACTACTGGTTTTGTTGGAAGTTTGGATGAAACGGATTTGTTCCGAAGTTATGTAGAAGACAAAAACATAGCCGATAAACCAATTCGCGAAATCATGGGAAAAGCCTATCCTATTGTTAAGTCAAATACACCAATTGAGGAAATCTCTAAGTTAATCAACAAAGACAATCAGGCAGTTTTAGTTGATTTAGGTAATGGTAAACATCATATTATTACCAAACACGATATTATTAGTTCGATTAAGTAATTCATAGAAACAACCTGTCTGCCGACAGGTAGGGAAGCAAGAGTCAAGAAGCAAAAGTAGTATCTTTTTTCTTGGCTCTTTTTTATTTCTTCTATTCTCCAATCAAAACACCAGAGACATTCCATGAACTAAAACTAGTTCCTTCGGGTTCGCCTTGAGGGATTTTAATTTGTAAAGTATATTTTCCAATTTCCAAATTTTCTAAATCAATATAAATAGGATTAGTTACTGTCCCCGGACACCAATTGGACCTGCTATAATCAGAGGACGATAATCCATTAGAAAAATTTCCCGAGGCTGGATTGTACAATCGATAAGTGCCACAATCTTGTCTCCAGGGTGTGAAACTAAAGACTTCTTTTTGATTTAAAATAATAGTGTTTTTTTTCGGAACAAACTCATCTCCATTTTCCCAACCACCATGCCCCGTAGTAACATAGCGTAATTTGGCTTTTTTCATGGCGGTGGTTAAGGTGAAATTTATTTCCAATCCTTTATCAGAATTAAACATTGTAGCATATTCTTGTCCAGCCATTTCCATTACATTATTGGTATCGAAAAGTGGGAGCACTTTCAAGGCTTTTGCTTTACTATCTTCCTCGTTATGAATGGTAATGTTTGCAGAAACTTTATGGCCGCCTTTGTCATAATTCCCAATATTGATACCAATCCAAACTTCCTGATTACTCAAAACAGTTTGCAAATCGGAAATATCCTGTCGATAAGGAACACTTTCCTGCCAGGTTTTGTCTTTCAACTGAATGGTGTTGTATTGCTTTATTCCAAACGGAGTAAAAAACCGCAAGACTTCCAACAAAGGAGAATAATTTTCGGTTCGAACAACACCTTGATAGTTTTTGCCATTACCATTCGTATAAACAGGAAGTTCCTTTGCACCATTTTTTAGACCATCCATAAAAGAAATTGCATTGTCCGTTGGAATAATAAAAACCGAGCCGGTTCTGTCGTAAGCATCCCCGTTAGATTGTTCATTCACATCAATAAATACCTGACTTCCGGCTGGAATTGGTGGAAATTTAACTTTTCGAACCGCAATAGTCCCGTTGGCAAATCGAAGGATGCTGTCATTGGATTTGGAATCCTCAGAGAAATTGATAATCTGATTTTTGAAAATAGAAACCGACGTGAATCGGCTTTTCCAAAGCAAATCTTTATAGGTTAATCCGTCAATAATATTTGCAGGTTTGATATAGTCAGAAAAAGTTGTTGGTTTAATTTTTTCCACTTTTGTCGCAGCGATGATAAAGTTTCCATTTCGTATCATTTCCAAGACTAAACCCAGATTTTGCCCTAAAACAGTTGGTGCTCCTTTTATTTTTAAATCATCAGTATACCAAAATTCTATAGAGTTTGAATTGACAATAGTTTTGGCTTTTTTGCAATTGTAACCCAATATTTTTTTGGTTTCATTTAAATATTCAAAAGTTTGTTTATTTAAAGATATGCTATCTTTTGATGCGATGGTTTTAGTACTGTTTAATGTTGCGATTTGATAAAAAGAATTATCGCTTCTGTCTACAGCAGTTTCTTCAAAAGGGAAATTTGCTTTTTTATTTCTAATACTTTCCGTAGTTGTCCTAGTGACATCTTCGTTGGTAAAAACCCAAATCGGATCCTGATTTTCCAGCAAAGTTCCGTTCGAACTTTTTAGGTAAGTGATTTTATAGTTTTGGGAAAAACAATTTCCAAAAACCAGCAGTAAAAGCGCAATTCGTAAATTTTTCATTACAATAATTTTTAGTTTAAAAGTAAATTTCTTACTTTAGATGTAAATTTAGCAATTGTGAAAGAAGATTTTCTCCATTATGTTTGGCAATATAAGAAGTTTGATTTTTCTAACCTAACAACGGTTTCGGGAGAAAGTCTGACGATTGTCAAAAGTGGTCAATATTTACAAAAAGCAGGTCCCGATTTTTTCAACGCTCAAATCACTATCGACAGCCAAAAGTGGGCTGGCAATATTGAGATTCACATAAAATCTTCCGATTGGTATGTGCACCATCATGAGAAAGACGAAAATTACGATAGTATCATTTTGCATGTAGTTTGGGAAAATGACGCGCCAATATTTAGAAAAGACAATTCGGAAATACCAGTGTTAGAACTGAAACATTACGTGAGCGCAGCAACCCTTAGTAATTATCAAGCATTGGTATCGCCAAAGTCCTGGATTTATTGCGAAAAAGATATTGCTCATGTTGATGGGTTTACTTTTCAAAATTGGCAAGAACGGTTGTATTTTGAGCGTCTGGAGAGAAAATCAATACCGATACAGCAACTTTTGGAAACAACAGAAAACAATTGGGAAGCAGTGCTTTTTTGTATGTTGGCAAAGAATTTTGGTTTGAATACCAATGGGGAAACCTTTTTAAAAATGGCTAAATCAATACCTTTTTCTATTATTAGAAAAGAAAGTTTTGAAGTTCAAAATTTAGAAGCCTTACTTTTTGGCCAAGCGGATTTATTTCCTCTAGATGTTGAAGATACCTATCCCAATGATTTAAAATCTCGGTTTGATTATATTTCCCATAAATATCAATTAGAGAAAATTTTTGTTGAGCCAGCTCAATTTTTTAAGCATCGTCCCGATAATTTTCCAACCATTCGATTGGCACAATTGGCAATGCTATATCATCATCAAAGAAATCTTTTTTCACTAATAATTACAACTAATAAACTTGACGAGTTTTATAAGTTGTTTGGTATTTCCATTTCTGATTATTGGCAAACACACTACCAATTTGACAAAGAAAGTCCAAAGAAAAAGAAACAGTTTTCAAAATCATTCGTTGATTTATTGATTATAAATACAATTATCCCCATACAATTTTCTTATGCCAAAAGTCAAGGAAAAGAAGCTTCAGAGACAATACTAGCTTTACTTAAAGAAATTGCTCCCGAAAAAAATGTCATTATTCAAAAATTCAAAAACTTTGGGATAAATTCAAAAAGTGCCTTTGAAACCCAATCTTTGTTGCAGTTAAAAAACGAGTATTGCAATTTTGCTAAATGTTTGCAATGCGCCATTGGAATTCAACTATTAAAACAGTAATTTTATACTAAATTAATTATAAATAAAAAATGTCAGCAGTCATTCAACTTAAATATTTCTTCGAAAAACATGGTTTTCATGTTTCTACTCGCTTAGCTGATAAACTTGGAATACGAGCATCCAACGTGCGTTTGTTTTTTATTTACATCTCCTTTGTAACCGCAGGATTAGGTTTTGGAGTATACCTTACATTGGCGTTTTGGATAAAACTGAAAGATTTAATTCATGGTAAACGCACATCTGTTTTTGATTTATAAATAAGTATTTGGAACAAAACACAAACATATTAAAATCCTTTCTTCTCTTTTCCAAAAGTCAGCGCATTGGAGTTATAGTGCTGTTTGTTCTTATTTTCATAATGCAAGCAGTTTATTTTTTTGTTGATTTCAATTCGAATGATAAAGAAGAAATTGTAAAATCAAAATGGTTAGCCAATCAAGTCTTGATAAATGGTTTAAAACAACAAAAAGCAACGTCTAAATCAAAAATTTATCCTTTTAATCCTAACTTTATTACTGATTTTAAAGGTTATAAATTGGGAATGTCTGTAGCAGAAATAGATAGATTATTAGCATTCAGAAAGCTTGATAAATATGTGAATTCTACAGGAGAGTTTCAAAAAGTTACCAAAGTTTCCGATTCATTATTAAAAACAATGGCTCCTTATTTTAAGTTCCCTGATTGGGTAAAAAACAAGAAGTCAAATTTTAAAGCATTCGAGAATAAAGAATTTTCTAAAAATGAAGTACTTAAAGTGCTAGACATTAATCAAGCCACAAAGGAAGATTTAATGAAAATTTACGGCATTGGTGATGGTTTATCAAATCGAATAGCAAAACAAAAAGAAGCATATGGTGGATTTGTAAGTATGGAACAAATGGAAGATATTTGGGGTTTGTCTCCCGAAGTTATTGAAAATTTGAAAAGTCACTTTAAAGTTTCATCGCTGCCTAATATCAGGAAAATAAACATTAATGATGCTTCGGTCAAAGAGTTAGCGTATTTTCATAATTTCGGATATATTTTGGCTAAAGAAATAGTTACTTACAGAACAATGAATGGAGATATTAAAGTTGAGGATTTATCAAAGATTAAAAATTTCCCCGTTGAAAAAATTAAAATAATTGCCCTATATTTGGAATTCTAAAAAAGACTTGTTTTATGAATTTTGAATACAACGAAACGCAATCTATGATTGCACAGTCCATTCGTGATTTTGCCGAAAAAGAAATACGTCCAAATATCATGGAATGGGATGAAGCACAAACTTTTCCAATTTCATTGTTCAAGAAATTGGGTGAAATGGGTTTTATGGGTGTTTTAGTTCCAGAGGAATTAGGCGGTTCAGGTTTGGGTTATCACGAATATATTACTATAGTTGAGGAGATTTCTAAAGTGGATCCATCCATAGGACTTTCAGTTGCGGCACACAATTCCCTTTGCACCAATCATATTTTGACTTTTGGAAATGAGGAGCAAAAGAAAAAGTGGATTCCAAAATTAGCCACCGCCGAATATATTGGCGCTTGGGGTTTAACCGAGCACAACACGGGTTCCGATGCAGGTGGAATGAATACAACCGCTGTGAAAGACGGAGATTATTGGATTGTAAACGGAGCAAAAAATTTTATCACACATGCCATCTCAGGTGATATAGCTGTAGTTATTGTTAGAACAGGAGAAAAAGGGGATTCTAAAGGAATGACCGCTTTTGTCTTTGAAAAAGGAATGCCAGGATTTACATCAGGTAAAAAAGAAAATAAATTAGGAATGCGCGCTAGTGAAACGGCAGAATTGATTTTTGATAATTGTAGAATTTCAGATGCGAATCGATTGGGAGAAGTAGGTCAAGGATTTATACAAGCTATGAAAATATTGGATGGTGGAAGAATTTCTATCGGTGCTTTATCCTTAGGGATTGCAAAAGGAGCTTATGAAGCTGCATTAAAATATTCAAAAGAAAGACATCAATTTGGGCAACCTATAAGCAGTTTTCAAGCTATCGCATTTAAATTAGCCGATATGGCAACCGAAATTGAATGTTCGGAATTGTTACTTCATAAAGCGGCTTATCACAAGCAACATCATTTGCCTGTTACTACTTCTGGTGCTATGGCAAAAATGTATGCTTCGGAAGTTTGCTGTAAAGTTGCCAATGAAGCAGTTCAAATTCATGGAGGATATGGTTATACTAAGGATTTCCCTGTAGAGAAATTTTACAGAGATGCTAAGTTGTGTACTATTGGAGAAGGAACAACGGAAATTCAGAAATTAGTTATTTCAAGAAATTTGCTTAAAGGATAAGCTAAGGGAACAGGATAAAGAATAAAGAGCCAAGAAGCAAGAAATTGTATTTTGGCTTTTTGGTTTTTAAATTAAAAAATCTTTCCTCTTTTATCTTTCCTCTTTTTTCTTTGTAAATTAAAAAATAATAGTACTTTTGCACCACTAAATGAGAGGAGGTGTCTATATTATGTTAATTATACCAATTAAAGACGGAGAAAATATCGATAGAGCATTAAAGCGCTATAAGAGAAAATTTGACAAAACAGGAACTGTTCGTCAATTAAGAGCACGTACTGCTTTTATAAAACCTTCTGTAACCAATAGAATGAAAATTCAAAAAGCGGCTTACATTCAGAACATGAGAGATAACTTGGAAAGTTAGAAATTAATTTTTCATTACACATAACCGTTAGTAATTAAAGTTTCATAACTTTGATGCTAACGGTTTTTTTATGGAAAAGATTAAAAATAGTTTTAAAGATTATTTAATGTTAGAGAAAAAATATTCGCTACATACCGTTAATGGTTATCTAAATGACATTGGTTTTTTCGAAAAATTTATTTTAATTGAATTTGAACAAAAGGATTTGCTTGAAATAAACTACAGCCAAATCCGCTCCTGGATTGTTTCTCTTTCTGATGGTGGTATTTCTAATTCTTCCATCAATAGAAAAATAGCTTCCTTAAAATCATTTTATAAGTTTTTACTAAAAACAAAACAAATTGATAAAAGCCCCTTACTAAAACACAAAGCATTAAAAGCACCAAAAAAACTTCAGATTCCTTTTTCTGAAAAAGAATTGGATTTAATATTAAACCAAATAAAATTTCCTGACGGATTTGAAGGCCTTAGAGATAAGCTCATTATTGATTTGTTTTATACAACAGGGATAAGAAGAGCAGAGTTAATCAATCTAAAATTTCAAAATGTTGATGCCTCAAATGCCACGATTAAGGTTTTAGGAAAAAGAAATAAGGAAAGGATAATCCCAATATTACCAATAATAGTAGACGAAATACAACTTTATTTAGAGCAAAGAACACAATTGGAACGGATTAGTGATAAGGACTGTTTTTTTCTATTATTAAAAGGAGTTAAATTAAACGATTCGTTTGTTTATCGATTAATAAATACCTACCTTAGTGGTGTCTCCGAAAAGGTAAAGAAAAGCCCGCATATATTAAGACATACGTTTGCAACTCACTTACTCAATAACGGAGCCGATATAAATTCAGTTAAAGAATTATTAGGGCATTCTAGTTTGGCATCAACTCAGGTTTATACTCATAGTAGTTTAGCAGAACTTAAAAAAGTATATAGTGTTGCTCATCCAAGAAATCAAAAATAATTCTAATATGTTTAACCCCTAAAAAATAGATTATGAAGGTAAATGTTAATGCAGTAAATTTTGCAGCCGACAAAAAGTTGACAGATTTCATTCAAGAAAGAATGGATAAACTTGAAAAATTTTATGGAAAAATAGTTTCAGCCGACGTTTTTTTAAAAGTTGAAAAGACAAGTGAAAAAGAAAATAAAATTGTAGAGGTTAAAATTCATGTACCAGGAGACGATTTTATGGTAAAAAAGCAATGCAAAACTTTTGAAGAAGCAATGGAATTATCTGCAGAATCACTAGAAAGAATATTAGTAAAAAGAAAGGAAAAAACCAACGCACATATTTAATTAAAATTTTTCACAAAAATGTTTTGATTAAAAAACAAAAAGATATACATTTGCAGTCCGTTAGAAATAGCGGACTTTTTTTATTGATATTGCCAGCGTAG
>CAIMMM010000088.1 GCA_903842575.1 uncultured Bacteroidota bacterium | reverse complement strand
ATCGAGGCAATCATGCAATGGCAAAGGTTCGTGATTTATTTTAATGATCGAGCTTTAACCATGATAGTTGAAAAAAAAGTCGAGACCTGAAGCCGTTTCATGTGTACACAAGTAAATGAACGACTCCAAGTTTACTGATTATTTTGAAGTATAGGCACTTTCGAAACGTCCCTATCTTTCAAGCTCTGTGGGATTATAAATCTTCCCGCATTTTTGAATTTTTGACGGTTAGACATGCTATTTAATTCTTTTGCTTACATTTTTGTTTACTTACCTATAACTTTCATAAGTTTCTATTTCATAGCAAAAAAAAATCATGAATATGCGATTTTATTTTTAGTTATAGCTTCTTTATTTTTTTATGGATGGTGGAATTACCAGTATCTATTATTACTAAGCTTGTCTATCCTATTTAATTATACATTAGGGAGAATAATTTCAACTTCAATCGCATCGGAAAAGCAAACTAATGAAAAATTATATTTATACATTGGCGTATCAATCAATCTTATACTTTTAGTCTATTACAAATACACGAACTTCATTATTTCCGAGTTAAATTTATATTTTGGAACAAGTTATAAAAATCAAAATATTACTCTACCCTTAGGAATTTCTTTTTTCACCTTCACTCAAATTGCTTTCCTGATTGATACATATCACAGGAAATCGAAAGAATATAATATCGTACACTATTCCTTGTTTGTAACATACTTTCCACACTTAATTGCCGGCCCTGTGCTTCATCACAAGGAAATGATGCCGCAATTTTCTGATAAGAAAATATTCCAGATAAATTACTATAATGTCGCCACTGGATTGACATTGTTTTTTTTAGGTTTATTCAAAAAAGTCGTTTTAGCCGACAATCTAGCATGTTATGTCACTCCGGTGTTTGATGCGGCAAGTAGTGGAGAAAACATAAATACATTTGAGGCTTGGGGGGCTTCACTATCCTACACCCTTCAAATATATTTCGATTTTTCAGGTTATACTGACATGGCACTCGGAGCATCAAAATTGTTCGGGGTGGACTTGCCCATAAATTTCAATTCTCCATACAAATCCAAAAATATTATCGAATTTTGGCGAAGATGGCACATGACGCTTTCCCGATTCCTTAGGGATTATTTGTATATACCTCTTGGGGGCAATCGAAGAGGTGTCTTCAGAAAGCATGTCAATCTAATGATTACAATGCTCCTAGGTGGACTTTGGCATGGAGCGAACTGGACGTATGTTTTCTGGGGTGGGTTGCATGGATTTTATTTAATCCTAAACCATGTATTTCAGAAAATGGCTTCCAATTATGGTTTGAATCACCTTAAGCCTTTTTTTTTGAATGCTGCCATCTCAAGGATTATTACTTTTTTAGCGGTAGTTTTTGCATGGGTTTTTTTTAGGGCATCGTCTATTGACTCTGGCATCAATATCGTCAAGGGGATGCTCGGCATGAATGGGACACTAATACCTTTAAAATGGGCTGAAGAGTCCAATTTCGACTTTCTTGTCAGATGGATGCTTGAGCATGGTTGCAAATTCTCCTCCAATGATATTTTGTTTACCGGAAATAATGAGATATGGATTATTTCTATAATGCTTGGAATATGTTGGTTTATGCCAAATACTACAGAGATTGTCCTTTTGTCACAAAATGAAAAAAATCAGTTTTGGAGTTGGAAGTTAAACGCTGTGTGGCTATTATTTCTGATTCTAATAAGCTTCATATCAATATTATTTATAAGTGATTTAAGTGAATTTATTTATTTCCAGTTTTAAGCTGATGAACCCTAAAGCTTACACGAAGGCATTTTTACTGTCGTTGTTTGTATTGCTGTTAATCACTGTGGCATTCAACAGAATAATTGACCCTTTTTGGTATTACAGAGACTTCTACATACCAAACATCAATGCAGTAAAGACAGAGTTCAATAAATATGATAAACAAATCAAACCATTGATATTTAGGGAACTAAAACCTTCTGTGGTAATTTTCGGGAATTCCTTCTTTGAGGTTGGACTAAACCCGGAACACGAAGCACTCACACAAGGGGGTAAATATCAAAGCTATAACTTTGGTGAGCCGGCTGCTGATTGGAATACAGTTTATTGTAATGTTGATTATTCATTGAAAACAAGTAGTCTTCAATTAGTGATT
>CAIMMM010000087.1 GCA_903842575.1 uncultured Bacteroidota bacterium | reverse complement strand
TCTATTATTCATTTATTTGGATATGCATATGAAAACCTGTGTAATTGAAAATAGTAGAAATAGAATGTAAAGAACTTGGATACAATTTAATATGTCAAATTGCAAACAATGTAAACTATTAATTTATTGATTAAAGAAAGATGGAAAATTTTAAAATAAATATTGAATTTCCGGTTTCAGATAATATTTGGATCTTTCAAGGTTCTGAAAAATATGATATTTATAAAGCTCTAAGAGACGAAGAAGTAATTAAGGGTTTTCACTGGAAAGTAAAGCAATATAGAAATGAAATTTCTAAAGGTAATATTGGTATAATTTGGCTTTCTGGAAAGAAAGCTGGAATATATGCAATTACTGAAATTATTTTAGATCCTGATTATTATTACGAAACCGAAGCTGAAAAAAAATACTGGATCGATAATACTGGAGAGGAAGGCGAGAAATATAGAGTAAAAATGAAACTATTACAGCTAATTGAACCACCTGTTTTGAGAGATTTAATAAAAAAAACCGACGGACTTCAAAACTTGAGTATAATAAAAAGACCCTGGGCTGGTACAAATTTTCGGGTAACAATGGATGAATGGAATTTAATTAAAAAGATGATATAAAAATAAACAACGCACGCTATCCGCTATAGGCTAGCTTGAAAAAAAAAGATTAGTTAGAATAATATTACTAATATATGTTAAGGAGAACCTGATTTTATTCCTCAAATTACATTTGATAACTTTTTCAGAACTGTTTATTTAAAAATACTTAATGAACTAAATAAAACAGCTGAGAAATTATTTGATGAATGTTAAAATAAATAAAACTTAAAATTATGGCACTAATTAAATGTCCGGAATGTAAAAATCAAATTAGTGAATTAGCATCAATTTGCCCAAATTGTGGGTTTCCTTTATCAGAAGAAATAGTTTCAAAAATAAAAATCGATGAACAGAAAAAAATTGATGAAGAATTAAAAGCTAAAGAACAAAAAGAACGTGAAAGCAGGGAATTTATTGATTCTCCTGTAATTAACAATTCCAGTAAAGGAAATGCTTCAAAAAAACAAAATATCCATAAAAGTGATTTCAGTTCGAAAAATGTAGAGACAAAAAAAGAAAATCGCAAAGCAATAAGTTATATTTTTATCACATTATTAATTATGTTAATGATAATTATAATTTCAAAATCTTTCAAGACACAAGATTTATCATCCACTTCAAATAGTGTTACAGAAATCAATTTTCCCACCACAAAAGAGGCTGAAAAAAAATCAGGCATTTTAAAACATATAATTTCGCGAAAGCAAGATTTTAGTTATTTAAATATTCCAAGAATGGCTTATCGCATAATTCTTGATGTCAATTCTCTGCCTACCAAAGAAGAAATGAAAAACACGGCAATCACTATTTGGGGAAATGGGAATAAAAACTGGAAAGAGTTTATTGTATTTATATACTTGCCTGAAATGGATACTGAATCAACGGCTTATGGAGTTGGAGAATTTAATGATAATGGATTAGTGTCATTTGTCAATAATGTGGGTTCCTTGTATGGGACAAAATGGGAAATTAAAGAAACGAAAAAAGTAACAATAGAAATTCCAATTGAAAAACTTAAAGAGTATGTAATTAACCTTTCTGCGATTAAAATAAATGAAAATCAAATTAAAATCAGTATAGAAACAGACTTCCCAGATGGCACAAATTTTTTAGTGAGTGTTGGCAGAATATATTATAGGGTAGGGGAAAGTGAAACATATTCAGGAGAAATTTTCGACAAAGATTTTTCTGTTAACCAAAGAAAAATTGAAACAATTGTCAATGTCAATGATTCTGGATGGTATAACGAACATCAAAGTCTTGTAAAAGCTGTTCCAGATGATATTAAACCGATTTCAAAAATCTCAGATAATATCAATATTTCGGTTTTATATTCAGCAGCTAGAACACAAACTGACGATGTTCAAAAGATTTTAGGTACAAGAGGCGAATTTATAACTGGGAAAGGAGTAGGTAAATTTGGAACAGGAACTGCGGGGCAAATAACCATTTTTAAAGTTTCTAAAGATGTTAATTTCCCATTTGACAAATGATAATTATTAAAGGATTTTAAAAGCCAGCCTATTACAAAAGCTGTATGAAATGCGGGCTTCAGCGGATAGTAAAACCAATGTTCTTCGTTGCAACGCTACCAATTCGTCATTTGACGATAGGTGAAAAAAAGAAAATATGAATAAACGAATTGGCTTTATGCAGGTTTGAAAATGAAATGCTTCGAATTCTCGCATTACACATAGCTAAACCGCTATCTCCAGGATTTTGGACAAAAAAAGCCAGGCAAATCACCGGTTTTTTTGTCCTTTCCCTCCCTTTCCCAGCCATCTATCTTTACCCAAAAACAAGATTTATGGAAGAAATACAGACCATCCGGCGCAACTTTGCACTCAAATAATTGGAGGCAAAAGAAACACCCTACGGCAAACAGGTTACCTTCTCGATCAAGTTCGTCACCAAAAATGGCTAACTAGTTTTTATGCTCCGCGCCGAAGCCAGTGGTCTCCGCTTCGACATGAAACGAGCCATGGGAACGAATCTCACACAGAAGCACTATTATCTCATGGCGAGTTCCATGTGGCCGCTAAAAAACAAATTATTCACACATGAAATCCAGCCGGATGCGTGAAGTTGTGCCAGTCGATGCACAAAACAAGGCCATGGGTCACGTAACCCTTTTTCAAATTGATGAATTGATCGGGTTTAACGGAATAAAAATCAAACTTTAATGGCAAACATCCTAAACAACAAATCGGGAGACCCGTTAATTGGATAATCCGGATCGTGTACCCCACTGTTGACCGCCAAAAAATAGTTTTTTCTGTGTTTTTTATGAGAGTTTTTCATAACAGTTCGGCAGATGATGCTTCCTAAAATGAGAAAAGAGGTTGATATGTTGCTTGGTATTGTCATGTAATTTTTGAATCCT
>CAIMMM010000086.1 GCA_903842575.1 uncultured Bacteroidota bacterium | reverse complement strand
AATCCCCATTCTTCACCAACTGTGCAGAAAATGAAATCCGTACTTTGTTCGGGAACAAAATTATATTTGGTTTGGGTGCCCTGAAGAAAACCTTTTCCTGCAAAACCACCCGATCCAATAGCAATTTTAGACTGATTTACATTATATCCTGCTTTTTTCAAGTCGGTTTGCTGGCCCAATAAAACTTCAATACGTTGTTTTTGATGAGGTTCTAGAACATTTTTATAAATATAATCAACACTAAAAACGAAACCGGTAGTCAATAAATAAATCCCAACTAAAATAAAAATTTCTTTTCTTTTTTTCTTAATGAAGAAAAACAAAACCAGAAAAACGCCTGTAATTGTAGCAATAATAACGTATTGATTAATTAATAAAGTCAGGAAAAATAAAACAACCACAACAAAACCCAAAATGAGCACGTTGCCCGATAGCCCTTCTCTATATAAAACAAAGATAAATGCGAAATAAACCAATGCCGAACCTGTGTCATTTTGAAGAAAAATCAGACTTACAGGAATAGCTAAAATCAGAAGGGTTTTAAGTTTTGTTTCTAAATCTTGGATTTTAATATTTGCCGTACTCAAATATTTTGCAATTGCCAGGTTGGTTGCAAATTTTGCAAATTCGGAAGGTTGAAGTGCAAATTCGCCAATTTTAAACCATGATTTAGATCCGGAAATTTCACTTCCGGCCAATAAAACAAAAATTAAAAGGAAAAGGAAAATGCCATAAATAGTGTATGCAAAAGTGTTAAAAAACTTGCCATCAATAGCCAAAACGACTACAGCAATAACTAAGGATGTTCCAATCCATATTAATTGTTTACCATAGCTTTGAGAAATATCAAAAATACTTTTATGGCTTTCGTTAAATACGGCAGCATAAATATTTACCCAACCAAAAATAACCAATACCAAATAAAGGCCAACTGTAATCCAGTCAATATTTGAAAATATGTTTTTTTGATATCTCAATTTGATGAAATTAAATTACCTGTTATCATTTTTTGTTCTAAATCTTTTCTTTTTACTTTTCCAAAAAGATATTTTTCAATCATTAAACTTGCTATTGGTACTGCCCACTCCGAACCATAACCCGCATTTTCAACAATTACCGAAATTGCAATTTTAGGATTGTCTTTAGGAGCAAAAGCAATGAACAAGGAATGGTTTTTTCCATGTGGATTTTGAGCAGTTCCTGTTTTTCCACACATAGAAACATTCTCTAATTTTCCTCCAAATCCTGTTCCAGATGCCGATTGAACAACCTTATTCATGGCATTTACAACTGGTTCGAAATACTGCGCCTCCACGGTTGTGTTCTTTTTTATAATAAATCTTTGATTTGCATTATTTTTCTTGCCAATCGCTTTTACAATGTGCGGAATATAATACCATCCTCTGTTAGCAATTATTGCTGCTAAGTTTGCCAATTGCAAAGGGGTGATTCCAATTTCACCTTGTCCAATAGAAAGTGAAATTACCGAAACAGCTCTCCATCTGTTTTTACCATGGTATTTATCATAATAGTCAGATGTTGGAATATTGCCGCTTAATTCATTTGGTAAATCGTTGTGAAATTTCTCACCCAGTCCAAAACTCAAAACATGATTTCGCCATTTATTAAAACCAGCTTTTGTTGAAATAAATGGTCTTTTTTCAACAATTGCTTTAAAAGCATAGCAATAATAAGCGTTACAAGATTGAACAATTGATTGCTCCAAATCCAATGGCGAACCATGAGCATGACATTTTACGGTTAATTTCCCAAAATGAAAACCCAAAGAACATGGAAAACGTGTGGATGAAACCAAAACTTTTTCCTGTTCTCCAATAAGCGCATTTACTAGTTTAAAGGTTGATCCAGGAGGATATTGGGCCATCAAAGCTCTGTTAAATAAAGGTTTTAATTTATCCTCGATTAGGGTCATATAATTTTTAGACCGAATTCTACCAGTAAGTAAATTTGGATTATAAGTTGGACTGGAAACCAAAGTAAGTATTTCTCCTGTCTCTGGCTCAATTGCAACAATACTTCCTCTTTTATTTTT
>CAIMMM010000085.1 GCA_903842575.1 uncultured Bacteroidota bacterium | reverse complement strand
GTAGGACTTTATGGTCTTTGGAGAATACCCAAAACTTACGAAGTGACCTCTATTAATTCTGAGTTTTCGATTGATAAAAAAAGTCAAATAATAAATCAAATAATTAGTGATTTTAAACTGAACGAACTTGATAGAGACGAGCAATATCGACACTTTAGATATGTAGGATGGTTTTGGAATAGTTTTGATGTTTATATATTCTATGACTCAAGTAATTTTTATTTAAATGCTCAACAAATAGACTTTGGGAATGACGGTGGTTTCATAGACTTTGGAACATCAAAAAGAGTTACTAATAAAATTAAAAGCAAAATACTATCTTACCTCTAAAGACAAATTTTTGCGAATTGATATTTTTCCGATTAGTTTCGTATATAATCAACTTACCTGATATTTTGGAGAACCGAATTCCAACAAAAAAATAATTAATTGAAAAACAGAATTTTACTTTTTGGATGGTTAGTGTTTTTGCTATTTGGTATCGCAATAAATATTTGTATGTTTATATTTGAATGGTATCCAACATATATTTTCTTCATAATTTGCTTAATTGGATTTATTCAAATTTTAATTTCTCGAATAAAACTAAAAATTAAAAAATGCCATTTACATTTTCACATCCAGCAATAGTTTTACCGTTGACGTTTTTACCTCGACAATGGATCTCTTTGACTGGTCTTGTAATCGGCAGTTTGACACCTGACTTTGAATATTTTTTAAGAATGAGAATTATGAGTAATTACAGCCATAAAATTGACGGACTTTTTTGGTTCGACTTACCTCTAGGGCTATTGCTTTCTTTCATTTTTCACAACATTGTTCGAGACAGTTTATTCGACAACTTACCGAGCATTTTAAAATCAAGATTTTCGGTATTTAAAAAGTTTGAATGGAACGCTCACTTTAAAAGAAACTGGCTCGTAGTGTCAATTTCCATTCTAATCGGAGCGGCTTCACATATATTTTGGGACAGTTTTACTCACGAACACGGTTATTTTGTTCAGACAATTCCGGCATTACAAAAATCGTTAGACTTTTTAGGCAGACAAATTCCAATCCTGAAAATATTACAACACAGTTCAACTTTACTCGGTGTGCTTGTAATTGCTTATGCCATTTACAAACTGCCATCAAACAACATTGAAAAAGAAAAGAAAAATTTGAAATATTGGGCAATATTCGCAGGATTAACTTTGACAATCATTGCTGCCAGACTTTTAAGCGGACTTGAACTGAAACAATATGGAAACGTAATTGTAACAACTATCTCCGCAGGGCTTATTTCATTAACAATAACACCGCTGCTAATACAAGTGAAGGATGAATAATTGGTGGCAACATGGGTTTGGCAAAAGTGGACATTAGACTGAGATAAACATTTCAGAAAGAAAAACCACTAATTTTGGATACAGATGAAACAAAACAGATTCAAAACAATAATATTTCCACTTATTTTATTCACTTCCATTGCATTTTTTAATTCATGTAAGACAAAATCTTTAGGTATTAATGGAAAATACACTACCGCAAACATTAACATACTAAATGCGTTTATTCTGAAATGGAAATATGGTGGTGACTTTTCTTATCAAGTCACAATGGTACTCGATTTAAAAAAGGATTCTACATTTCAATTAGGGTTTTGTAATAGGAAAATAGCATATGATGGTAATTGGAAAGTAGACGGAGATTCTGTACTTCTTTATAATGTTTTTAATTATTTTGCAGGCAAGTCTGTTAATTCTTTTAAGATTTTCAGAGAATCGAAAGAAATGTCAATATTTTTCCCAAATAGAATTAAAAAAACAATTAACAACAGGGATAGCATTAT
>CAIMMM010000084.1 GCA_903842575.1 uncultured Bacteroidota bacterium | reverse complement strand
TGGGAAGAAGGAGAAATGAAAAGCGCTTTAGTAAAAGTCATTGCCAATCACATGAAAAAATCATATTTCAGTTGGAACAAAGACACGGTTAAAGATGATGTGATTTTTGAACATTTGTTGGAACTTTCAGAAGGTAAATTTAATTTGACACAAAGTAGTGAGGAATTATTAAACTCAAATGATTTGCTACGTACTAACAAAAAAATGTCCAATAAAAACATGCCTATTGGTTCCAAACCAAAAATCGTGAAAATCGTGAAATCAAAGCCTTTTCAGAAAAATAATAATAACAATCAAAAATAGTTGCCTGTTATCCGTTGTCTGTTTTATTAATTGACCGATAACCGATAACCGACAACCGACAACATAAAAATATGGGAACTTTTCAAATAGAAGGAGGCATTCAACTAAAAGGAGATGTAACTCCGCAAGGCGCAAAAAACGAAGCATTACAAATTTTATGCGCTATTCTTTTAACTCCAGAAAAAGTAACAATAAATAATATTCCAGACATTATTGATGTCAATAAATTGATAACCTTGCTTGGGAATTTGGGTGTAAAAATTCAAAAAAACGGACCGGGTTCGTTAACCTTTCAAGCGGATGACGTAAATGTTGGTTATCTTGAAACCGAAGCTTTCAAAAAAGAAGGAGGTTCTTTGCGTGGTTCTATTATGATTGTCGGACCGCTTTTGGCTCGTTTTGGAAAAGGATATATTCCAAAACCGGGTGGAGATAAAATTGGAAGACGCCGTTTGGATACGCATTTTGAAGGATTTATCAATTTAGGAGCCAAATTTAGATACGAAAGAGAAGACCATTTTTATGGTGTAGAAATGAAAGGAAGATTAAAAGGTGCTCACATGTTATTGGATGAAGCATCGGTTACCGGAACTGCCAATATAGTAATGGCTGCTGTTCTAGCAGAAGGAATAACGACAATTTACAACGCTGCCTGCGAACCTTATTTACAACAATTGTGTAAAATGTTAAATTCCATGGGTGCGAAAATTACCGGAGTGGGTTCCAATTTACTAACCATTGAAGGCGTGGAAGCATTGGGTGGTTGCGAACATAGAATTCTTCCCGATATGATTGAAATAGGTTCTTGGATTGGCCTTGCCGCCATGACCAAAAGTGAAATCACCATTAAAAATGTGAGTTGGGAAAACCTAGGAGTTATTCCAAGTGTTTTTAGAAAACTAGGAATTACGTTAGAGAAAAAAGGGGACGATATTTATATTCCTGCCCATACAAAAGGATATACGGTAAAAACCGATATTGATGGTTCTATCTTAACCATATCCGATGCGCCTTGGCCAGGATTTACTCCCGATTTATTGAGTATTGTTTTGGTGGTTGCCACACAAGCCAATGGCGATGTGTTGATTCACCAAAAAATGTTTGAAAGCCGATTATTCTTTGTGGATAAACTAATTGATATGGGCGCCAAAATTATGTTGTGTGATCCACACCGAGCTGTGGTTATGGGACATAATTTCCAATCGCAATTGAAAGCTACGATTATGAGTTCCCCTGATATTAGAGCGGGGATTTCCTTATTGATTGCAGCGCTTTCGGCTAAAGGAACTTCTACCATTCAAAACATTGAACAAATTGATAGAGGTTACGAACGTATTGACGAACGTCTTCGTGCACTTGGAGCTAATATTGTCAGAATATAGATAATAGACGAATAGATAATAGAAAATAGAGGTGCAGTTTGTGCCTCTTTTTATTTTAAGAAATATGGAAAACTATATCATCATTCTTCTTTGTATTGCCGCTTTCTTAGCAGGATTTGTCGATGCGATTGTTGGTGGCGGCGGATTGATTCAAACTCCGGTGGCTATGATTTTATTGCCCAATCTTGCCGTAGCCTCCGTGATTGGTTCGTTGAAAATACCCTCGTTTAGCGGAACGGCTTTGGCAGCGCAACAGTATTTAAAGAAAGTGAAAATGAATTGGAAATTGCTTTCTATTATGGTAGTTGTTGCTTTTGCTTCCGCATTTTTAGGTTCCAATTTACTGACCAAAGTGCATAATGATTTTATGAAACCCTTACTGCTGGTGGTTTTAACATTAATAGCGATTTATACTTTTGCCAAAAAAGATTTTGGAAACCATCAAGCCAAAGAACATACGCCCAAAAGGCAATTGCTATTAGCAGTTATTATGAGTATTTGCATTGGGTTTTATGACGGATTTATCGGACCGGGAACGGGAAGTTTTTTGGTGTTGGCTTTTGTAACCGTTTTGGGGTTTGATTTTCTTCACGCTTCGGCGAATGCCAAGATGGTGAATCTGGCGACCAATTTTGGTTCCATTTGTCTTTTTGTTTTAAAAGGAAAAATCATTTGGGCAATTGCCATTCCTATGGCGGTTTGTAATGCAGTTGGGGGTTGGGTTGGTGCCAAACTTGCTATCAAAAAAGGCAACGGCTTTATCCGGATTTTCTTTTTGATAGTTGTAATTGGAACGTTGATACGTTTTGGTTATGATGTGTTTTTTAAGTAAATGACAAAATGGAGAAACTATTCCAACACATTCAAAAACTTCAAACCAAAAATCACCCCATCCCCTTGATAGCCATTTTGATAGGAACGCACATAATCTACCCGAAATAAGCGGTATTTTCCAAAACCAAGGTTGTCCAATCCCACCGTGAATTCCTGATACGGTTTTTTGTCTGGAATGGCCAAATTGTGGAATCCTAAAACCAATTGCGTTTGAAGCTTGTTCAACAACGGAATTTTATTCATCAAATAACCTTTGTCGTTGTGCTCAATGTGGGTTTCAAAATAGCGGTCATTTGTGCTTCCTATATAATAAGGTAGCAAGTTGAATACATTGATATAACTCTCCGATTGCCCAATGTGGGTTTGGTTTCCATTGAAATGTTTGTAATCCACAAAGGAAATATTGTCGGCATTGAAGAATTTTCCGCCTTTGAAATTCATTTGCATCAATCCTTTATTGCCAAGCGTTACGTCATAATTTACTCGGGCAGAAATCATATCATACTCGTAATTTTTTTCGGTGGCAGCAAATGCTTTTTCATAACCCAAGGAAATCGTTGGGTAATCATTGTTGGGAATGTTGAATTTGCCGTCAGGGCGAGTCCAGTATTGTTGACCAAAAACAATTCGAGCTACTACTGAAGTTTTTACTAAGTTATGTTTCGTTATAGCAGCTGAGGTTTCGTCCAATGGATTCAGTGGGTTATTGGACGTGTACAAATCATCACTTTTTAAAATAGTATAATCGGTGGTGTTGTACAAAGGTTTTCTTTCCGAATATTCGGCGTTGAAATTCAGGTACAAACCATTTACCACTTCCCGACCAAAATTTACGGAGGCAAAATTCTTTTCATACAATTTCATGAAATTGTTTTTAAAAAACAAGGTACTTACTGAGTTTACAACATTTGAAATAGGATTATTGCCATTAAATTGGCTAACGGAACTTCCACCATTAACACTCAACAAACTATTGTCTTTATTGTTGAATTTATGGGTAAAGCTAGCTGTTGCTCTTAATTTTTCTTCCGAAAAACCATAGTCAAAACGGGAGCCAATTCGAGTGAAAGTTCTTTTTTCTTCGTCCCTTTTAGTATAGGACAAACCAGCATTTACTCTCCATCCTTGTACCGTATTGAAAGAAGTTGACATCAACGGGCCATCATAATTGATAGACCATTTCTTAAAAGAGTTACTATAGCTATATCCGGATAAAATATCCATAAAGCCAAATTCATTTCTCTTGTTGTCTATAGAATCTAAATATTTTTGAGATTTCTTTTTGGTTTGCAAAATGTCTTTTTTTAGGTAATCCGTGGCTTCTTCATTTGATAAAGGCACTGGGCGAATGGTGTTCCAAAAGTCGTTGTCTTTCTTATTGGCATTTTCCTGAAAGGATAATACTTCAAGGGTAAACGTTTTTTTGTCAAATTGTTTTTCAAATTCAAAATTGGAATAGACATAAGTAAATCTCCCGGATAATTTAATGCTCAATAAACCAGCAACAAAGTCAAGAGTTTGTGTATTTTTCACCCAAATCTTATCCTTGGAGTTGTAGCTAAAACTTTGTTTTAAAGTCAATACATCTATAGCGGGCGTTTGCATTTGGTTGCCTTTAATCTTTAAATCCACAGCATATATTGAGTAGGTATCGTCTTCTATATAGATATACCCTTCCATTACAGGTTCTGTATCACGACGTGGTATCACTTTAATTTTATTGATTTGTTGCTTGTTTTCTGTAAAAAAGGATCCTTCAAATTTGTATTTATAATAGTTGAAAGCATTGTCGGCAATAGGCGAAACCACATTTACTTGAAAAGGAAGATAGTTTTCATAACAATCAAAATTTACCGAAGCGGCATTGTTAAAGCTAAAACCATTATCATTACCACTTACTTTGGATGCGATAATATCTTCTTTCATTTTATCCGGTTTTTGAAACTTTATTTTTGAAACAGTTTCCGATAAATAGAGAATGCCGCTTCTTGAAGAATCTAATATTTCATCAAAAAAGTCGAATTTTTGTCCTAAGATTTTTTTCGGAGCATCTTTAATTCTAAAAATCCCACGAGAATAGAAATCGGCTTTGAAATGAGCTGTTTTTTCGGAATTTTCCTTTTTGTTTTTAATAGCATTCCGAATGATTTGATTGGCAGGATTG
>CAIMMM010000083.1 GCA_903842575.1 uncultured Bacteroidota bacterium | reverse complement strand
TTTATTATTTATATTTCAGTGTAATTTTGAATCTATGAAAAAATTAGTATTATTAATTTTATTCTTTTTATGCTTATTCAATAGCAATGCCCAGCAGCGCAATGTAGTTTTAATTATTGCCGATGATTTAGGAAAAGATTATTGTGATATATATCCAGATCACGCACCCAATACTGTTCATTTAACTAATGTAAGAAGGCTTTTAAACAGAGGTGTTGTTTTTAACAATGCTTGGTCTAATCCTTTATGCTCCCCTACTCGTGCTGGAATCCTGACAGGTAGATATAGCTTTAGAACTGGAGTTGGTGATGTAGTTGATGGCAGTAATCCAAAATTAAATATCAATGAAAATATTATTCCAAAAGTATTAAACCTCTATTCTCCAAATGGAATTTCTAAAGCATGCATAGGTAAATGGCATGTTACCACTGGTGCTGCATTAGGTTACAGTTATCCAAATACAATGGGATTTGATTATTTTGAAGGAAGTATTATTGGCGCATTAGGAACAGCTGGCCAGCAGACAAATGGTTATTATAATTGGACAAAAATAACTAATGGTGTAAGTTCAACATGTACTAATTATGCAACAACTGAAAATGTAAACAATGCCATTTCGTATATTAATAGCCAACCTTCTACAAAACCTTTTTATTTACAATTGGCATTTAATTCGCCACATACTCCTTATCAATTACCACCTGCTAATTTGATTGCTGCCACAACTTTAACAGGTACTCAAGCTGATATTACCGCCAACCCAGTTCCTTATTTTCAAGCAATGGTAGAAGCGATGGATACAGAAATTGGAAGGTTTTTTGATTATCTAATAAGTTCAGGGAAATGGGACACTACGGATATTATATTTATTGGTGATAATGGTGATGATTCATTAGTAGCACAATCTAGCCCTTCAAAAGGTAGTGTTTACCAAGGAGGTGTTACTGTTCCCTTTATAATCTCAGGACCAGATGTAGTAAATCCAAATAGAACAAGTGATGCACTTGTAAACACCGCCGATTTATTTTCAACTATATTAGAATTATTTGGTGACACTAATTGGCAGAGTCAAATTCCAACGACAGTTGTTGATTGCCATAGTTTAATTCCAATATTATTAAATACAACAACATCAGTTCGTCCTTGGGCATTTTCAGAAGTTTTTAGAGTAACACCTTTAGCATCAGATGGAAAAACAATTCGAAACCAAGATTATAAATTATTGAAATTTGCTAATGGTACTCAAAAATTTTATAATTTGACACTCAATCCAACAGAAAATAATGATTTACTGCTAACAACAATGTCGGCAACGGACATAACCAATTACAATTATTTGTGTTCCCAATTAGCAACTTTAGTTGGGACTAGCAATTGCTCAACTCTAAATTCAGATTCTTTTTTGAGTACAATAAATGAAATATATGTTATTGAAAACCCATTTAAATCCAAAATTAACCTAAGTACTATTTCGAATGATGCTATTTTTGAATTGTATTCTATAAAAGGCGAAAAAATTTATGAAGGTAAAGACTTGGCATCCAAAGATTTTTCTTATTTAGCTAAAGGAATCTATTTTCTAAAAGTGCTAAATCAGCAAAAAGCATTTAAAATCATTAAAGAATAAATTGTTTTAAGCTATATTATATGAAGGTTCTCATTATCACTTTTACAATATTTACATTCTTTTTTGTTGATTGTAAACAAGAACCCTCAATATTGAAAAGTCATACATTATATAATCAATCCTCCCATACCAATATGGTATATATAAAAGGTGGTGAATTTGAAATGGGAGCCGATAATTATCAAGCTGATAAAGATGAATATCCCAAGCATAAGGTCTCTTTAGATGGCTTTTGGATGGATTGCACCGAAGTTACCAACGCTCAATTTGCACAATTTGTTAAAGAAACAAATTATATTACCACAGCCGAAAAAAAAATAGACTGGGAAGAGTTAAAAAAACAATTACCAGCAGGTACTCCAAAACCATCAGAAGATCAATTACAACCTGCCTCTTTGGTTTTTTCTATAGTAAATAATGACACCGATTACTGGTGGAAAATGGAAGCTGGAGCTAATTGGAAACATCCATCAGGACTAAAATCCGATATAATTGATAAAGACAATTATCCCGTTGTTCAAGTTTCGTGGGATGACGCTCAAGCCTATTGTAAATGGGCAAATAAACGATTACCAACAGAAGCCGAATGGGAGTTTGCTGCTCGTGGTAACTTAAAAAATAAGATTTATTCATGGGGAAATGAATCTGTTGATGAAGGCAAATCTAAAACAAATAGTTGGCAAGGAGATTT
The DNA here is from genome assembly GCA_903842575.1 of uncultured Bacteroidota bacterium. GTDB lineage: Bacteria > Bacteroidota > Bacteroidia > Flavobacteriales > Flavobacteriaceae > Flavobacterium. The sequence continues at coordinate 26,204 of CAIMMM010000083.1, read as the reverse complement.
TCCTAAGCACAATACTATCAAAGATAAATTTTTAAAATCGGCTCCCGTAAAATCGTTTCCTGCAAACGGATATGGATTATTTGATATGTCAGGAAATGTATGGGAATGGTGCCACGATTGGTATGATTCTAATTATTATACAACTGTGCCTAATAAAGTTTTTAATCCCAAAGGACCTACTAAAAGTTTTGACCCAAACGACCTTTACGCTCAAAAACACGTTATACGTGGAGGTTCGTTTCTATGTAACGAGGGATATTGTTCAGGATACAGAAATGCACGAAGAATGAAAGAAACCCCAGATACAGGAATGGAACATATTGGTTTTAGATGTGTTTCCGATAAATAATAACAAAAAACTCCCAAGATTATTGAGAGTTTTATATTAGAGTATATTTTATTAAACTAAAACGCTACGTTCCATCTAGGCAAACGCCCGTTTTCTGTTAAAAAATTTTGCAAAAGTTGTGCTTCTAAAAAGGTAGGGATAATGCTTGTTTTAGCATTAAAAGTTTCATACCAAAATACGTCTAGTTGTGCAATATCTTCCTTCTTCATTTGGGTTGGCCAAGTATATTTTCTACCGGTTTTGGCAAACTGTTGTCCGTTTACAATTTTGTCGTAAAGGCCACCGCTTTTACTTTTAAGTGTACCGTCATTTTGTACGGTACCGGTAGAACCAATCATTATTAATTCTTTGGTTTCACCCTCTACAGCAAATACCAAGAACACACCGTTTCCATTATCAGGAGCATTACATACTTCTTCTAAATTTTGATCGGGTGTAAAGGTGAAACTACTTTTTATTTTGAATTTTTTTACTTCTTTATACATTTTTGTTTAATTAAAAAAGCCCCATCTTGTAATTCAACTAGACGGAACTTTGAATTTGTTATTAGCCCTTCGACTGTACTTCGGCTGAGCTCAGCATAGACTTTCTCAGGATGAAAAAAAGATTATCCTAAAACTTCCTTTACTTTTTTCCCAATCTCAGCCGGCGAATCAACTACGTGAATACCACATTCTCTCATGATTCTTTTTTTAGCTTCGGCTGTATCATCGGCACCACCCACAATTGCACCAGCATGTCCCATTGTTCTTCCTGCTGGAGCCGTAACGCCTGCAATAAATCCAACAACTGGTTTACGATTGCCATCGGCTTTAATCCAATGTGCTGCATCTGCTTCAAGCTGACCTCCAATTTCTCCAATCATAACGATACAATTGGTCTCAGGATCATTCATTAATAATTCTACAGCTTGCTTGGTTGTTGTGCCAATAATTGGATCACCACCAATACCAATGGCAGTAGTAATTCCCAATCCTTGCTTCACTACTTGATCTGCAGCTTCATAGGTTAAAGTCCCTGATTTTGAAACTATTCCAACCGTACCTTTCTTAAAAACAAAACCTGGCATAATACCAACTTTTGCTTCACCTGGTGTAATAACACCCGGGCAGTTTGGACCTATTAGGCGGCAATTTTTTTCTTTTATATATTCGTTGGCTTTAATCATATCCGCCACAGGAATTCCTTCTGTGATAGCAATAATTACTTTTATACCAGCATCGGCAGCTTCCATTATGGCGTCAGCAGCAAAAGCTGGTGGAACAAATATGATGGTAGTATCAGCTCCTGCTTTTTCAACAGCATCTTTCACTGTATTAAAAACGGGACGATCTAAATGGGTTGAGCCTCCTTTTCCTGGAGTTACACCACCAACAACATTGGTTCCATATTCAATCATTTGCTCGGCATGAAAAGTACCTTCGCTTCCAGTAAATCCTTGAACTATTATTTTTGAATCTTTATTAACTAAAACGCTCATGTTTTTATTATTAAATTGAATTTTTTTATGATGTTGCAAAAGTAGATAAAAGTGTCCAGTTTTCTACGTTCTCTTTTTAATATTTATTCTGATAATTGACTCATTTGATAGCCTCGATATAATTTGTTCTCTTTTATTTCCCAAATCACCATAAAATGCCCCAAAAGCATTTCCTCTCTTGGATTTTCTATAGTTTTTACATAGTGGGAATAGCGAACAGTTATGGTATTTCCTTCTACTACAATATGGCTTAATTTAGTTTTTGAACGAACATAAGCTTTATTTAAGTCATTGCTTAATTCTAAAATGTCTTCATAAGTAAGTTTTAAAAACCCTTGACTACTATGCCACTCCAAAATAACATCGGGGTGCAAAAATTCTTTAACCAAAATAGGGTCGATTAAGACATCGGATTTGTAAAAATTTTGAACTATTTCTTTTGCCTTCATTTTTTTATTTTTTTGAAAGTAATTCGGGTATTCTTTTAATGTATGCTAATTGCTTTAATTTTTCGCGAGATTCTTCCACTGGAGTTCCAAAGTAGGACTTCCCTCCTTCTATTGATTTTGTTACGCCTGTTTGACCGAGAACTACTGCTTTTGTGCCAATAGTGATGCCACTTGTAGTTCCTACCTGTCCCCAAAGTGTGACTTCATCTTCAATGATAACACAACCTGCAATTCCTGTTTGTGATGCAATTAAACATTTTTTGCCAATTTTAGTATCATGACCTACATGTACCTGATTGTCAATTTTTGTTCCTTCACCAATAATAGTATCTCCAGTAACTCCTTTATCGATAGTGCATAAAGCGCCAATCCCAACATTATCTTCAATCACTACTCTGCCACCAGAAAGTAATTGGTCAAAACCATCGAGACGTTTTTTATAATAAAAAGCATCCGCACCAAGTATTGTTCCTGAATGGATGATCACATTATTGCCAATAACCGTATTGTCATATACAATTACATTGGCATGAAGCAAGCAATTTTTACCAATTACTACATTATTTCCTATGAAACAATTGGGCTGAATGGTTGTTCCAGTTCCAATTATTGCTGAAGTTGACACACTAACATTTGCTGCAATAAATGGTCGAAAATGTTTGGTTAAAGTATTGAAATCTCTAAAAGGGTCCTCTGAAATCAAAAGGGCTTTCCCATCTGGACAATCTACTTTTTTGTTAATTAAAACAATTGTAGCTGCCGATTGCAAGGCTTTGTCATAATATTTTGGATGGTCTACAAAAACGATATCACCTGCTTCAACAACATGAATTTCATTCATGCCTTGAACAGGAAAATTAGAATCGCCAACAAATTCACAATTAAGCAATTGGGCAATTTCTTCGAGGGAATGTACTTTTGGGAACTTCATTTTATCAGTTTTTAGTCTCGGTCACAGTTTTAAGAATTACTCAACTCTGACTGTATACTATTCTTTAACGCGCTCCATATAATTACCATTGGAAGTATCAATTTTAATTTTGTCTCCTTCATTGATAAATAACGGCACATTTACAGTTGCTCCCGTTTCTACAGTAGCTGACTTAGTTGCATTTGTTGCTGTATTCCCTTTAACTCCAGGCTCTGCATAAGTAACTTCCAGCACTACTGATGATGGCATATCCACAGATAGCGGTAAATCCGTTTCGGTGTTGATACTTACCATAACGTTTTCGCCTTCTTTTAATAAATCTGGGGAGTCAAGGATATTTTTGTTTAAAGAAATTTGTTCAAAAGACTCTACGTTCATGAAGTGGAACATATCCCCTTCAGGATATAAAAATTGAAATTTATGATTTTCAACACGGACTTCCTCAATTTTATGACCCGCAGAAAAAGTGTTATCCAATACTTTCCCGTTAGACAAACTTCTCAATTTAGTTCTAACGAATGCAGGGCCTTTCCCAGGTTTTACATGAAGAAATTCAATGATTTTATAAATATCATTATTGTATTTTATGCATAATCCATTTTTAATATCTGATGTAGATGCCATTTTATTGTTTGTTTATTAATTTGTATTTTGTTTTTATATACTTAAGATTGTATTGCTATGAACCTCCTGAATAACCTTTCATGATTCCACGAGATGAATTTCTGATAAAATCTAATATCTCGTCACGCTCTGGTGTCGCTTCCATTTCTGCTTCAATGATCCCAACAGCTTGGGAAGTATTGTAATTTTTTTGGTAAAGTATTCTATAAATTTCCTGAATTTCACGAATTTTTTCGGTGGTAAATCCTCTTCTTCGCAATCCAACAGAATTGATACCCACATAAGATAATGGTTCCTTTGCTGATTTTGTATAAGGCGGTACATCTTTTCTAACAAGAGAACCTCCCGAAATCATAGCGTGATCCCCTATGTGAATGAATTGATGAACAGCAGCTAAACCTCCGATAATTGCGTGATTACCAACAATAACATGTCCAGCTAGAGCCACTCCATTTACAATGATTGCATTATCACCAATGTGACAATCATGTGCTATATGTGCGGTTGCCATGACAAGGCAATTATTTCCTAAAGTGGTTTGGCCAGATGCGATGGTTCCTCTATTGATAGTAACACATTCTCTAATAGTGCAATTGTCTCCAATTACAGCCAAAGAATCTTCTCCACCAAATTTTAAATCTTGTGGAACGGCCGAAATAACTGCTCCAGGAAAAATATTGCAATTTTTCCCAATTCGTGCGCCTTCCATAATGGTAACATTGGAACCTATCCATGTACCATCACCAATTACTACATTGTTATGAATGGTTGTAAATGGTTCGATAACAACGTTTTTTGCGATTTTTGCGCCTGGGTGAACATATGCTAATGGTTGATTCATTTGTAGAATTTATTATTTTGTTGGTCAAATGTAATTCACATTTTACAATTTAATAAAAATTAATTGCAAAAATATTTTTTAAATTTTTATTGTTTTCTAGCTATTTGCGCCATTAATTCAGCTTCAGCAACTAACCTTCCGTTAGCATAAGCATGAGCTTGCATATGACAAATCCCTCTTCTTATTGGTGTTATTAATTCACATTTAAATATTAAAGTGTCACCTGGTAATACTTTCTGTTTAAATTTTACATTGTCAATTTTCATGAAAAAGGTTAGGTAATTTTCCGGATCTGGAACCGTGCTAAGTACCAAAATACCTCCCGTTTGTGCCATTGCTTCTACAATAATAACACCGGGCATTACTGGTGCTTCTGGAAAATGGCCAACAAAAAAACTTTCGTTCATCGTGACATTTTTCATTCCAACAACGTGATTGTCTGACATTTCGATAATTCTATCGATAAATAAAAAGGGCGGGCGATGCGGTAAAGTACTCATTATTTTATGAATATCCATCAAAGGTTCTTGATTTAAATCATAAGTAGGCACTTGATTGCGTTGCTCAATTTTAATAATTTTAGATAACTTTTTTGCAAATTGTGTATTTACAAAATGCCCAGGTTTGTTAGCGATAACTTTACCTTTTATTCTCGTTCCAATTAAAGCTAAATCTCCAATTACATCTAATAATTTATGGCGAGCCGCTTCATTAGGATAATGTAAGGTTAGGTTATCTAAAATGCCGTTTGGCTTGACAGAAATACTATCTTTACCAAATGCTACTTTTAGATTATTCATGGTTTTTTCAGAAATATCTTTGTCAACATAAACGATGGCATTATTCAAATCCCCTCCTTTAATCAATCCCTCATCTAATAGAGTTTCTAGTTCATGAAGAAAGCTGAATGTTCTTGAATCGGCAATTTCAGTTTTGAAATCAGAAATGTTTTTTAGTGTAGCGTTTTGTGTTCCAAGTACTTTAGTTCCAAAATCGACCATCGTTGTTATTTGATAATCTTCACAAGGCATAACAATTATTTCACTGCCTGTTGCATCATCGGTAAAGGATATAACTTCTTTAACTACATAATATTTTCTAGCAGCTTCCTGTTCTACAATTTCTGCTTTTTCAATAGCTTCAACAAAATATTTTGATGAACCGTCCATAATTGGAAGCTCTGAAGCATCCAACTCTATGGTAACATTATCAAGATCACAGCCAATTAAAGCGGCTAAAACGTGCTCAGGCGTTTGAATTTTAACGCCTAATTTTTCAAGATTGGTTCCGCGTTGCGTGTTCACAACATAATTGGCATCGGCTTCAATAATGGGTTGTCCTTCTAAGTCAACTCTAACGAATGAAAATCCGCTGTTTATTGGTGAAGGCTTAAAAGTCATTGTTACATCTTTTCCTGTGTGCAATCCAACTCCAGTAAGAGATATTTCACTCTTTATGGTTTTCTGTTTAACCATGATTTACTTATTTATTATTTATTTTATTCTTTAATTTTTCTATTTCTGAAACTATATTAGGTAAATTTTTAAAATGCACATAGGATCTAAAATAATCTTTAAATCCAATTGCTGGATTTCCTTGTAACACTTCGCCGTCTTTTACATTTCTGCTTAGCCCGGTTTGCCCTTGTATGCGAACATTATTTCCAATAGTAATGTGACCACCTATTCCTGCTTGCCCACCGATTACACAATTTTGCCCTATTTTGGTTGAACCTGCAATTCCTACTTGTGCAGCGATAACAGTATTTTCTCCAATTTCAACATTATGAGCAATTTGTATTTGATTGTCAAGTTTTACGCCTTTTTTAATAATTGTTGAGCCCATAGTGGCTCTATCAATAGTTGTACAAGATCCAACTTCAACATTATCTTCTATTATTACATTACCTATTTGGGGTATTTTTGTATAGGACCCGTCAGAATTTGGAGCGAATCCAAAACCATCGGAACCTATGATGGCACCTGAATGAATATTACAATTGGCGCCAATTACACTTTCTGAATAAATACGAACACCTGCAAAAAGAACGGTATTATTACCAATAATTACATTGTCACCAACAAAAGTATTGGGATATATTTTCACATTATCACCAATAATTACATTTTGCCCTATATAACTAAAACTGCCTAAATAAAGATTTTCGCCATAGGTTACACTTTCAGAAATAACAGATGGTTGTTCAATCCCAAATTTCATCAATTTTACTTGATTGTAGTATTCCAATATTTTTGAAAAAGAAGCATAGGCATCATCAACCTTTATCAATGTAGTTGTAATTTCTGATCCGGGTTCAAAATTATTATTTACAATAGTTACAGAAGCTTTGGTTGTATAAATGAAGTTAACATATTTTGGATTAGCCAAAAATGTTAAAGATCCTGCTACACCTTCCTCAATTTTGGATAGTTTATACACTTCGTTATTGGGATTTCCAATCACTTCTCCGTCAAGAATTTCTGCTATTTGTGCTGCTGTGAATTTCATCTTATCTGTTTGATTTTTTAATCAAGATAAGACGAAACAGAGGTTTCATCATTTCCTTATTATGCATACAAATTAGATTGGCTCGTTTCATAGCTACAAAAATATAAAAAATTAGATTTTAATAACTGTTTTCGTTAAGGACTTTTGGAAAACAAATGAAATACTTGGTTACGGGCTTTGATAAAGCTTTTAAATTCAGTTGGTCAGAGACATCTATTACATCTTCTATTGTATTATCCTTTTTTAAAATACTGATTGGCTCAGCTTCTGTATCATAGGCTTGATTTTTTATTTTTCCCTTGAAAATAAAATATTTTGCTTCTTTGATGGTGATGTTATTGTCTTTAGCAAATTTAGCACTCATTTCTAACAATATTTCTGATGGAAATTTTTCGTTAATGAGTTTAATTTTAGATAAATCGCGGTTGATAATCATTTTGCTTAAACTACTTAAAATGAAGTCGTCATGATGTTGCCAAGATTTTAAGGCACTTATAATATCAAAGTCATCTAATTGGGCAAAGGTTTCTAAATCGTTATTTGAAAAAGCATCAAGCGTGATTTTATTTTGCATGAAAAATAACAAAGGTTCACTACATGTAAGTGGTATATTTTTTTGAATTAATTCTTTAGCTCTTTTTAAAGTTTTGGTTAATGTTAATTCCGCTACTAAACTAGTTTTGTGAAGATAAGCTTGCCAATACATTAATCTTCTAGCCATTAAAAACTTCTCAATGGAGTAGATTCCTTTCTCTTCCATGACAAGAACATCATCCACAACATTCATCATTTGAATTAATCTATCGGAGTTGATATTCCCTTCGGCTACCCCTGAATAAAAGCTATCGCGTTTTAAATAATCCATTCTATCCATGTCCAATTGACTAGAGATTAATTGCAACATAAACTTGCGATGATATTCCCCTTTAAAAACTTGAATGGCTAAACTTAATTGGCCATTGAACTCCGCATCCAACTGATTCATAAAAAGCAACGATATCTCTTCGTGGCTAACTTCCACAATACTGTGCTCCATTGCATGAGAAAATGGACCGTGACCAATATCATGAAGAAGAATGGCAATATAAAGCGCATTCTCTTCTTCTTTTGAAATTAGGACTTCTTTAAAACGCAATACTTCCACCGCTTTTTGCATCATGTGCATAGCGCCAATGGCGTGATGAAACCTTGTGTGATGAGCGCCAGGATATACCAAATAGGATAATCCCATTTGAGTTATGCGGCGTAATCGTTGAAAATAGGAATGTTGAATTAAATCGTAAATCAAAGTACTGGGAATAGTAATAAACCCGTAGATTGGATCGTTAAATATTTTTAATTTGTTGGTATAGCTCACGGAAACGGTCTGTTTTTAACAAATATAAAGAAATTGGTTCTCAAATAAAACCAATATTGCCACAAAATTCTTTTTTTACTCTTTAACAAAGGAAGTTATCTCGATTACATTTCCTGAAGGCAAATCATTTAGATGCCAATCGCCAACTCGAACTCTTATCAATCTTAAGGTTGGAAACCCAACAGCCGAAGTCATTTTACGCACTTGACGAAATTTACCTTCAGTAACTGTGATGGAAACCCAACTTGTTGGACCATGACGTTCATCCCGAATTTTTTTACCTCTTTCGGGGAAGTTTGTGGGCGTTTCTAGAAGTTTAGCTTCGCAGGGCAAAGTAATATATTTTGTTCCTTTCACTCCTATTTCAACACCGCTTTGGAGTTGGCTTACCGCTTTTTGTGTTATAATGCCATCCACTTGTGCGTAATATTCTTTTGAGACTTTTTTGCTACGTATGATTTGGCTCATCATGCCGTCAGTAGTTAAAAGCAATAATCCTTCACTGTCTTCATCAAGACGGCCAATAGCCATAGTTCCCGGAGGGAATGGATAAAGTTCGCCAAGTAATTTTTTGTTTCTCTTTTTGGCGTAAATAAATTGGGAGAGATAACCGTAAGGTTTATTGAGTAGGAAATGCATATTGCAAAAGTATTAATAAACTACATAAAAAAAGGAGACACTTATTTAAAATGTCTCCTTATTCTATAATTTTGATTCATTAATATTACTTTCATTTCATTTTTTCATTAGAAAAAAGGACTGAGGTGTAAAACTATTGTTTCAGCTACAATTATTAATTGATTATTACTTCTTTCTAATTCAACTAATAAATCAAAACTACATATCAAATATAATTTTAAAAGATTTAATCGCCAAATTAATTCAAATTAAAAAGCTGAATGTCCACCTTTTAATACAAAATAAACAAAATTAACGAGAGGATACTTATGAATAAAATTTCATTGATTCTTCTACCAAATTACAACTTTTAAACTATCTTCTTGATGCATTTTACTTCCCAGTTTGATATTAAAAGCTTTATAAAATTCAGGAATATTAGCTAATGGTCCGTTTATTCTATATTGTGCTGGAGCATGAACATCAACCATCATTTGTTGTGCCAATGATTCTGGTTTTATATTAACCATCCAAGCATAACCATAAGCTAAAAAGAATCGTTGGTCTGGAGTTAATCCACTAATTTTTTCATTGTTTTTGTATTGTGATGTTTTTTTGAAAGCTTCCAATCCCATTACTACCCCACCTAAATCCGCAATGTTTTCGCCTTGTGTTGCATCTCCATTAACAAATTTTCCTTTTAAAGGTTCAAATTTGTTGAATTGAGAAACTATTAGTTTAGTTTTAATTTTAAATTTTGACAAATCTTCTGCTGTCCACCAATTGTTAAGATTCCCATTAGCATCATATTGGCTACCTTGATCATCAAAACCATGAGTAATTTCATGTCCAAAAGTGGAACCTCCAATAATTCCATAAAGAATGGCGTCATCTGGCATTCTTCCTTCAAAACCCGGTACTAAAATATTGCATGCAGGCACTACAATTTCATTGTTACTTGCGTTATAATAGGCGTTGTATTCTTGCGGCTGCATACTCCATTCTTTTCTATCAACAGGTTTACCATATTTTGAAATCATATAATTATAACTCCATTTGTTTGTTGACATCACATTAGCACAGTAGGTATTTCTATTAATTTCAACACTACTCAAATCTTTCCATTTATCTGGATAACCTACTTTCATAACAATTGTGCTGAGTTTATACAATGCTTTTTTCTTTGTTGCATCACTCATCCAATCTAATTTTTTGATGTGTTCCGCGTAAACATCCCGAATATTATTTCCAATTTCTAACAACTTTTCTTTAGATCCTTTTGGTAAATAGTCTTTTACATAAACTTGACCAATTAATTCTCCTAATGAACCATCGGTTTGTTCCACAATTTTTTTCCAACGTGGTTTTTGTTTTTTTACACCGCTCATCACAGTAGAATAAAATTTGAAATTTTGATTCTCAATATCTTTATTCAAATAGGAAGCATAGGAATTAATAATGTCCCATTTCAAATAAGTTTTCCAATTTGTAATGGTGTAACTTTTTACCATTTTATCAATAGCGGTGAAGAATTCGGGTTGTCCTACAATGATTGAATCGGCTTTGGCGATACCAAATGAAGGCAATACATTTTCCCATTTAATGTTTGGTGTTTTAGCATTGAATTGAGCCAAACTCATTTTGTTGTAATTTTTAATAGGGTCACGAAGCGCTTCTAATTTTCTAGAGTTTTTTGCTAATTCGGTTTCCAATTTCATGATTATTGCAGCATCTTTCTCAGCAGTTGTACTATTTTGACCCATTAACTGAAGCATCGCTTTTAGATGTTTTACATATCCATTACGAATGGTTACGGTTTCCGAATCGGTATTAAAATAATAATCGCGGTTGCCCATTCCTAAACCACCTTGCCCCAAAAACACGGCATATTTTGTACTGATTTTATCATCTTGTCCCACATAAAATGAAAATGCTGGGCCCGCTCCAATTGCATGCAAATAACCTATTGTTGATAATAAACTTGGGATATCTTTAATAGCGTCAATCGTTTTTAATTCTTTATCTAATGCTTTTAAACCAATCTTATCAATAGAAACTGTATCCATTCCGGAAGCATAGAAATCACCTATTTTTTGTTCGTTACTTCCTTTTGCAACATCTGTGTTTTTTGAAGATTTTTCACAAATTGATTTGATTTGATTATTGATAGTATCTGCAATGGTTCTAAAAATTCCATTGCTTCGTTCACTTTCTGGAATCGGGTTTCTTTTAAACCAACCCCCGTTTGCATACATAAAAAAGTTGTCACTTGGGCTAACAGTAGTATCACGGTTGGTTAATAAAGGATCTTGGAATTCAACTTCTTTTTTAGTGCAACTTACTAAAAGAATAGCAACTAAAGCACTCATGGATAGTGTTTTTATTATTTTCATACGTTTGGGATTGTTATATTAAAATTGTTACCAAAGATATTTATTTTCGGAACAACCTTTAAAAATTATGAATAAAAAAAGTGTTTGATTTCTCAAACACTTTTTAAAATAAAAGTATTACTATTTAAACTTTCTTATCTGCTTTTTTAGCAGCACAACATCCTGCTTTTTTTTCTTTATCACAAGACTTCATGTCTTTGTCGCAAGATTTCATTTCTTTCATTGAACATTCTTTTTTTGCTTTTTCTTTTGCTTTTGGTTTTTCTTGAGCATTTACATTCATTGAGAATAAAAATACTACTAGTGCTAATGTTGAAACTATTTTTTTCATTTTGATATATTTTATGTTATTATTTATTTTGTTTTTTATATTTTATAACTATGTAAACATATTACTTTCTGGTGGTTCCCAAATTAAATCTTTATATTTTGGAATGAATTTCATTTCATAAGTCAAGTCTTTTTTACTAAGATATTCTGACTGTGAATTAAATGTTATATTCTGAATTTGTGCTACAATAAATTGTCCTGAACTAAAATTAATGTTTAAAATACATTTTTCCTTCTGACATCCTTTTTGTTTGTCTTTTTTATTTTCATTGTGACATGATTTAGCGCAACTCATCCCTAACTGACTTTTCAAAACCTTAAAGGTTGGAATAGCAATTAGAAACAAAAAATATAAACTAAATATTTTCACTAGTGTATTCATCCAATCAAAAGTATTGTTTTTACTAAACAAGTACTGTTTTTTTAACTTTTTTGTAACAAAAATTAATTTAAAATCGTGCTTTACTATTTTATTGTTGAGGGACAAACAAAATGGGTTGTTTTAATACCTGTATTTATAATGGCTGTAAATCCGCCTAAAACATTAATTACATTATCATAACCTCGGGATTTTAGTATTGAAGCGGCTATCATAGAGCGATAACCTCCTGCACAATATAAATAAAAAGGTTCTTCTTTTGGGAATTCAGCTAAATGATTGTTTAAAAAATCCAAAGGTGTTGAAGGAACATCAAGAATATGTTCGGCAGCATATTCTCCAGGTTTTCTAACATCAAAAATAGCAACTTTCGATTTCATTTTTTCTTCTAATTCATTTACCGTTACTGAATTAATTGTATCAATTTCAAAACCTGCTTTTTTCCATGAATTGAATCCACCTTTTAAATATCCCAATGTATTATCATACCCAACTCTTGACAAACGCGTAATGGCTTCTTCTTCTTTTCCCAATGGTGTTATTAAAAGTATGGGTTGTTTATTATCTAAAATGAGAGCGCCAACCCAAGGTGCAAAAGCACCATCAATTCCAATAAAAATAGATTTAGGAATATGTCCTTTCTCAAAATCATCTTGATGACGAACATCCAGAATCAATGCATCTGTCTCATTGGCAATTATTTCAAATGTATTTGCATCATAGGCTTTCGCCTCTTTGATAATATCTTCTACATTTTCATATCCTTCCTTATTAAGTTTTACATTCATCGGAAAATAAGCTGGAGGTGGTAATAAACCATCGGTTACTTCCTTTATAAATTCTTCTCTTGTCATATTAGCACGCAGTGCATAATTCGTAGCTTTTTGTTCCCCAATACTTCCAACAGTTTCTTTGCTTAGGTTTTTTCCACAAGCACTACCAGCACCATGTGCCGGATAAACAATAACATCATCTGCTAATGTCATTACTTTGGTTCTTAAACTATCAAAAAGAATTCCTGCTAATTGCTCTTGTGTCATATGAGCCGCTTTTTGTGCTAAATCAGGGCGGCCTACATCTCCCAAAAATAAAGTGTCCCCACTGAATAAAGCATAATTTTTTCCTCCTTTATCTTTTAATAGATAACAGCAACTTTCCATAGTGTGTCCTGGTGTATGCAATACCGTAATGGTAACTTCTCCCAATTGAAAAACTTCATCATCCTTTGCGATATGTGCTTCAAAACTAGGATTGGCATTGGGTCCAAAAATTATTGGAGCTCCCGTTTTTTTTGCCAAGGTAACATGACCACTAACAAAATCAGCATGAAAATGGGTTTCGAAAATATATTTTATTTTGGAATTATTTTGAATGGCTTTATCAATATAGGATTGCACTTCTCTCAAAGGATCAATAATAGCTACTTCTCCATTACTTTCTATATAATAAGCACCTTGGGCTAAACAACCAGTATAAATTTGCTCTATTCTCATAAGTAGTATTTTAATAGTAATACAAATTTAAAGTATATAAATTTATTCTTTTGTAACTAATGTTATTTTTATCATTTATTTTAGAAAAAGTTCTTTGATGATAATGTAAACTCCCATTACCAATACAAAATAACCAAATCCAGTTCGGAGTTTTGAACCTTCAATTTTTTTAGAAAGTACATTGCCAATTAAAACACCAATTATTGAACAAGCTGAAAAACCAATCAAAAGCTTCCAATCCATACTATAATTGTTACTCAAATCGCCGAGAAAACCGGATAAAGATTGAATGGCGACGATAAATAATGAAGTTCCAACAGCAGTTTTCATTGGTATCTTAGTATAAAGCAACAATGCTGGAATTATTAGAAAACCACCACCAGCACCAACAAATCCTGCTATTAATCCAATTAATATGGCGAGGAAAAGAATCGTAATATAGCTTTTTTTACTTTCGTTTTTATGAGTAGTTTCGGCTGAAGGTTTAATCATTTTGAATGCAGCCGCTATCATAACAACAGCAAAAACAATCATTATTAACACTGATTTTTTCATCGTAAAAGATGAAATACTAAAAATGTTTTCGGGTAAAGCTTTGACTATATATTTTCTAGTTAAGAAAACCGATATCAATGTTGGAATTCCAAATAAAATTACTTTTTTGAAATCGACTAACTTTTGTTGTGCCTTTTGAATACCACCAAACAAAGCAGTTGTTCCTACTGCAAAAAGCGAATATGCTGTTGCTAATACTGGATCAACACCAACAACATAAGCGAAAATAGGAACGGATAAAATAGAACCACCACTTCCAATCAACCCCATTGTAATTCCAACAAAAACAGCCAAAACATAACTAATAATTTGTGAGTTTTCCATTCAATGAATTTTGTTTGGTAAATTTCGTTAAAATAATTTAGTTTTAATGATTAATTGGAAAACAAAAAAAATGACTTTCTTTCAAACACAATTTATTAGAAATGTTTTTTATATAAACTTTACAATAACTTTAATACTTCCTACGTTGAATAAGCATTATATTGCATCACTGTAAAACAAAAGACAATTTATGGATATTATCAAAATACTTTGGGTTGATGACGAAATCGACTTACTCAAACCTCACATTTTATTTTTAGAAAAAAAGAACTACAATGTTACCACGTGTAACAATGGTCGGGATGCAGTAGATATTTTTGATGAAGGGAATTTTGATATTGTATTTTTAGATGAAAATATGCCTGGAATGAGCGGATTGGAAACGCTCCAAGAAATGAAGGAAAAAAAATCGGCCACACCAATAATCATGATTACAAAAAGTGAAGAAGAATATATCATGGAGGAAGCCATTGGTTCCAAAATTGCCGATTATCTTATCAAACCGGTAAACCCAAATCAAATATTGCTAAGCTTAAAAAAGAACTTGGATCATTCAAGATTGGTGTCCGAGAAAACCACTTTAGATTATCAAAAGGAATTTAGAAAAATTTCAATGGAAATGGCAATGGTCAATTCCTATGAAGATTGGATTGAATTGTATAAAAAATTGGTTTTTTGGGAATTAGAATTGGAAAACATCAACGATCAAAGCATGTTTGAAATTTTAGAAAGTCAAAAAGTAGAAGCCAATTCCCAATTCGGTAAATTTATAGAACGCAATTACGAAGATTGGTTTAAACCAAAAGCCAATAAACCCGTGCAATCCCATACACTATTCAGAGAATTAGTCGTTCCGGAATTGGTAAAAAAAGACAAGCCCGTTTTGTTTGTTGTAATAGATAATTTGCGCTATGACCAATGGAAAGCCATGGAAAGTGTGGTGGCCAATCATTATAAATTAGAAAAAGAAGTTCCTTATTTTGCTATTTTACCAACAGCTACTCAATATGCTAGAAATGCCATTTTTTCGGGCTTAACGCCTTTAGAAATGGAAAAACAATTTCCACAATACTGGAGAAATGATGTGGAAGAAGGCGGTAAAAATTTATATGAAGCCGAATTTTTAACCGCCCATTTAAAACGATTGGGATTAAATATCAAACAAGAATATTTTAAAATCACCAATTTAATGAACGGTAAAAAATTGGCTGAAAATTTTAAAGGATTAAAAGATAACGATTTGGTTACCGTTGTATATAATTTCGTTGACATGCTTTCTCATGCCAAAACCGAAATGGATGTTGTAAAGGAATTGGCTTCCGATGACAAGGCGTATCGGTCTTTAACTTTGAGTTGGTTCAAAAACTCTCCCCTTTTGGAAATCATACAGCAGGGCCAAAAAATGGGTTTTAAACTTATTATCACAACGGATCACGGAACTATTAATGTAAAACATCCTTCCAAAGTAATAGGGGATAAAAATACAAGTTTAAACCTAAGGTATAAAACAGGAAGAAGTTTGACGTATGAGGACAAAGAAGTTTATGCTGTAAAAGACCCTAAAAGTGTAGGATTACCAACTATAAATATGAGTAGTTCTTATATTTTTGCCAAAAATGATTACTTTTTGGCGTATGTTAATAATTACAATCACTATGTGAGTTATTATCGAAATACTTATCAGCATGGCGGCATTTCACTAGAAGAAGTGATTGTTCCTTTTTTAGTTTTTAATCCAAAATAGAATTGTTTTGAAAAATAGAATTGTATAATATTTAAAATTTAGCGCCTATGGAAATTCTATTTTCTTTAGATGAAATACATAAAGTTGCACAGAAAATTATATCCGAAAATCCTAAAAAAATCATCCTTTTTCATGGAAATATGGGCGTTGGGAAGACAACATTAATAAAAGAATTGGCATCAGCATTAGGTGTAACAGACACAACAAGTAGCCCAACTTTCTCTTTAGTTAATGAATACCAAGCACCTAATAATCAATTGGTTTATCATTTTGATATGTATCGCATAAATTCCGAAAGAGAAGCTTTGGAAATGGGTATTGATGAATATTTATATTCAGGACATTGGTGTTTTATTGAATGGGCTGAAAAAATCTTAAATTTAATTCCAAAGGAACATTCGATTAT
Source organism: uncultured Bacteroidota bacterium (assembly GCA_903842575.1). Classification (GTDB taxonomy): domain Bacteria; phylum Bacteroidota; class Bacteroidia; order Flavobacteriales; family Flavobacteriaceae; genus Flavobacterium. The sequence goes on along the minus strand of CAIMMM010000083.1, from coordinate 9,423 downwards.
TAATCTATCCTTAACTCCTGACGGGAAAAGACATCTGACTTTATTGTAATTGAATAAAATTTTGTAATTTGTGCCAATATTCATTGTGATACTATGGCAATTACACCTTTTACTAAGCAACAACTTTTACCACAAGAAGAAAAACTTGAAATTGCACGAAAAAAAAGCGAACTTTTTATTGGTATACCAAAAGAAACCTCCTACCAAGAACGAAGAATTTGTTTAACTCCTGATGCCGTAAATTCTCTAACTTCTCATGGTCATCGTGTAATGATTGAAGCTGGTGCTGGCGAAAGCTCGAGCTATTCGGATAAAGAATATAGCGATGCTGGTGCCGAAATCACAAAGGACAATAAGAAAGTATTAAGTTGCCCAATGTTGCTTAAAGTGGAGCCATTAACCATGAATGAAATTGAATTGGTAAATACTGGAAGTATTATCATTTCTGCTATTCAATTAAAAACGAGAAAAAAAGAATACTTCGAAGCACTATCAAAGAAAAAAATTACGGCACTTGCTTTTGAATATCTTAAAGATGAAGATGGCTCCTATCCAGCTGTAAAATCTTTAAGTGAAATTGCTGGGACTGCTTCCATTTTAATTGCCGCTGAATTGATGATAAACAATCAAATTGGAAAAGGATTGTTATTTGGGAATATAACTGGAGTTTCTCCAACCGATGTAGTGATTATTGGGGCAGGCACTGTTGGCGAATTCGCAGCGAAAACGGCTTTAGGGCTTGGTGCAAATATTAAAGTATTTGATAATTCCATTACAAAATTACGTCGTTTGCAAAACACTTTGAACCAACGTATTTTTACTTCAACTATACATCCAAAATCATTATTGAAAGCATTGAGAAGATGCGATGTGGCTATTGGCGCAATGCGAGGCAAAGACAGATGCCCTGTTGTAGTTTCTGAAACTATGGTGGAACACATGAAAAAAGGGGCTGTAATTGTTGATGTAAGTATTGATACTGGGGGTTGTTTTGAGACTTCCGAAATTACAACTCACGAACAACCAACATTTATAAAAAATAATGTTATTCATTACTGTGTGCCAAATATTCCTTCTCGTTATTCAAAAACTGCTTCACTTTCAATTAGTAATATTATAACTCCCTATTTATTGCAAATTGCTGAAGATGGCGGACTTGAAAGTGCCATTCGATGCAACAAGGGTTTAAAAAATGGTGTCTATCTCTATCATGGGATTTTGACAAACAAAGCAATTGGTGATTGGTTTAACTTACCCGATAACGATATCAATTTAATCGTTTTTTAATCTAAAACTTCTCTGTAATTCTATTAAAGAATTGCAACATTTGTTTACTTTTGCAAAAAAAATATATGAAATTCGCACACCGTTTTGCTTATTATTTAGTCGGATTTAGTCTTGGTTGTTTTTTTGTAGCTATGGTTTTTAGTGGTAAAGACACTCGTTGCAATTATTTTCCAAACGCAAGGGTTTTAAATGATTTAAGAAATAAACCTTTTTATTATGATGTGGAAGCTTCCAAACAACTAAGTAAAAAATGGGTGGATACTACAGATATTAAAACATCTTTAACCCATGGAGATGTTGATTTTGACAAAAGTAATATCAAAGTAGGAAATGGAAAATTATATATCATTTATGGCAAGACCAAAAATAATCAAGAAATTACTCTAGAGGTAATCAATTATTCGGATAAAGCAGTTTTAAGAAATATTTTAAAAAAATAATTACTCTTTCCAGTTTTTGTTGTTTAATAAAGTAGTTTAAATATAATACCCGACAAATTACTATCAATTGATTCTTATATAGTGAATTGTCACTCAAATCCTTTAATCACATTTGCTTAATCCGCTTTTGGCAGATTCATCACTTGGTTTATAAAGCAACGCCTTTTCAAATAATACTTTGGCTTCGGGAGTTTTCCCAATGTTTAGATAAGACCACCCAAGCATGTGATTGGCATCATAATCAAATGGGTACATATTTACAATTAACTCAAAATATTTTGCTGCTATATCATATTTTTTTACATTGTAATAGTTTACACCTACCCAATAATTTGCGGTACTATTGTATGGGTCTATTTTAAGAATTTCTTCATATTTGTTATAGACATCTGTATATCTTTTTAAAGCTGTTGCTGTTGCAATATAGCCCAATCTTGCTTCTACACTATACCCTTTTAATGTGATAGCTTTTTGATAATACTCCAATGCTTTTTCATATTTTTTTGCGGAATGATTTAGCCAACCCAAACGAAAATTACATTCATAACTATCGTCTTTATATGCTTTTTGCATATCACTTATTGCTGCATTGTAATCGGCTTTATACTCACTTATGTAGCTTGCCTTAAATGCCTTTTGAATTTCATCGTACGTTTGTGCTGTTACAGCATTTGCAATAAATAGTATTGAAAATATTGCAATAATCGTTTTGGTTTTTAAAGTTTCCATTTTAAATTAATTGTTATTGAATATTGATTAAAATTATTATTTGTTGTTTGATATTTTTGTTTCTCTTCAAAGTTGTAATTTAAACTTAATAGGAATTTTTTATTAAGTAATACATACATACTCGCTCCTACTTTAAATTTTTTGGTGTCTATATCATTTACTAAATACAGACCGTCATTGTCTATCAATGTTTCGTATTTACCTATGGTGACATTGCTTTCTAACCAAGTGTTTTTCATGACTTTCGCACCTACCACTTGTGTAAATATTGTAGTATCTCCAATCATTGCTTTGCTGATGGTATATATATTCATGTTACCCATTGGATAGGTATTTATTGCAACATCAAACTGATTGTAATTGGTATCAGTAACATTTGCAATATGTACCAAGCCTTGCAGGTGTATGTATGGTGTAGCATATTTTAAACCACCAAAAGCAATGGTATTATTGAATATATAATTATTAAAAGGGGTATAAACATAATGAAACCCACCTATAATAGTAAGTTTAGCGAATGGGATGTAAATTAGTTTTGCAAAGTATTCTTTTTGGGAAATATCTATTTTTTTATTGTTATTTATATATACAAGTTTCGGCTCGTCAATAATTTGATTATATAATGCAATTCCTTGTTGTATTTCTAATTTATAACCCAATTGAGTATTTATGCTTAAAAGTGCATATTGCGCATTGCCTCGCTCTGTAATATTGGGGTTTTTAAAACTATATTCCAACCCTAATTCCGATATTTTTACTGGTTTTAGTTTCTCTGCCTTTTTAGTTTCTTCGTCCAATTTACTTGCATAATACCGCATAGCTGCTGTGTTATTTAGATATAAATTATTCAAATAGCAATAGTATAATGAAATGTTATTATTAGGTTCTGCTTGATTAACTACCTCATAGTTTTTTAGACTTTGGCTGTAATTGCTCAACATAAAAGCGGCATAACCTGTACGCATTCTTAACAACGAAAAATCAGTACCATTCTTTATTGTTTCTTTGCCATACTGCAAAAGTTCTTTCCAATTTGCATTATTAAATAATTGCAAAGAGTGCGTTTCGGCATCTGCTTCACTTATTTTTTGCTGCGAAAAGGACATACTGATAAAAAAAACATTTATTAGGGAAGTATATATTAATCTTTTTGTAAACATATTGATTTTATTATTTTATTGTTGGTTTGAAAAGAAAATGAAACTATTTTATTTTCTTTTATTTCTATGTTAGAAGTAGAAATCACTTTATGAAAATTTAAGGTTTTTTTCACCTGCTTACTGCTGATTAGTATTGATGTATTAATAATATCTTGCGAAACAATTTTGTTTTCCGATTGAAAATAAAGCCTACTAAAGATATAAAAGGGAGCAATAATATCTTGCAACCATTTAGTAATATTAAAGGTAGATGAGTGTAGTGGGAATTTATCATTTATAGCAATATAACTTGCTGTACTTAAACTAATTTTATAACAACTGATATAAAAAAAATACAACAAACTTTTTTTATTACCATAAAAAGACACAAAATAAAACACATCATTTAATCTTCTAAAATAGGCTGTAGATTCTGTTTGTTGGCAGTATAAATAACTATTATTATAGGCATCTGTAAACACTTCCCACTGTTCGTTGGCAAGGCCTGTACTACTAACTTCGAAAATATATCCTGGCAAAAATGCAAATGCTTTATCCAAACTTTCGTTTATAGTTACATTGCTTACTATATCTGTTGCGTTAGGTATTTTAAATTCAGATAAAATATTTTCCCCATTTTTAGATGTAATAAATGAACTTATAGGATAAGTCAATGTTTTACTACCTATATATGGGGTGATTTGCATTTGAAAATGCAAGTGTGGCTCGGGCGATCTACCGCTATTTCCACAGCTTGCCAACACATCGCCTTGCTTTACATAATCACCTATTTTCACTTTTGCAGAATATTGTTTTAAATGACTCAATTTGGTATAAAGCCCTTCGGAATGTTTTATTATTATTGTATTTCCCCAATTTTGACTTTGATTTATTTTACCTATTTTATTGTCCTCTATATAATCTACTACATCATATATAAATCCATTTGCGGTAGCCAATACAGGTTTGTTATAACAATAAAAATCTTCTAATTGAGTTCCAAAATTTGAATATGTTTTTAATTGCTCATCAACAATAATAAAATCTAATGCTTTGCTCCAATCTCCTTTATGGGTAAGGTTTCCATTATACCCTTGTGACACCATCCATTGCCCTAAAAAAGGCAATTGCAATCTTGTATATTGCTCATAAGCCAATCGCTCATAATTATTTAAATAATGATATAAATTCTCTTCTGGAGAATATAATTGTACTGGTGTAAGTATCAATCCTGATTTATTTTTTTTAGAAAAATAAATTAATAATCCTATAACGGTTACACAAAAAGGCATCGAATAAACGGGTAAATGATAAGGGTATAAAATGTTAGCAAAAGTAGTAGCAAACAAAAATGTAATAGCTACACTTAAAATTGCCCAAAAATAGGAATGCCATGATGGAATGGTAAAAAAGCTACCAATAGCAACACTTACCAGAATATAATTGCCGCCTAGTAAATAATAGTTTATGCCCTCGGGATGGGCCATTAAAATAGTATTAAAAACGATGGCCGATACAAAACCTACTATAATAAGCGAAAACATTATTCTGCTATAAAACAATATAGCTACCGCTATTATAAGACCAGCTAAAATATTATTTTGGAAAAACAAAGAACTTAATGATTTTAAAAAGGTTGCTACAATGGCTGGTATTGGTAAGTTTTCAAAGAAAATCACAAAGCTCACCAATTTATCATCTCCAATGGCGTACATTTCGTTTATCCAATAAATATTGCGTGTACTTAATTCTATGGCTGCAAAATTTTTGCTACATAGCAATACCATCCACATACAGACTACAAAAGGAATAGATAAAAATGGCAAACCTCTTTTGCCTAAAATATTTCTGCATACACCGCTTATGATTACAGAGATGAAAATGACAACCAATAAAAAAAGAAAAAAGGAGAAACTCCACATATAAAAAGTTCCCATTCCAATGCCAATAATCATTGCGTTATAGCTAAATATCCCTTTTTTAATATCGGGCTTAAATAAGCCCGATAATTCCGCAAAAATTATTGCGAAAATAACGGATACCAAACCCATTAATCCAGCGAAAGGCTTAAAAAATGTCACCAATAGTAATAGTGCTGCTACAAATTTATTATTAGAAAAAAAGAGTATAGAATAACTATTAAAAACGGCATCTAAAAACGGAATCGAAATATTTTTTAATTTGTTTGACAATGCTTATTTACTTTTTAAATGTTCTGGCATTTGTTCTAATTGTTCTAAATAGGCTAAATCTTCCGATTTACGAATTACATGTGTATTATTATTAGTATCTATCAATACAATATTTGGACGCATAGCAATAAACTGCATCCATTGTGTCATATTATATGCGCCTACTTTGTGAACTACAACGTGGTCGCCTTTGTTGAGTAAGGGCAAACTTACGGCTTCTCTTATTACATCTATATTCATACACAATGGTCCAAACATTACCGACTCTTCATTAAACTGGCTTGCCTCTTGTGCAGGACTTATTTTATGATCGAACCAAAAAGAAGTGAACATTATATTTACTCCAAAATCCATAATAGTAGCTTTTCTGCCATCACTCAATCTTTTATTGGCAAGTACTGAACCTAATAAAAAACCTGCGTCATCTATCATTACTCTACCACTTTCCAATATCAACAATGGTAAATCTTCGTTGCTAAAACCCGCATTTAAAATGGTAGCACAAATTACTTCGGCAAACTCATCTACTGTTGGTGTTGAAACTAATCCTATTGCCCCTTTTAGTGTGTTTTGACTAGGGAAACCGCCACCTAAATCTAAATATTTTATAACTGTATTTAGCTGGCTTTTGCAATTAATCGCTAAGTCGCAAAGTTTTGCTGCCGATACTCCATAGGCATTGGCACTAAGCATATAGGTACCTATGTGTGCATGCAATCCAACTAATTGCAATTTATCGGAAGCTATAATTTTATTAATGGCTTGCCATGCCTGCCCACTTTCATAGTTAAACCCAAATCTATCCCATACTGGATAAATACCTGTGTCCATATTTACTCTTATAGCTACCTTTGCTTTTTTATTTAGGGTTGTACAAATATCAATTAACAAATAAAGTTCTTCAAAATGGTCAATATGAATTAACGAATCGTTTTCAATGGCTAATATTAAATCATCGCTGTGTTTATCGGGGCCATTAAATATTATATTATTGCCTGGCACGCCATTTTTTAATGCTTTATTATATTCAAAACCACTTACTACTTCTGCCCAACTTCCTTCTTGATGAAAAATATTGCAAACAGCATTGTTATAGTGTGTTTTGTAACTCCAAGCAAATTGTACTTTTGGGTAACGGGTATTAAAAGCTCTTACTGCATTTTTATAATTTTGTCTTATTTGTTTTTCACTTAACACAAACACAGGGCTGCCGTATTGTTTAATTAAGTCTTTTACGGCTACCTCTTCTATATGAGTTACAGGTGTAAACTCGCTTTGCGCACCTGATTTATTCAACATACCTGTATTCATTTTTTTGAGGTATGGCCGCTCGTATTTTAATTTTGACATTTCTTTAATTTTATAGTAATCGTTTTGTTATTTAGGATTGTTTTCCAAGTTTCCATATGCTGTAAACTGTTGAAATTTTTCAACATCTACAATCATATCCCAAGCATATCTAATAAAAATTTTACCTACATTGTAAGTTACAAAAGGTTCAACTATTTCGCCCAATGCCATTTTTACCAAACTTGCAGGTTGATTTTGCCCAGCACCAGCACTCAAATAAATCCAAGCTGGAAAACGTGGGTTTATTTCCATTATATATAATTCATTATTTGTGGTTTGCATTATCTCTAATTCAAAACCACCCCGCCATTTTGTGGCTTTTACAAATTCTGTAGCGATAGCTAATAAAGAATCATCTTGAAGTGTTATTCCCGCCCAAGCCTTACCTTTATCTGTTATGTATAGTTTTTTCATTGGTATTATGCTTGTAGCATTACCGTTACCATCACCAAGAGCTGCTATATTTACCTCTGTGCCATTTATAAATTGTTGTACTATAATAGGTAAGCCCCATTTGGCACTTATTTTATAAAAAGCTTTTTGTGCTTGCTCTAATGTGTAACAAACTTCGGCTTCATAATATTTTCCTTTTACAACTATTGGATATCCAAACTCCTCGCCTATTAAGTACAAATCATTTACACTATAAATAGCTTTATCTTTTGGTACTAAAAAATTATTCTTTTGTCCAAAAGCGTATAAATTTAATTTATCCCGAGCATCAAACATTTCAAAACTAGGTAGAAAACAATTTATACCTAGTTGTTTTAAGCGAGGTTCAATGCTAATGAAATTATATAATTCGGCATCAAAATTGGGGATAATAACATCTATGTTTTCTTTTTCGTGTATCCCTTTTAATATATTGAATAACACATCTGCACCTGCTGCTGGGTAGGATATTTGGTAAGTTTTATCACATATACCATCCATGTAAATTCCTGGCTCTAGGTTTTCGTAGGCCAATCCTATTATTCGAACGGGACAATCCATTCCATCTCTTATAGCTCTAGCTACTGCCACCCCTGGTCCTGGGCTATCTATAGCATTTAGACCTGTTATTGCTATTACTATTGGTTTTATTGTTTCACTCATTATTTATATCGTTAAGCATTAAGTAAATTATTTTCTTTCAAAATATTTACAAAATCATCTACGTCTTTTTCTATGGTGGCTTTATCTATTTCGTACTTATCCAACAGTTGTTTTTTTATGTCGGCGATAGATTTATCTTCTTTCATTAATTGAATAATAGTGGCAGCAATAGGGTTACTACTGTAGGAGTCGCCAGTGGCAGGGTTAAAAACAAATCCCATTTCATTGGTGGCAATGTTCTTTTTAATCATTTTAGCTTAGTTTAAAATCGTTAATATATTTTTTGTAAAACCCAAATATAATTATCATATAATAGGCCGTTTTTTAAAATACCTTTTCTAGTAACGGTTTCTAAATGGTAACCATTTTTTTCTAGTACTCTCATACTTGATTTATTGTATTCAAAAACTTCAGCAACAATTCTATTGATATGAAAATTTTCAAAAACATAAACAGTCATTAGGCGTACCGCTTCAGTGGCCATTCCTATTCCCCAATAGGGTTCTGCAATCCAATAACCTAGTTCAACATTCATTTTATAAATATCTTGGAGTAGATTTATACCTATTCCTCCAACAATAACATCATCTCTAATGATTGCGAAGTTTTGTGTTGGAATTATATCCGCTTGCTTTGCAATAAATATCTCTGCTTCATCAATAGTATAGGGATGTGGTAAATAATCTCTTAGGTTATTCCATATATTGATATTATTTAAATATTCTGCTAAAATTTCGGAGTCTTCAATTGCCCAAGGCTTTAAATAAATCATAATTACACTTATAGATTGTTTATTTACTAAAAGGTTTATTCTCTTTGACGAAATATTTTTTTTATTCTTGCATATATTAATCTATTTTTTAATAGCATCAAAAATAGTAAAGTTTAAAAAAAAATCAATATTAAAACACTTCCTCCGCTAATGAAACCAAGCAAATATAAGCAAAAATGCGATGTGAAACACTGACCCTAATTGGTTAATATCATACATTTACTGTATCTAAAATAAATAATTATCTGTATTGAATTATTTGTTATTTTTGAAATAAATACAGGCTAAAATTTGTTAAGTCAAGCAGCTAAAATGAGATTTAATGTCTTTGTGAATCTGATACTAGCTATCAGCATTAAAGATAATACAATAATATAATGAAAAATAACAAGGGAACAACAGAAGATATTGCAAAAGAG
>CAIMMM010000082.1 GCA_903842575.1 uncultured Bacteroidota bacterium | reverse complement strand
AACATGTAGTTGATGAATTAATTGGGACATATGGATGGTTACGTGAATCATGTCTTGGAAAATATTATACCCCATTGGATCCGGTTCCCGTTTCCGAACTTTTTAGGGATTTAACACAATATGATTGACGATAACAATGATTAAATATTTAACTTATATAATAAACCCCTATGCATTATCAGGCGAAGCTTTTTTCAAATTGGGTGATGGAAAAACCATGCATAGCATATCATTAAAACAATTATCCGAAGAAGAATCAACGATAGTAACGTATGATTTTTGGATGCTGGTTCCTTATTTCCGACAATTGAGATTAGATTTGCCAAAAAGACTCATAGATGTTTCTCAGGTTGGGCGCCTTTTGATAGGACGACCGCATTCAGAATATAAGGGATCATTCCCGTGGTCAATCTGGAAAATGCTCTTACCGTTTTATAACAAAAAAGATGATCTATATAGCTTCAAACGATGTTTCTTTAAAGGTACTTCGGAAGTGAAAAAAGAAGATTTTAATTCATTATTAGATAAGTTTGGTAATAACCTAGTATTGTTATGGGAAAAACAATTCCTAAGTCTCAAAATAACTGGAGAATATAATCGATATTTTACTATAGAGAAATCTATAAATGAAATCTTGCTAAAACGGCAATATGACGGTATCAAGATTAGCGAAAAAATACTCTTAGAAAAACTTGATGATATTGATAAAGCAATATATAGCGCGTCAAAAGAACTCAGATCAAAATGGAGTATATCTAGTATTTATGATAAAGAACTTATAGCAAAAAAGCTCAAAGAAACCGGCTTTAATTATATGGCGAAAAACATAAACAGCGAGATGTTTGATGAATTAGCTGAGCTGGGGTCTGAATCTAGTGAGATTCTTAAGCAATATAAAATTTTAAAAAGAAACGTTATGGATAAGAATGCACTTCTTCGTTTTGGGGCTATCGGCCAAGGTAAAATATATCCTATATTTGATCCTATTGGCACTGTAACAGGTCGAATTTTAGTAAAAACCCCAAACATACAACAGCTACATAAGACATCACGAGATGTTATAATTAGCGATCGTGGATATTCCTTGTTATATCCAGACTATAGCCAGTTTGAGCCGGGAATACTTGCGGATGATTCTAAAGATTTAAATTTAATAAGTAGCTACAACAGTGGAGATATATATAATGCATTAAGCACGGCCATATTTGGAAACACAAATCGCAGAAAATTAGCTAAAATTATATTTCTCGCTTTTTCTTTCGGAATGCCAAAAACTAATCTTGTTAATCTTGTAACAGAAGTGAGTGGGCATGCACGAACAGCAACAAAAGAAATAATAGACTCTTTTTTTAATAAGTTTGAGAATATTGAGCTGTGGAAAAAACAATTACAACGAGAGCTAGAGGTAAAAGGCAGGATATCTACAAGAGATGGGAACTATCGTTATAGAAAAAATAAACATCTTAAAAGATTAGCGCATGATGAAGAAAGATGGGTTATCAGTCAACGAATTCAGGGTACGGCATCTCTGATACTAAAAAAGGCGATTTT
>CAIMMM010000081.1 GCA_903842575.1 uncultured Bacteroidota bacterium | reverse complement strand
GGTTATTCCTCCAAAACAGAATCGAATGTCATGCAATAGGAGAACTTCTATTACTATTCAATTAATGCGTGGCTGGTGTGCTGCCGATTAGATGTTACGAGACCTTCAAGGTTTTTAAAACCTTGAAGGTCTAACTTACATAAACTGACACAAACAATCACGAAGTTTTTGAATCTTGCTGATGCGATAAACTTTGAAAGGGAATAATTTTGAAAACCAATTTGTATTTTAAAACGAATTGATATATTTAGTAATCAATTCGTTGGTTACTATCAGATGCTGTCATTGTCCAATAATGATAATAATTTGTCCATGCTTTCTTTATTTACTTCCAAAACAATCCAATTGCGGATAAATACGACGCAAAAAATATAGTTAGAATCACTTTCGTGGTGCTTTATAAACTTGTTGCGCAATAACAAATCAAGAGTACCGTCCAAATCATCGGTTGCGGGCAGTAAGGACCACTCTCTTGCTTTTCGTAAAATACCATCCTTGTTAAAATATATCTCATTATCAGTTAGATGAGCAGCAATAAACAATACAATCTTGGCTTTGTCCATCAATGTATGCCAAATCCAAAGTACCGCGCTTGCATTTTGCTTTATAACATCTTCGTATATATTTTTAATTATCTCGGGTGTAATTTTTGGGATTTTGTTGTTTTCTGCAAACCGGAATGCAGCATCGCAAACGCATTGCGTAAACATGGGATGACCACCAGTAATATCAAAAATTGTATCTATGGCTTCAGTACTAAAAGGAATACGGACATTGGCCATTGAGATCAAATTTTCGGTTTGCTGCCGATTGAAAATGTATATTTCGGCTTGTTGCGCGCTTTTCAATAATTGTCCGTACCGGTTTTCTTCCAAATCTTTGTAATTCCTGCCACAGGCTATAATGAGTTTAACTTGGATGCAGTGTTGTTGTAAATACTCCACCATTCTTTCGATGTACGGTATAAAAGCATTAAAAGCCATGTTTTTATGGGCATTGTCAGCAATAAATTCCGCAGTTCCGATTGTATCGAATTCATCAAAGAGCAAAATCAGTTTCTTATTTTTTAACAACCGGATTTTCTCAGGAATAAAATTTTCATAAAAACGACATATTCTTGCAAAACTATCTTCGTGAGTATCGTTCCCATTTTCAAAACTATTATTTATTGCATTTGCAATTTCCGATATTAATTCATTTACAGGATCTTTGGCGTGTCCCTGCAAATTGAAAAAGACAGTATGAACATTCCATTCTTTATTGGCGGTCTCGAATATCTTCCACAAAAGCGATGTTTTACCAATTCTCCTTTGACCGTGAACCAAAAAAACATGCTTTGTATCGGAAGCAACAAAATCTTTTATCTGAATAAAAATGTCGTCCCGACCGAAAAAATTACCCCCACTTACAGGCTCGCTTACGATAAAAGGGCTTTTTGAGTGTTCCGATATGTAGTTTGTCATATCTTAATTCATAAAACTTTTTACAAATTCGCTTAAAACAGTACCTATCGCTTTCCCTAAATTGTCGCCAAGTTTCAATTGTGAAATCATTTCTTTTAAACCTTTTAAAGTACGTTTTGGCATACTTTCCCC
>CAIMMM010000080.1 GCA_903842575.1 uncultured Bacteroidota bacterium | reverse complement strand
TTTCCATCATAATCTGTTTGTTTAATTCGGTAATAGGAAGTACCTTTTACAGGAAAAAAGTCTGTAACAGAATAATTCAAAACTGTATTGCTATTTCCAGCTCCATCAATAATGGCAATTGCAGAATAATTAATATCATCTAAAGATCTCTCAATTGTAAAAAACTCATTATTGGTTTCGGATGCTGTGGACCATTCAATTTCAATTTTTTCTTGATTGGGATGCAAACTAAAATCAATTAACTCTATTGGCAACAGGGCGTTATAACTTAAGGTTATATCATCAACCGCAAAAGATGGATCTGTTCCCACTCCATCATCATTGTTAACCCATCGAAAACCTATTTTTATATTTGAATTATTATTGGCAGCCGCTGGAAGTACGGTTGAAAAAGCTGTCCACCTTCCCTGGCCTGCGCAACCAGCAAGGCTAGTTTTTGCTGTGTTTACCAATAGATTCCATACTGATCCATCAAAAAACCAAACAGTAGCATCATCATTGGCTCCTTGTCCATTTTCAATATAGTTAAATTTTAAGGTTATTCCTGTGAAACCAGAACAATTTATCCCTGGTGACAGACAACGTTTATCAGTTGAAGTTCCGCTTCCCAGACCTCCCAAGCCATAGCTACACCAGCCTCCAGCATCAAAGGATGCTCCCATATCTCCCATTGTTGTGGAACCAATATGCAAAGAAGGATCTGTTGCTCCACAAGTAGAGCCACAAATTCCCGCCGAATTGCCACATTCCGCACCACTTACATACCAAGTGTTTGGAGAAGTTGCATAACCACAACCATCTAAAAGCGGACTATTATCTGTTATTGTCCATCCTCCATTCGGTCCAACATAGGCATTTGCAATACAACTTGCTGCACAACCATTTTGAAAAGTTTCAGTCCAAAATATGGTTTGGGCATTTAAATAAAATGAACCGCCCAAAAGGAAAAACATGAAAATGCAAATTCTCTTTTTCATAGATACAGTTTAAAAGTACTAAAAAAAAATAAATTATGCAAGTATTTTAATAGGAAAAACATTGTTTTTATTATCGTATTCGATTTGAATTTCAGCCAAATACAAATATAATACAACAGAATGGAGTTTAGGTAATGGAGAAGTTCTATTTTCGATAACAGTACTTGTTTTTTATGAAAATATATCTAAGGGCAGATTATTTATTTATATAATCATCATCCAACCGAATTCTAAATGCCAAACCTCCACCAAAAAAAAGTTGATCTTTCATTTTAGAATAAACGGGCAAAGTCGTTTCTTTTTCTTTATCATCGTTGTATTGCTGATAATAGTGATGCAATGCATAGCCTATTTCGCCAAATACCATAACTTGCTTTGTGATGTAACAATGCAAGAAACCTTTTAGCTGATCGTCTCCCCAAAAAGGATCACCTTGACGCACATAGTATTTTCCGAGTTTGTCATTTAGGCGGTAGGATGCAGTGATACTTTTGTAAGAAATTCCAGTATATAGTTTTTTATCAAGAAGTTTG
>CAIMMM010000079.1 GCA_903842575.1 uncultured Bacteroidota bacterium | reverse complement strand
TAAATTTTAAGATATTGAAAATTAAATTTTTATGCTTATTTTTAAAATGTATTTAACCAATAAATTATATCGCTTTTATGAAAAAATTTAAGTTTTACATTGTTTTTTTTTATTCATTGTCGCTATATTCTCAATATGAGCCAATTAAAATTGAAGGGAAGGCACAAGGGACCACCTATCATATTACATACTATGACAATAACAATAGAAACTTCCAACCAGAAATAGTTACACTTTTAGATGATTTTGATAAATCTGTTTCAACCTATATCCCAAATTCAATTATTTCCAGAATAAATTCTAATCAAAAAGGAGTGCTGGTTGATAAATATTTTACTGCCTGTTTTAATGAAGCTAAAAAAGTTTGGAAAAACACAAATGGAGCATTCGATCCTACAGTTTATCCATTAGTGAATATGTGGGGTTTTGGTCCTGGTAAAAAAGAAAAAATTGAGAAAACAAAAATTGACAGTGTACTTCAATTTGTTGGTTTTAATTTAATCAAATTAAAAGGAAATAAAATAATTAAAAAAGACCCGCGAGTTGCTTTAGATTTTAATGCTTTTGCACAAGGATATTCAGTAGATGTTGTTGCTGATTTTTTAAATTCAAAAGGCATTTTGTCTTATATTGTTGAAATAGGAGGTGAGGTATTTGCAAAAGGGAAAAAACCAAATGGAGATAATTGGACAGTTGGAGTTGAAAAACCTATTGATAATAAAGACTCAGTTAATCCGATAAAGGCCTTTGTTAAATTGGAAGATTTGGCAATTGCTACCTCGGGAAATTATAGAAGGTTTATAATTGAGGATGGTGTCAAATATGCTCACCACATTGACCCAAAAACGGGTTATCCAACAAAAAACAATTTACTAAGCGCTTCTATATTTTCAAAAAAATGTATTTCGTCAGATGCGAATGCAACTGGAGTTTTAGTTTTGGGACTTGAAAAAGCAATTAAATTTTTAAAGTTGCATCCCGAATTACAAGCTTATTTAATTTATTCAGATGAAAATGGTGAGTACAAAATATATGAAACGCCAGGGTTAAAATCAATAATTACTGAAAGCGAATCCCAATAAAAAAAAGCATTCAAAATTATTTTTGAATGCTTTTTTTAACTAACCAACTAACTAAAAACAAATTATTTATTTATAACCACTTCAAAGTTTGAAGTTCCGTTATCATTTGTTAAACTAATAATATAATTTCCATTTGAAAAACGGGAAAGATCAATAGATTTAGTTCCTACAAAAGTATTTTGTATATTTTCTTCGGAATATATAGTTTGCCCCATTAAATTAAATACATGAATGCTTTTTAATTCATTTTTCATATCTAAATTAAAAATACCTGTTGAAGGCACTGGATAAATTACAACTTCAGGTTCTTTATTTACATTATTGACTGAAAGTGGAGCAGGAACCCAATCAATAACTACTGTATTTATATAGGTGTCACCCGTTGGAGTAAGATGAACTGCCGTTGCACCTTTTGTAAAAGTAAATCCTATTATTTCATTGTGCGTATTTGCGTTGCCATCATTCCATGAACTTTCCACCCATACTTTATAGGTTCCATCAATAACAGTAGTTCCATTAGTAATTCCAACTACATTTTTCCCATCCCAAGTAACAGTTTTTGATCCAAATGCAACGGGTCTTACTGCGCCTGTTGGCGTTGTGCCTGTTGTTGATGTTGTTGAGGTACATGTTGCTCCAGTAATTGCATCGGTTGTGTTGCAACTTGCTGCAACAGCATTTGAAGCTACACCACCCGATTTTGCAGCCCAAGTTGGTAAATGATCGGAAGTACCTGAGCTAACAAAACGATATTTAGTTTTAATAAATGTCCCTGCGTTATTTTCTATCCAAACCGCTAAAACATTTTTTATTCCTGAGTTAAGTATTGGATTTGTTGGTTGTGGTTGGTTGTATGTAAACGTTAACGTTCCTGCAGTAGTTTGAGCCGAGGCCTTTGATGCAAAGCAAATAATTGCTATAATACTAGCTAAGTAAAATAATTTTGTTTTCATCTTTGGATGTTTTATAGGTTTATAAACTTAAAACATTTAAAAAAGAATTTACCCTACCTTCATTTTACTTTTATAAATTTATTCTCAAAAAAGCATTTATACTTCGTTCTAATGAAAAAGTATTTATTTGTTCAATTGAAGTTGTGTTTTGATTTATACGATAACTTTGACCAATATTATTTTTTGAATCTAAAACATT
>CAIMMM010000078.1 GCA_903842575.1 uncultured Bacteroidota bacterium | reverse complement strand
GCAATACTCTCTTTAGATATTTGATTAATTAACTCGTTGATTTTGTTCTGGTCGTTATATTCAGCTTTAGTTAAAAATTTAAGCTTACTAGGATCAGAAGCAACAATAAAAAAAGCAGTAGTCTCATCGTTATCTGTTAAGCCTTCAGCTCTTAATGCCGTATTATCAACTAAAATATTTCTGTGGAATTTTTCGCTATCACAATGTTCAAACCAAATACCAAATGGAACATTTGAATTTATTAAACTCTTGTAGTGATTAAATGTATATTGGTCAGCTAATTTGTAGTTTCCTAAAAATTGCACTTCATTTATATTTGTGCCATAGTAAAACTTTAATTCGTAGTTCATCTGTTTATGGTTTTATTTGTATTTAAATTATAAATTTTGCCAAGTATTAATTCTGCTGTCACATTCGTGTTTAGGCAGTCCTAATCTGGGGTTAATGTTGGTTCGCAAATGGTCAAGTTTTTCAAGAGCCATTTTCCCCGTTATTGTTTTTTGTCCTACCATTAAATCAAGCACCCACAAGTGTCCTCTAACTTCCACCTTTTTTACAGTGGCAAATTTCCTTAAATTATTATCAGAGGTAATCAAGGCACCATCTACTTTTTGAGCAGATACAATAGCAGAACAATCTTGTTCTGATAACGCTGGTTTTTCTATCTGTAACATTGCTATCGTAATCAACTCATCATCGGTAAAATCAATTACCTTCAAAGTACCATTCTGTA
Organism: uncultured Bacteroidota bacterium; assembly: GCA_903842575.1. Taxonomy (GTDB): domain Bacteria; phylum Bacteroidota; class Bacteroidia; order Flavobacteriales; family Flavobacteriaceae; genus Flavobacterium. Next base: position 7,133 of record CAIMMM010000078.1, on the reverse strand, counting down.
AATACACCTGTAGCTGTACTAACTGTTCTGCGTGTAACTCTTCTAAAATTAAACTTGAAGTATGAAACTCCAAGTCCAATGCAAAAAAGTGAGGCAACAATTGTAGCTTCACTAAATCTATAAGAATATTGGCATCATTAACAACTACAATCATATCTCTATAAATTCATCTCTAAAAGTGGCTAGCTTTTGGTTAGCCAAATTTGCGGCTTTACTCATAGAAATAATTTCTTCGGAAGTAGCACGGTACAATAACTGCATAAAACGAGTTGATTGTTCTTTGCCAATGAAGCTGCCTAATCCTATTTCTTTTCTTCTATTGTCATCTTGACCAATCCAAATCCTAAAACTGGTGTATCTGTCTAAACTGATTATGTCTAAATTTCTAGCTCTAGCCATAATGGCTTGTACTGAAATTCCGTAAGTTTCTTTTATTGCAATTAGTTCGGGTAAACTTATTCTTTTTCTGATATCTCCAATTTCTAACAAAAAGGTTTCTTTTGGCATCAGCATTGCACCTGCAAAACGATGACATAGTTTTTCTATGGTTTTGTGTTCTAAACCAGCAGCAAATGTTAATAGTAAATGCCCTAATTCGTGCAACGCAGTAAAGCGTTTTCTTTCGATAGGAAAGTTTTTGTTTACTACTATTAATGGTATTTTGTTATTTGCCCAACCAGAAAGTCCGTCAAATTCTAAGTTGGCATCAAGTTCAATAACTTTTATCTCTTTGTCTTCTAAAAGCTCAATTACATTAGGCAAAGCATTAAATCCTATTTTCCATTTTTCTAATAAAATGTTGACTGCATTTTCTACATCATCACCATTATTGATAATTAAGTTTTTAATAGGACTTTCAAAATCAGAAGATAGATTTAAGAATTGTTCCAGTTCAATGTATCTTGAAATGGTATCGGTTACGTTCTCTTTAATAGAATACACTTCCTTCATAGGGAGTTTACTTCTTTTTCTAAACTCAACATTGCCAATTTCGACAGTAAAAGGTCTAAAAAAATAGTCTGGTTTAACATTCATGGCATGAGCCATTTGTATCAACACTTTGCTGTCAGGCATCATTAATGCTTTTTCATATTTTGAAATAGCATTATAGCTGACCAAACCTTCCAGTTTTTCAGATAGTTCTCTTAACGACAAACCCGCAAGAGTCCTCGCAGATTTAATCCTTTTGGCTACAATTTCTTTCATTTTTTCATTTCTTTAGGTTGACAAATATACAACTAAATATTTTTTTGTCAACCAATTTATGTTATTTGAATTGATTTTAAATAACGCTATTATACCTCAATACCAATCCTTAAGAGGTTTTTTTTGATGGTTTCTTGCAATTCTATTGACTTTGCAAACTGTGATGTAAGGTTGCTGGTTATTTCTGCCACTTTCTCCTCAAAAGAAATACCATCATCTTCAACTTCCTCTGTTCCTACATATCTTCCCGGAGTAAGAACGAAGTTGTTTTCTTCTACTTCCTTTAAAGTTGCCGATTTGCAAAATCCTTGTACATCTTCATAATTACCCCCAATATTTCTCCAGTTATGATACACTTCAGAAATTTGAGCCAAATCTTTACTTGACAATGCCTTGTTTTTTCGGCTTGTCATACTACCTAATTTACGTGCATCAATAAAAAGGATCTCATTACTTCTATTTCTGAATTTGTGATTGGTTCTGTTACGAGCCAAAAACCAAAGGCAAGCAGGAATTTGAGTGTTGTAGAAAAGTTGTGTTGGTAGTGCTACCATACAATCTACCAATCCTTGTTGGATTAGGTTTTTTCTAATTTCTCCCTCCGAACCTGTATTAGTAGTCATTGAGCCATTAGCCAAAACTATTCCAGCAGTTCCAGTTGGGCTTAATTTATTGATGAATAATTGTAACCAGCCATAATTGGCATTACCAACGGGAGGCACTCCATATTTCCACAAATGGCTATCCTGCAATTGCTCACCACCCCAATCTGAAATATTAAAAGGAGGATTAACAATGATGTAATCTGCTTTCAAATCTTGGTGTCTGTCATTATGAAAAGTATCTCCCAATTCAATCTTGGCGTCAATTCCCCTAATTGCTAAATTCATTTTTGCCAACTTGTAAGTTGTAGGGTTACTTTCCTGACCATAAACAGCAATATCACCAATTCTTCCTCCGTGAGCTTTCAAAAATTTCTCACTTTGTACAAACATTCCACCGCTACCACAACATCCGTCATATATTCTACCGTTGTATGGTTCAAGCATATCAACAAGTAAACTTACAATACTTTCAGGAGTGTAAAATTGACCCCCACGCTTTCCTTCTGCATCAGCAAACATTCCTAGAAAGTATTCATAAACCCTTCCTAATAAATCTTTACTGCTATGTCCTTTTTGATTGAATCCTACATTTCCAATCATATCAACCAACTCACCTAATCTTTTCTTGTCAAGTGCAGGTCTGGCGTAATCTTTGGGCAAAACTCCTTTTAGAGAAGGATTCTCTTTCTCAATGGCATCCATTGCATCGTCAATATCTTTTCCTACAGTTGGCAGTTTAGCCCTTTCATATTGCAAGTAATTCCAACGAGCTGTAGGTGGCACATAAAATACATTCTGTGCCATATATTCGTCTTTATCTTCCTCATCCGAAAGGCTATCTTCTTTAAGTTGGTTGTATAATTCTTCAAAGCTATCCGAAATGTATTTAAGAAATATCAAACCCAATACAACGTGTTTGTATTCGGCAGCATCCATATTATTTCTCAACTTATCGGCAGTTGCCCAAAGTGTTTTTTCAAGATTTTTTATTGTATCCATTGTTATTTTACAAATTCAACTCAAAAGTATTTTATTTAAAAGTAAAATGGTCGACTTTGCTATAAAAATTTTTTATAAATTTTTCACATGTAATCTACCCTGCTCAAAACCCCCACTAATGCTGAGTGATTACAATGCCCCCAGGGTGTTGTGTTAAAACAATAAATTCTGCTGGGAATAATTACTTAAGGTGAAAGCTAAGTGTTACTCCAGAGAAAATATTGTTCAGTTACTAAAATGTTTAACTCAAGAAAACAAGAAAAAAAATGGTAAGAATTGTAAACTATCAAAAAAGAACAACAGAGGAAGGAAAAGAATTCTTTACTCTAGAATTACAAGGCGGGGTTGAAATTGTAAAATCCCAAGAAACAGGAAAGAATTATATGACTGCAAGAAAAGCATCAATGTCTTGTACATTTGATGAAGCAACTTGCATCTCATTAATTGGAACAGAACTGCCAGGATCTGTTAAGAAAGTGGTTTGTGAAGACTACTCCTACACCATTAAGGATACAGGAGAAATCATTACACTTTCACACAGATTTGAATATGTAGAGCAGGAAGCTTCAACCTATTCTCCTCAGAAGAGTAATACTACTATTGAAGAGTTTATGTCTAAAGCCCCTGTTGGCAATTCATTCTCAACTAATGGTCAGTTAGTTCATTAACCAAATCTAATTTTGTCCAAAATTTATAAGCTATCTATATAGTACAATATAAATTTTGGACATTTTTTGTTTTTAATCTTAAGTAAAATGACAACAGAAATTCATTCAATACCAAAAGAAGTAGCAGAAATAAAAGTGTCCTACAGTACTACCAGTACTCCTAAAATAAAAATTACTACTGTAAACAAAGCATTTGAGGTGCTACTATCCTTATGGGATTTAGACACCATTGAATTGCAAGAAGAGTTTAAAGTGTTACTCCTAAACAGAGCTAATGAAGTGCTTGGAATTTATCCGTTATCAAAAGGTGGCATCACAGGAACTGTTGTAGATTCTAGATTAATCTTTGCAGTAGCTTTAAAATGTAATGCAACTGGAATACTATTGTGTCACAATCATCCTAGTGGTAATCTAAAGCCTAGTGATGCTGATATTACTTTGACTAGGAGTATCAAAAAATGTGCGGATTTTTTAGACATTACTTTAATAGACCATTTAATCATTACAAAGAATGGTTTTTATAGTTTTTCCAATGAAGGAAAGTTAAGTTGAAGATGTAAGGTAGTCCATTTACCCCTCAAAAACAGGTAAAAATTGATTTCAACTATAAACCATCATATAGTTAAATAGCCATATTTTAATTTACCTTTCTAAATTTATGTCTTAAATTCAGTTTTTTAGCAAACTTAAATGCCTAAACTAATAGGATTTTTGATTTACTGTTAATAAAGCTTATTAATACCAAAATTAAACAAACTATATGACCTCCTTTAAATAGCTTTTTTTTATATTCGTTGTTTTAAATGATAATCTTAAATGCAAAATCAGAGTAACATAGTTATAGAAAAAAGTGTTCTTAATATAGAATATAGATTTGGCAATAAATTTAGCATGCCAAGTGATTATATTGTATACTTTGAAAAAAAGGAAAATATTGCTTTAAATACTTACATAAGAAATAATTACGAAGAGCTTAAAAATAAATTTTCTAAGCTTGATTTTAATCTACTTTTTGCTCCTTTATTAACAAACACAATAAATGATATAGATAAAGTTGTAGAATACTTTTTACCGCAATTAACTTATTATGAAATTCATAAAAAAGTAAAAAGTGATTATGCAATGTTAATGTTTGTTGAAGGACTTAATAAAGGCATAGATGACTTTGGTGCTGTATTTCCAGAAGAGGAGTTTATACCTTCATCTTATAATTACAGTGATATTCTTAAATTAATAGGATATAAGGGCAATTTCAATTCAGGCTTTACACTTTTTAATAACGTTATTGGGGTTTCTGATGCCTTTTATGAAAAAAATAGTAATGGTGATTTTAGTTCATTTTTTAAAGAATTTGAAGATTACCTTGCAGAAATAAGTAATGAAGAGGGTGATGCAATGATAGCTAACGCACCCCCTGTAGTAGATTTAACAGAAAAGCTAGATGAAGAAGCAGTCCAAATTGTTAATGATTTAAAAGAAAAATTAGCTGCTTTAACTGATTCAGGACAGTTGTTATTTATTGTGCCAATTTTAAAAGATTTACTTGATAAACAAAATGAAAAAATTGATTTTAAAAGTATAAGCAAAATCAAAATTGATAAGCAAAATAAGATATTGCTGCCTTACTTCAAAAAAGAAGTAGAATTAAGCCATTTAACCAAATCGGTATACTTTCTATTCTTGAAACACCCAGAAGGTATTAATCTAAAAGAACTTGAAAACTTTAAAAAAGAACTTCTTACAATTTACATTTCGGTTTCAAACCAATTAGATCATGATAAAATGATAAAGAGTGTTGAAGATGTAGTTAATTTGGAAACAAAAGCCATTTACACACACTTATCAAGAATTAAATCTGCTTTCTATAAAATAATGGATGCTTCTCATGCAAATCACTATGTTATTTCAGGTAATGGAGAGGAAAACAGGAAAGTTTTATTTAACACTAATGCCATTGATTGGTATGTTTATGACCCAATAGATGACTATGAGTTGTAATTAATTTGTACTTGCAAATTTGCAACACTCTATTCCCAATACAAACAAATTCTATTTTTGCCTGATAATTCTTGTTTAGGTATCAAACTAATCATTTTAAATAATGGAAAATATTATTTTAACTCAATTTACTATTGGGGAAGAGTTTGCTTTACATGAATTTGAATTGAAATACAATGAAACTAAAACAGACAAAAATGGAGTAGATTATGATTATTACAGATACATAGGAAGTCTAAATTCAATTGAAATAAAGCAAATTATACTTGCCTACAATTGTGATGTTTTAAGGGGTGTATTTTGCTTTAGCTAAAGGAAAAAAGTTCAGCTAAAGTAATATCTAGTGCTTTGGCTACTTTTTCTAAAGTTGACAAAGTGGGATTTACTCTACCAGCTTCTAATCTGCTCATGTTAGATTTTTCAAAGTTGCATTTAGCAGCTAAATCTTGTTGAGAAATACCCTTTAGCTCCCTGAGTTTCTGGATTTGTTTTCCAACATTAATTTGAAGGGAATTATCTGACATTTAACATTAAAAAGTTATATTATATGATAACCCAAATTTTGTACTATTTTTGCTTTATGTGGTTATCATTAATGACAACTTGGAGCAATAACTAATTAATAACCTTATTTATGAAAAAAGAAAATTTTATTACTATATTGAGATGGCTGTTATTTATACCCATAGCTATAATATCTACAATTATTGCTGTTAGACTTTTAGGTTACTTTAATGATTTTTCAATGTGGAGATTAGGTTACTCTTCTACTAGTTTATTTAGTAAATTTTATGTGCCAATTTCAAATGGATTAGCCAATGGCTGTGTTTTTGTATATACAGGTACATTCATTGTACCTAAACACAAGAAGTATGTTGCTGTTTTATTAGCTCTAATTATAAACTTTTTTCTGATTAAAGAATTAATTGATAAGTATTCTACTTTAGGCAGTGGAGAAAGTTTTTATATAATATTATTTACTACTGTGACTTTTATTAGTTCAGTTTTAACAATGTTCAGTTTTATTAACCCTGATGAAGAGGATAAACCTAATAATTGATTTTTTTAATTACCATGAAACTCTATTTTTTCTAAATCCTTTAATATTGTATCAATTATTGCAATTTTAATATAACTAATTTGCTTCCCAATAAAATATCAACATGAAAAACATTCTACTTTTTACAACAAAGTCCTTTTTAATTGTTTTGCTTCTTATTGTTACCTTATTCCTAATGGCATTTCTAGGTTTAAAATTTGTTTTCTTAATCCTTTTTTCAACAATAGCCAAAAACATTTGGTCATACAGACCTATTGTTTACAAGGTAGAAGAAGAAGTTTATGATTACTATTCAATATTTGGGGTGCAAAAGAATTTTGAAAATAAGGACTTGGCTTATAGCTTTAATAATGAAATTGATAAAATAAATAACAATCCTAATATTAACATTGAATCTAGAAAAGAATTATTAGAATTATTTCAAGATGCATTTGAAGTTTTAAACAATCCAATTAACAAAGCTGAATATGATTTAGAATTTGAAAATAATAAAACCAATTTGAAAATTGTTGAGCAAAAGAACAATGACAATAAGTTCAATTTTATAAAGGACACAAAAAAAATGTTGTCTTTTGAAAAAGAAAAAATAAATAAAAT
>CAIMMM010000077.1 GCA_903842575.1 uncultured Bacteroidota bacterium | reverse complement strand
CAGGATTGTCTTTTGGATTTATTACTACTTCTTGTAAAGAAATGTTTTCTTCCATCATAGTAATATCAATGGTTTGTGGAAAGTTCTCAATAATAATAATTTGTTTTTGTGTTTTAAATCCCAAATATTGAAAGAGAATTTTATGATTTCCAGGTATTTTTAAATTAAGTTCATATTTCCCTTGTTCATTGGACGTAGTTCCATTATAAGTATTCTCTTCAAAAATATTTACAAAGGCTAATGGATTTCCATTAACATCGGTTACAGTGCCTTTGATTTGGGCAAAATTTTGAAAGGCAATAAATAATAATAGGAGTGAGGTGATTTTTTTCAAGGCTAGTAAATTTTAATTTGAACTTATTTTAGTGTTTTTGTTATTAATTATATAGTTTTATAAAAATGATTGCAAAGCTAACTCATAACTTTTCAAACCAAAACCAATTATGATTCCTTTAGCATTTGGGGAAATAAAGGATTGGTGTCGAAACGTTTCTCGTGAGAACGTATTGGATATATGAACTTCGATTACTGGCGTAGTAATGGCTTTCACTGCATCACCAATGCCAATTGAAGTATGTGTGTAAGCAGCAGCATTTAAAACAATACCATCATGGGTAAAACCAACTTCTTGTATTTTATCTATCAATTCTCCTTCAATGTTACTTTGAAAATAGGACAAGTCTATTGTATTGAACTTGGATTGTAATTCTTGATAATAGGTTTCAAAAGTTTGGTTTCCATAAACGGCAACTTCCCGTTTTCCTAATAAGTTTAAATTGGGGCCGTTAATAATGATTATTTTCATGGTTAAATGTTTGAGTAAAAATAATAAATTTAGTTTTATAATAGGCGTATTACATATAAATTCGCACATTTTTTTCGGATAAAATGATGTTGTAATCGAATTATAATCCTCTTTTTTTATGCCTTACACGAAGTATTTTTCTTTCAAATAGATTTTTTTTAATTTTTTTTTACATGGATGAAAAAATGCTAAATCGTCAATCTTTCTTATAAATTAATGTTTTTCAGTAACTTGCCTTACAAAAATGTTGATAACATTGTTAAGAACTACAAAGTAAGATTTGGAGGAAAAGAAAAGTTTACTATAAATTTGTCCTAACTAATTTTAAAATTAAAAAAACATGAAAAAAATTATTTTAACAGTAGCAGCAGTATTCGCTTTGACGTTTGCTAATGCACAAGACAAGAAAGAAAGTTCAGAAGGATTTGCAAAAGGTGATATGTACCTTACTGGTACTGCAAACTATTCATCTGAATCAACAGGTGATGCTAAAGCAAACGCTTTAACACTTTCTCCAGGATTAGGTTATTTTCTAACTGAAAATTTAGCATTTGAAGGTCAAATTGCAATTATTTCAGGTAAAAACGATGACGGAGCTGGAACTGAATTAAAAACTTCAGGTTTCGGTATCGCTGCAGGAGTTAAATACTTTTGGACACCAGCAAGTAAATTTTCTCTTTCATTAGGAGGAAATATTTCTTATGCTTCTGTGAAATTTGATGATGGAACATCTGATTCAACATCAAAAATAATTGGTGTTAATGTTCCTCTTGGATTACACTATTTTGTATCTGATGCATTTGCAATTACTTCTTCTTGGGGTGGTTTAGGTTATTCTACTAATGATAATGGTGGAGATGGAGCTGACAAAACAGATTCTATGACTTTAGGTTTAGATTTATCAAGTATTAGTTTTGGTTTGATTTACAAACTATAATTCTTACCGCATACAAAATGAAACCACGCCTTTGGCGTGGTTTTTTTATCACTAAAAGTTAAATTGACATATAATTAAAAAAAGACATTAAACATTTTGATGTTTGAAAAAGATTACATTAATTTGCACTTAATTATTTAAAAACAAAACAAACATGAAAAAATTAATTTTATCAATCGTTGCTTTAGCAGCTTTTGGAGTTGCGAGTGCACAAGACATGAAATTTGGAGTTAAAGGAGGTTTGGACATGGTGTCTGTAAAAGCTCCGGGTGGTTCTACATCATTAACAGGTTTCTTCGTTGGTGGTTTTGCAGAGTTTGCAATTGCAGACAAAATGGTTTTGCAACCAGGTCTTAATTATCATACTGCTTCAAAATCAGAGGCAGGTGTAACTGCTAAATGGAATTTTTTGAGTATTCCTGTATTATTAAAGTACACTGTTGCTGACAAAATTAATTTACTTGCTGGACCTTCTTTGTATTATAGTTTAGAGTCTGATGATACAGATAAAACAAGGTTTAACCTTGATTTAGGTGGTTCTTACGATATTACTGAAAACTTTTTTGTTGAGCCAAGATATTCAATTGGTTTGACAGGAGATGCTAAAGTAAGTCACTTCCTAATTGGTGTTGGATATAAATTCTAATATTTAGTTATAGTTTCAAAAAAAACCACGCTAAAAGCGTGGTTTTTTTATAACCATACTTTTCGTTTCTTTGTACTATGAACTGGAGCAGTTACATTAAAAATTTTCAATCCTATTTAAAAATTGAACGGGGTTTATCAAAGAATACCCTTGATAATTACACCTTCGATTTAGAACGCCTTTGTCTTTTTTTAAAGGAAAATAGCATTGAAATATCTCCTATAAAAATACAGGAAGAAACGATCCAACAATTTATTTACCATATTTCGAAAGAAGTAAATGTCCGCTCACAAGCAAGAATTATATCAGGCTTAAAAAGTTTTTTTTCGTATTTAATTTTTGAAGATTATCGCGCCGATAATCCCATGGAATTGATTGAAGCGCCACGCATTGGAAGAAAACTGCCGGACACGCTTTCAGTTGCCGATATTGACAATCTTATTGCAGCGATTGATTTATCTTCTCCTGAAGGCGAACGCAACAGAGCTATTGTTGAGACCTTATACAGTTGTGGATTACGGGTTTCAGAATTAGTCACTTTGAAGATCTCCGATTTGTTTTTTGAAGAAGGATTTATTAAAATTACAGGAAAAGGGAATAAACAGCGTTTTGTTCCCATTGCGCCTTCAACCGAAAAATTTATAAACCTATATCGAAATAACATAAGGAATCATCTGGTAATTGCTAAAAATTTTGAAGACACCTTATTTTTAAATCGAAGAGGAAAGCAACTTACCCGAGCCATGATTTTTACTATTATTAGAGGTTTGGCTATCAAAATCAATTTAGAAAAAACGATAAGTCCACATACCTTAAGACATTCATTTGCAACCCATTTACTGGAAAATGGCGCCGATTTAAGATCCATTCAAATGATGTTAGGGCACGAATCCATTACTACTACAGAAATCTATGTCCATTTGGACAGGAAATATTTAACACAAATAATTAACACATTTCATCCAAGAAAAAAATAATTATTCTATAAATTGATTATTTTTGTTCGGTCAAATTAAAACAATAATCCCTAACGCTGTTTGAATGAAATTTAATGACGTCTTTGTTGTTGATGATGATAAAATTTTCCATTTTATTATTAAAAAACTTTTACATAATAATAATATAAATGTGATTCCTACTTTTTTTGAAAATGGGTTAGAAGCAATACAACGATTAAAATGGAAACTTGATAAAGGTGAAAGTCAACCCGATTTGATTCTATTAGATATCAACATGCCTATCTTGGATGGTTGGCAATTTCTTGAAGAATTCAAGACGTTAAAAAAGCTTTTAAATAAGGAAATAATTATATATATCATATCTTCTTCGGATAATCAATATGATTTAGATAAAGCGAAAGATTATACTAATGAAGTGACAGATTATTATTTAAAACCAATGTCAGGAGATGAGTTAAAAGCTATATTTTACAATTAAAAAGGGCGTTCATGTAATGAACGCCCTTTTTTTAATATATATTAAGTTGACTATTTTGCGATATTTACAGCTCGGGTTTCTCGAATAACCGTAATTTTCACTTGTCCTGGATACGTCATTTCAGTTTGAATTTTTTGAGATATTTCAAACGATAAACTTTGTGCTAATTCATCGCTAACTTTTTCACTTTCCACAATAACTCTCAATTCTCTTCCTGCTTGGATAGCATAAGCATTTTTAACCCCACCAAAACCAAAAGCAATGTTTTCTAAATCTTTTAATCTTTGTATGTAAGAATCTAAAACTTGTCTTCTTGCACCTGGTCTTGCGCCAGAAATAGCATCACAAACTTGGATAATAGGAGAAATTAAATATTTCATTTCAATTTCATCGTGATGGGCTCCAATGGCATTACAAACTTCTTCTTTTTCACCATATTTCTCTGCCCATTGCATTCCCAATAATGCGTGTGGCAAATCACTTTCAGCATCGGGAACTTTTCCAATATCGTGAAGTAATCCGGCACGTTTGGCCAATTTCACATTTAAGCCTAATTCTGCAGCCATGATGCCACAAAGTTTGGAAACTTCTCTGGAGTGTTGTAATAAATTCTGTCCATAAGAAGAACGGTACTTCATTCTTCCAATAATTTTTATCAGTTCAGGGTGTAAACCGTGAATTCCCAAATCAATTACAGTACGCTTCCCAATTTCGATAATTTCATTATCAATTTGCTTAGTTGTTTTTGCTACAACTTCTTCAATTCTGGCTGGGTGAATTCTGCCATCCGTAACTAAATTATGTAATGAAAGGCGTGCGATTTCTCTTCTAACAGGGTCAAAACAAGAAAGGATAATAGCTTCGGGAGTATCGTCTACAATGATTTCAACGCCTGTCGCTGCTTCCAGAGCACGAATATTTCTACCTTCACGGCCAATAATTCTTCCTTTAACATCGTCGGATTCAATGTTAAAAACAGAGACGCAATTTTCAACTGCTTCTTCCGTTCCCACACGTTGAATGGTACTGATGATGATTTTTTTGGCTTCTTGTTGTGCAGTTAATTTAGCTTCTTCAATCGTATCTTGAATGTGCGACATCGCTTTGGTTTTGGCTTCAGCTTTTAGACTTTCTACCAATTGATCTTTAGCATCTTCAGCAGAAAGCCCCGAAATCACTTCTAATTGATTGACTTGGCTTTTATGCATTTTCTCTACTTCTTGTTGTTTTTTGTCCAACAATTCAATTTTTGCAGTATATTCTATAGTTTTCGCTTCAAAGTCGTCGTTTACTTTTTTGACTTTTGCCAATTCACTAGACACTTGAGATTCTTTATCTCTAGTTCTTTTTTCAACTTCCGCTAATCTTTTGTCTTTGTTTAGAATTTCAATTTCATGTTCTGATTTTAGTTCTAAAAACTTTTCTTTTGCTTGAAGAAGCTTGTCTTTTTTGATGTTTTCCGCTTGAAGATTGGCATCTTTTAAAATAGACCCGGCTTCTTTTTTTGCGTTTTTTATCATATTAGAAACATTGCCTTTTTCAAGAAATTTTGCCATTCCAAAACCGCCTCCAATTCCTATAATTCCTGCAATAAGTATAAATATAATTCCCATTTTTGTTTGTGTTTATATATAAAAAAAGCCTACATTAGGTCGATGCATAAACTCGAAAGGACAAGTTTTGAGCTAACTCGTTGTTCAAGTGTCCTCGCCTAGGCGTGGCATGCTTTAGTAACGATGATTTACTCATTTTAATTTGTTAGTGTTGAGTTTACCAAATAAAATCTAATATAGGCAGTGTCGTATGCTGTGTAAGAACGTTATTTTTTTTCGAGATAATCGAACAATAAATCATTAATTTTTTTCAATCTTTCTACAGTTGCTGTACCATCTATGGAATTACTAGCTTGTTTTTGTTCTACTTGAGAAGCAAATTGTAAGGCACACATGGCTAAAACATCTTGTTTATCTCGAACGGCATAGTTTTCTTCGAATTGCTTAATCATAACATCAATCTTTTTTGAAGCACTTCTCAATCCTTCTTCTTGTGACATTTCTACCGTTAATGGATAGACTCTGTCTGCAATTGATAATTTTATTTTAAGCTTATCCTCCATATTTTAATCAGATAGCTGCGCTATACAATAATCTATTTCTCTTATTAATGAATTTATTTTGAGTTTTGTATCTCGTTTATTTTCGTCACCGCCAAGCAATGAATTAGCCATTTTGAGTGTGTCAAATCCAGTTTTAAGAGAGGAAATCTCATTATTCTGTTTTTGAATCACAGTTGTTGCTGCGTTTAACTCTTCTTTTAATGCAGTAGAATCTTTTTCCAAATTATTTATTTTTGTAAAAAGTTTTTCTATCCTACTTTCAAGAGAATCAATTATATCTGCAATTTCACTCATGAAATACTTTATTCATTTCTTAATTCACAAAGTTAGAAATCTATTTTATTAAATCAATATTTTTTGCAACTATTTATTTCTTTTTTACTATTCTGCTTAAACTTTTGTTTTTTAATGAGTTAAGAAATTTTGTTTTTATTGTAATTTTTTACTCACTTTTATTTACCTTAGCAAAAACAACACATATGAAGCTTTTAGGGTGCTTTTTTTTCTTTAATTTATTCCTGTTTGGACAACAGCAGTATCCAAAGGATTATTTTATTCCGCCATTAGAGATTCCGCTTCAATTGTCTGGAAATTTCGGAGAATTTAGACCAAATCACATTCATTCTGGGTTTGATTTTAAAACCCAACAAAAAGAAGGATTGAATGTTTTTGCTGCTGCCGATGGGTATATCTCAAGAATAAAAATTTCTGAGAATGGATATGGAAAAGCAATTTATATTACACATCCCAATGGATACACCTCGGTCTATGGACATTTAAAATGTGCCGTAGGCGAAATTGAAAAATACATTAAAAAAGAACAATATAAAAAGCAAACCTATGAGATAGACCTATTGATAAATCCTGATGTTTTACCTGTTAAAAAAGGAGAAATTATAGCTCTTTCTGGAAATACAGGTGGATCGGATGGGCCTCATTTGCATTTTGAAATTAGAGACACACAATCTGAAAAAATTATAAATCCAATGTTTTTTGGCTTTGATAAACAAATAAGAGATACAAAAACACCTTCAATCTCAAGTTTACTCGTCTACCCAATGGATGAAAATACCATTGTCAATGAATCTAAAAGACCAATTTCTGTAAGTCTTTCAAAACAAGATGATGGGAGCTATTTAGCCGAAAGGGTTATGGCTAACGGTAAAATCGGATTTGGAATCACCGCTATTGATTTTGATGATGTTTCTTGGAACGCGAATGGAATATATAAGGTCCAGACTTTTGTGAATGGGAAGGAGTATTTTGGATACCAATTTGACACCTTCGCTTTTGATGAAACGCGATATGTTAATGCTTTAATCGATTATTTTAGATATAAAAAACAGGGGCAAAGAGTGCAAAAATTATTTATGAAAAACCCTTTTCCATTGAGTTTGATAAATGCTACAACTGAAAATGGATTGCTAACAGTACTCCCAAATTTCGCGCAATCCTATCGTATAGAAATTTCAGATTTTAATCATAATACAACTAAAATTTCCATTCCAATTCAGTTTTCTAATCTGCCAGCAAAGGTTCCTGAAATTCCAATTACTTCAAAATATTTAGTAAAAGCAAAAAGAGAAAATAGTTTTGCATTAGAAAATGTTTCGGTTTTATTTCCAGCGAATACATTTTATGATGATTTCTATATGAATTTTGAAGTGAAAAATAAAATGCTCTATCTTCACGAAGATATAGTTGCGGCACATACTAATTTTTCTATTACTTTCGAAGACAGCACAGTCTCCCCAAGAGACCGAGAAAAAATGTTTATTGCCTCAATTGTTGGTAAAAAAATATATTATAATACAACAAAAAGATATAAAAATTCGTTTACTTGCTATACTAAAAATTTAGGGCAGTACGCTTTAATGAAAGATGACAGAGGACCTAAGATAAAGCATTTTAAAAGTAAGAACGTAAAAGTGAATAATTTACAAAATCAAATTCAATTAAAAATATCAGATAAACTCTCAGGAATTAAAAGTTATACCGCTTCACTTAATGGCGATTGGATTTTATTGGAATATGAAAGCAAAACAAAAACGCTTACGCACAATTTATCCGATGGAATAGTTAAGGAAGGGAAAAATGATTTTAGAATTGAAGTAACTGATAATGTTGGAAATTCTACTATCTTTGAAACGCAGTTTTTTAATAGTCAAAAACCATAATACAAGTCATTTGAAAACAAAAAATTTTATATATACAATCTTATTTCTTGTACTAAGTTTTATAACTTTTGCTCAAAATCAAACGGCAACAATCAAAGGAATCATCTTAGACGAAAACAATAACCCTGTTGAAAGCGTAAATGTAAGTTATCAAACCAAGTCAGCATCCACAAATGCTAATGGGTTTTATCAATTAAAAATACCGGCGAACCAAAAAATAGTTTTGGTTTTTACACATGTCACTTTAAAAAGTATCACAGCTTCAATACAATTAAAACCCAATGAAGATTTTGAATTCAATGTGGTTATGAATAGCAAAGCCGAGCAACTTAGTGATGTAGTAATTACAAATTACCGAAAAAGAGTGCAAGGTATTACCATTATTGCTCCCGAAATCATTAGAAAAATTCCTGGAGCTAATGCAGGTGTTGAAAATATTTTAAAATCCTTCGGCGGAGTAAATAGCAATAACGAATTAAGTACAGGGTATAATGTTCGTGGAGGGAATTATGACGAAAACCTAGTTTACGTCAATGAAGTTGAAGTCTATCGTCCTTTTTTAGTGCGTTCTGGACAACAGGAAGGATTGAGTTTTACCAACACCGATTTGGTTCAAAACGTAGATTTTTCGGCAGGTGGATTTCAAGCAAAATATGGTGATAAGTTATCTTCTGTTTTGGATATTACCTATAGAAAACCAACAAAATTTGGTGCCTCAGCCGAAGCTAGTTTCCTAGGAGGAAGCCTTGCTGTAGAAGGCGTTTCCAAAAATCAAAAGTGGTCTGCCATAACAGGAATTCGTTATAGAGACAATTCGCTTTTAGTGAACAGTCAGGAAACGCAAACCAATTTCAAACCCACGTTTGCCGATATTCAAACCAATGTGAATTATAATGCGTCTACCAAGTGGCAATATAGTTTCTTGGGGAATATTTCGCAAAACAAATACAATTATCAGCCGTTAACACGTCAAACAAACTTTGGTACCATTGATGATCCTATTGCCTTGCAAATCTTTTATGAAGGGCAAGAAAAAGATAAATACTTAACTTATTTTGGGGCTCTTAAAACCACCTTTGTTGCCAATGAAAACAACACCTTTAAATTAATCACTTCTGCTTATCATACGCAAGAACAGGAGTATTTTGATATTTTTGCGGCCTATTATTTAGGAGAAGTGGATACCAATATTGGTTCCGAAACCTTAGGGCAAGTAAAGTTTAGTAGAGGTATTGGGACCCAACTCAATCATGGAAGAAACGATTTGGATGCTTTAATTTTCAATGCAGAAATTAAGGGAAATCATATTATTAATAAAAAGCACATCGTCGAATGGGGATTTAAATACACACGAGAAAACATCCGAGATAGGATAGTGGAGTGGGAAGTAATCGACTCCGCTGGATTTTCAATAAATCCGCCAATTATTCCTTTTCAAAATGATCAACCTTATAATCCTTACGTTGGACCATTAGTGCCTTATCAAAATGTGAGAGCGACTAATTTTGTAGACATCAACCGAATTTCGGGTTTCACACAATGGAGTTTTAAAGACAAATTGGGAGAAAATGATATTTGGATAAACTTCGGAGTTCGTGCACACAATTGGAAAGTTACTGGCGATAACATTTCAAATGCAAAAAGTCAAACTGTTTTTAGCCCAAGAGCACAATTTGCAATTAAACCTGATTGGGAAAAGGACATGCTGTTTAAATTAGCGATTGGTTATTATTATCAACCACCGTTTTATCGTGAATTGCGAGATGAAGATGGCGTAGTAAATCCCAATGTTAAAGCACAAAAATCGGTACATTTTGTATTGAGTAATGACTATAGTTTCAAAATGTGGAATAGGCCTTTTAAATTAGTCTCAGAAGCCTATTATAAAACTATGACCGATGTTAATACATATACTTTAGAGAATGTTAGAATTCGTTATCGCGCCAATAATGATGCGGAAGCTTATGCCTATGGTTTGGATTTACGGCTGAATGGTGAATTTGTTCCAGGAACGGAGTCGTGGTTGAGTTTTGGGTATTTAAAAACCGAAGAAAATCAAAATGAAAGAGGATTTATAGCACGTCCAACAGATCAAAGATTGAAAGTAGGTGTGTTATTTCAAGATTATATGCCTAATCTTCCAAGTATGAAATTATACCTAAATTTGGTTTATAATACTGGATTACCAGGGGGTTCCCCTTCTTATGCGGATGCGTATCAATACCAAAATCGTTTGCGGGATTACCGTCGTGCGGATATTGGCTTCTCCTATGTTTTAACCGAAAGAAATAATGAAAGACCAGAAGGGCATTGGTTAAAAAAATTCAAAGATTTATCCGTTGGCTTTGAGATCTTTAACATGTTTAATAATCAAAATGCTATTACCAATACTTGGGTTAGAGATGTATACACCAAAAACCAATATGGAATTCCGAACTATTTGACCACGCGTGTTTTTAGTGTAAAATTGACAGCGAAATTGTAGAATTTATTTACTAATTTTGAGTTGCTAAATTTCTTCCAAATGAAAAATATCCTTAAAACTTTTATCCTTTCAATAGTTTTTCTGTTTGCAAGTTGTAAAGAAGAAGCGGAAAAACCAAAAGTGATTTATGATAATGCTTCTAAAGGCAAAGAGCAAGTTAAAGTTGATACTACGGATATAAAAGTGGCGGACTTACCTATCAATATGGAAGGAACCAATTATTTAATTTTTCCAATTGGGAATTTAAATAGCAGCAGTAAAGGCCTACGCTCTTCCTCTTATAGTTCTCAAGAAGGGTTTATGGTTTCCAATTATGGAGAATATCAAATTACAGGCTATTTACAAAATTTAAAATTCCAGGAAATAGGAAAAGATACCTTAACAACATTAACAGACAAGCCCGTTTTAATACAAACGGCAACTTTTTTAAAATCGGTTTCAGACAAGATGAAGCAACAGTTTTTGGTTTACACGTTGGCCGATATGGATACCAACAAAGACAATAAGATGGACGCAGATGATATAAAATCGTTATATATTAGTGAGATTTCCGGAAATAAATTCACCAAACTTTCCCCCGATTTTCAAGAATTAATAGATTGGAATTTGATAGTAGTTTCTAATAAATTATATTTCAGAACCATTGAGGATGCCAACAAAAATGGCGAATTTGACAAAAAGGATGTGCTGCATTATTACTTTGTAAATCTTTCTAGTAAAGAATTAAAGGTGCAAGAATACAAACCCATTTAGGTTTCTAGAAAGCTTTTGGGAAACGCATGGAATATTGTCCGACATGAAACCCCAATAAAACCCAGATTACAATAAATGTATTTAAGTAATGTTCTGTTTTTTCTTCGCCAAAAATATATTCTGCCAAGAAAATTAATGCAACAAATCCAATAATAAATAACATTCCAAAATATTCTCTTTTCATAGTTTCAATTTAATTTATTCAAAAGATTGCATAGAAACCAACTTGGAATAGGTTCCATCTTTGGCTAAAAGTTCTTCGTGATTTCCTTGCTCTACAATTTTTCCCTTTTGCATCACCACAATTAAATCGGCTTTTTGAATAGTAGAAAGGCGATGAGCAATCACGATAGAGGTTCTGTTTTGCATCATGTTTTCTAAAGCAATTTGAACCAATCTTTCACTTTCGGTATCTAACGCAGAAGTGGCTTCGTCCAAAATCATTATAGGTGGATTTTTCAATACCGCACGAGCAATAGACAAGCGTTGCTTTTGTCCGCCAGAAAGTTTGTTTCCACTATCGCCAATGTTGGTATAAATCCCTTCTGGCAACTCTTTTACAAACTCATAAGCATTAGCAATTTTCAAAGCGTCGATGATTTCATCATCAGTTGCATCCAATTTACCTAATGAAATATTAGCTTTAATAGTATCGTTGAACAAAATGGAATCTTGGGTTACTAATCCCATTAACCCACGCAGCGATTGCAAATCCATGTCTTTGATGTCGACGTTGTCAATGGTGATTTTGCCTTCATTAACATCATAAAACCGCGTCAATAAATTGGCAATCGTACTTTTTCCACTTCCAGATTGTCCAACTAACGCCACCGTTTTTCCTTTTGGAACATTTAGCGAAAAGTCCTTTAACACATTTTCTTTGTGATATCTAAAGTTGATGTTTTCTAATGAAATACCGGTTTCAAAAGTATCTTTATGAATGGCATTTGGTTTAGAAGTAATGTTGTTTTCTTCTT
Organism: uncultured Bacteroidota bacterium; assembly: GCA_903842575.1. Taxonomy (GTDB): domain Bacteria; phylum Bacteroidota; class Bacteroidia; order Flavobacteriales; family Flavobacteriaceae; genus Flavobacterium. The sequence continues at coordinate 32,289 of CAIMMM010000077.1, read as the reverse complement.
CCATCAGAGTGAAAACACGTTCCGCAGCAGCCAAACCAGTTTTCACCTGATAGGATGCTTTTGAAATGTTTTTGGCTGGAGTCAAAATAGTATAAGCCAAGGCGATATAGCCAATAAAAGCAGTGCTTGCCAAGGATTTATCGACTAAAACCATATATCCTCCATAATATAAAAGTACTGCAATGGTTAGTATCCCAAGGAATTCACTCATAGGCGAAGCTAGATTACTTTTGTTTCCGATGCTATTGGATAACTGCTGTAATTTTTTAACCGAAGTGTTGAATTTTGAAATAAAAAGATTTTCGGCATTATAACTTTTTACTACTTTCATTCCGCCTAAAGTTTCGTCTAAAATCGAAATGAAATAGCCCGTTTCCTGTTGTGCTTTTTTGGATTTAGCTTTTAAATTTTTACCAATTCTGGAAATAATTAATCCCGAAACAGGAATGAAAATAAATACAAAAAGTGTTAGTTTTGAACTGATGGCCAACATGGCAGCAATCGAAAAAATTATGGTCAACGGTTCACGAACTACTAATTCTAATACTTGAAAAAAGGAGTTTTGAACTTCGTTGATATCACCAAGCATTCTCGACATGACATCGCCTTTTCTGGCATCGGAATAATAAGAAACGGGAAGATGAATGATTTTCCGATATAATTTTTCTCGTAAATCTTTCAAAACACCAGTTCTTAATCGGGTTACATGAAAAGAAGCTAAATAATTGAAAATGTTTTTTAGTAAAAAAATCACAATTACTATGGATACTACAAGAAGTAAAGCGTATTCAGGGCCGTTTTCGGCAGATAATTTGGTAATATAATAATTCAATAAATCTTCTCCATATTTGCCCAAAAAGCCAATGCCTTTATACACTGGCATAACTGTTACTTCCTCGGTTTCTTTGAAAAGAACCTTTAAAGTTGGAATTATAGAAACCATTCCCAGTGTTGAAAATAAGGCATAAAAGATGTTGAAGACGATGTTAAGAATTACATTCTTCTTATACTTTAAGGCAAAAGGAATTAATTTTTTGAGATTATTATCCATTAGTTTAATTGCATTTCTTTAATTATTGTCGCAATTTTTGCGTCCAATATTCCTTCTGCTTGGGGAATATCTTTCAAACTTTCGATTGCCACATTCACACTAAAGTAGAATTTTATTTTAGGTTCTGTGCCACTTGGGCGCGCACAAATTTTGGAGCCATCTTCCAAATAATAAATCAGCACATCCGATTTGGGTACAGTTAACGGTTCTATTTTGTTAGTCAATAAATTTTTAGCGGTTGAATTTTGATAATCTTCCAACATAATAACGCGTTGTCCATTGATTTCGGCAACGGGTTTTTCACGCATGCCCACCATCATTTGTTTAATTTCATTCGCGCCTTCAATTCCTTTCTTGGTAATAGAAATCAAATGCTCTTTGTAGAAACCAAAATCCACATACATTTGTTCCAATTCTTTGTATACCGAACTCCCTTTTTCCTTAGCTTGTGCTGCAATTTCACACATTAATAAAATGGCACCAACTGCATCTTTATCGCGAACTGCATCACCAACCATGAAACCAAAACTTTCTTCTCCGCCACCAATAAATTTTTGTTGTGGAAAATCTCGTATAAACTTGGCAATCCATTTAAAACCGGTTAAACCCACTTTGCATTCTACATTATAGGCAGATGCTAATTCCAACATCATCGGTGTAGAAACTATAGTCGAACCAATGAACTGTTTGCCATCAATTTTTCCTGCTTTTTTCCACTGTTCCAAAAGATAATGTGTCATGACAACCATAGTTTGATTCCCATTCAATAACTGCATTTTTCCTTGATTGTTTCTAACAGCAACGCCTAATCTGTCGCTATCCGGGTCGGTTCCAAAAACGATATCTGCATTTAGTTTATCCGCCAAAGCCAAAGCCAAAGTTAATGCTTCCGGCTCTTCAGGATTTGGAGAAATAACAGTTGGGAAATCCCCATTGGGTTCTGCTTGTTCGGGAACAATATTTATATCCGTATAACCTGCTTTTGCTAAAACCGCAGGAACTATTTTTATGGAAGTTCCATGTAAGGATGTATAGACAATTTTTAGATTCTCTTTGGCTTTCGCCGAAGTAGCAAAACTTGCATTTTCTATAGTAGAAGTAATGAATGCGTTATCAATAGTGACGTCAATGTATTCGATTAAATTTTCGTTGGCATTGAATTTAATTTCGTCGTATTTTAAATGATCAATTCCCGTAACGATATTTTTATCATCTGGTGGAACTAATTGTCCGCCATCTTGCCAATACACTTTGTAGCCATTGTATTCCGGGGGATTGTGGGAAGCCGTCAATACAATTCCGGCATGACAATTCAAGTATCTAACGGCAAATGATAATTCGGGTGTTGGACGCATATCCGAAAACAAATAGACTTTTATTCCGTTGGCTGAAAAAACATCAGCAACCACTTTGGCTAATGTATCGCTATTGTGACGGCAATCGTAGGCAATGGCAACTTTTATTTGCTCGTTTGAAAACGATTTCTTTAAATAATTGGACAAGCCTTGTGTGTTTTTTCCCAAAGTATACTTATTGATACGGTTGGTTCCAACACCCATAATTCCTCGCATTCCACCTGTTCCAAATTCCAAATTTTTATAAAAACTCTCTTCCAGATTTTTTGGAGAAGAAGTCATCATTTCTATAATTTGGTCTTGTGTTTTTTTATCAAATGTTGGTGTTAACCACTCGTTTACTTTGTCTAAAATATTTTGTTCGATATGCATGTTATTATTTTTGATTGACCAAAGTTGTTAATTCTGGTTTATAAATTCACTTCTTTAGCAATTTTATACCGTTCTTCATTGTTCTTGGTTCGAAGAATGATTTCGCCTAAAAAGCCAGCTAAGAACAATTGCGTTCCTATAATCATAGTGGTTAAAGCAATATAAAATAAAGGATTTTCAGTAACTAAAATAGTGGGTAAGCCCGAATATAATTTTATCAATTTCAATGTGATGATAAATCCGGTAGCTAAAAATCCAATGATGAACATTAAAACACCAAAAGCGCCAAAAAGATGCATCGGTCTTTTGCCATATCGAGACAAAAACCAAATGGTAATTAAATCTAAAAAGCCATTAATAAATCGGCTCACGCCAAATTTTGATTCGCCATATTTTCGGGCTTGATGCTTAACCACTTTTTCTCCAATTTTTGAGAAACCAGCATTCTTTGCCAAGACAGGAATATAGCGGTGCATTTCTCCCGAAACCTCAATGTTTTTAATAACATCATTTTTGTAGGCTTTCAAGCCACAATTAAAATCATTCAAATAAACTCCTGAAGTTCTTCGGGCAGCCCAATTGAATAATTTGGAAGGTAAATTTTTAAACATGACCGAATCGTACCTTTTCTTTTTCCAGCCCGATACCAAATCGAAATCGCCATCCATTACCATGTTATATAATTCCGGAATTTCATCGGGGCTGTCTTGTAAATCGGCATCCATGGTAATAATAACGTCACCTTGTGCTTTTGCAAAACCCGCATGAAGCGCTTGTGATTTCCCAAAATTTCTTTGGAAACGAATCCCTTTAACTGCTAGATTTTCTTTGGAAAGTTGCTCAATAATTTGCCACGATTCATCCGTACTGCCATCATCAACAAAGAGGATTTCATACGAATAATTGTGAGTTGTCATTACCTTGACAATCCATTGGTGTAATTCGGGTAAGGATTCCTTTTCGTTGAGAAGTGGAATTAAAATGGTTAGATTCATCTATACTCTTTCAGATGGTTTTGATTTAAAGATTGCCCCTAATATTAATCCTAAAACAGAACTGAATAATATACTGAAAACGGCTCCTTTTAATAGTTGACCAATAGAAAATTGATCATTGGCTTGCATGTCTTTAATAGCTTGATTAATTGAATCGGATGGAGCGTTAAATTTTTGCATCATTTCAACTGCAAATTTAATGGATAACTCTTTAATAGTATCTTTTGCAGCAGGATCAATAAAATTAAATAAGATGATGTTGAAAACAGTTGATATCAATATGCCAATTACGACTGAGATAAAATAAGTAGTGAATACTTCTTTAAAAGAGAATATGCCTTTTAGTTCTTTTTTTGTTTTAACCAAAAGATAAATACTTATTGAAATATAAATTAAGATGTTTAAAATACCAATCCACCAGGATGTGAATAGATTTAAATCAATTGTGTAAATTAAAGTTGTAACGAGTACTGAAAATAATCCAATAACAACTCCAAACATAATTCCGTTTTTCTTAATAATTTCATTCATGATTTTTTTGTTTTAATTAATTAACAAATATAGTAAATCTGTTATTACTATGTAATAAGTGCGAAACATTTAAAAAAAGTTACATATTGATTTGATTTCAAAAAAAAAGATGTAAATTTGCACTCTTAATAAAAATAATAAGAATTAAAAGTTGTAGCGTGTCGATACCTTTAGAACTAAAGCATCAAAACAAACTACCTCATAACAAATAAAGATTTACAAAAATGAAAAAAGGAATTCACCCAGAAAATTACAGATTAGTTGCTTTTAAAGACATGTCCAATGAAGATGTTTTTATCTCTAAATCTACAGTAGAAACAAAAGAAACCATCACACACGAAGGTGTTGAATATCCAGTTTTCAAAATGGAGATTTCTAGAACGTCTCACCCTTTTTACACAGGTAAATCTAAACTTATTGATACAGCAGGACGTATTGATAAATTTAAAACAAAATACGCAAAACACGCAAAATAATATTTTAAGTGTTTCAATTTATAGTAAACCATCTCGTCAAGGCGAGGTGGTTTTTTTTATTGATTTAATATTAAATAAACTTTGTAACTTTGAACTCACAATACAAAACGCTCAACCAAAATGAACTATATACTTTTTGACGGTACCGTTCGCAATGCTTTACTTCCTTTTACATTTACACGACCAGTTGCCGATATTCGTGTTGGGATTTTAACCATTCGTGAGAAATGGGAAAAATATTTAGGTTCTACGACTACAACTTTAACCGAAGAATATTTGTCGGCTAAGTTTCCCATGGTAGAAATGGAAGAAAACGTGATGATCAATGCTTCTTTTTTACCCAATGATGTTTTAGTTGAAATGGTGAATAGTTTAGAAAAAAATCAAGCGGTTTTCCAGGGTGATGAAGTGATTGCTTTTTATACTAATGATACACAAGAGGAAGTCAATTTTGACACCTATGAAATCCTTGAATTTAATGAAGAGTGTATAAAAATTGAATATACTTGGGATATTTTTCAGAAAAATGACGCTGCTCTACGAGAAGATTTTGAATTAATAACCGAAGGAAGAACATCACAATCTATTCCAAAAAGCGTAAACGTAATTTCGCCGGAAAATATATTTATTGAAGAAGGGGCAACGCTGGAGTTTGTAACTTTAAATGCTTCTACCGGACCAATTTATATTGGTAAAAATGCCGAAATCATGGAAGGCTCGGTTATTCGAGGGCCTTTTGCTTTGTGTGAAGATGCCGTTGTGAAACTAGCCACAAAAGTATATGGAGCAACAACTGTTGGCCCTCATTGTAGAATAGGAGGAGAAGTAAATAATTCGGTTCTTTTTGGTTTTTCCAACAAAGGACATGATGGTTTTTTAGGCAATTCCGTTTTGGGTGAATGGTGTAATATTGGTGCCGATAGTAATAATTCGAATCTAAAAAATAACTACGAGGAAGTACGTTTGTGGAGCTACGAAACCGAAGGTTTTGCCAAGACCGGTTTGCAATTTTGCGGATTAATGATGGGTGATCATAGTAAATGTGGCATCAATACCATGTTCAATACGGGTACTGTTGTTGGCGTGAGCGCCAATATTTTTGGTTCTGGTTTTCCTAGAAATTTTGTGCCAAGTTTTTCTTGGGGTGGTGCTTCAGGATTTACAACATACATCACTAAAAAAGCATTTGAAGTTGCCAAAGTGGTGATGAGTAGAAGGCATATTGATTTTATGGAAGAAGACGCGAAAATCTTAGAACACGTTTTTGAAATTACTAAAAAATATAGAAAAGAGTAGGTTACTTCAATTTTATGCTACCACAATTTCTCAAATTAAGGAATCAATTTGGGAATTTGCGGTCTTTTATTTTTAACAGTTTTATTAATAGAAATTTAGTTTGTAAATTTGCGCACTCAATTTTTTGACAACGATTTCATTAATTGAGCTTATTTATGCAAAATAAAAAAAAAGTAGCGTTCTACACGCTGGGTTGCAAACTGAATTTTTCAGAAACATCCACCATAGCAAGAAATTTTACCGACGAAGGTTTTGACAGAGTCGATTTTGAAGATGTCGCCGATATTTATGTCATCAACACCTGTTCGGTTACCGATAATGCCGATAAACAATTCAGACACATTGTAAAAAGAGCCATGAAACGCAACGACAAAGCTTTTGTAGCTGCCGTGGGTTGTTATGCGCAATTAAAACCCGAAGAACTTGCCGCTGTTGATGGCGTAGACTTAGTTCTAGGTGCTACCGAAAAATTCAAAATCACCGATTATATTAATGATTTGTCCAAAAATGATTTTGGGGAAGTGCATTCCTGCGAAATTTCGGAAGCCGATTTCTATGTAGGAAGTTATTCCATTGGAGACAGAACAAGGGCTTTTTTAAAAGTGCAAGACGGTTGCGATTATAAATGTACGTATTGTACAATTCCATTAGCTAGAGGTGTTTCTAGAAGTGATGCTTTGGGAAATGTGTTACAAAATGCCATAGAAATCTCCCAACAAGGAATTAAGGAAATTGTGCTAACCGGTGTTAACATTGGTGATTATGGAAAAGGCGAATTTGGAAACAAAAAACACGAACACACATTCCTGGATTTAGTCAGAGCGTTAGACGAAGTGGAAGGAATTGAAAGATTGAGAATATCATCTATTGAACCCAATTTATTAAAAAATGAAACCATAGAATTTGTATCTAAAAGCAACACTTTTGTACCTCATTTTCATATCCCTTTGCAATCTGGAAGTAATGAAATCTTAAAGTTAATGAAGCGTCGTTATCAAAGAGAAGTATATACGGAAAGAGTAAATAAAATACGCGAAGTGATGCCACATGCTTGCATTGGTGTTGATGTAATTGTTGGTTTTCCTGGAGAAACTGATGCGCATTTCTTGGAAACCTATCATTTTTTAAATGAGATGGATATCTCCTACCTACACGTTTTTACCTATTCCGAAAGAGATAATACCGAAGCTGCCGAAATGGATGGAATAGTTCCTTCAAATGTGCGTTCCAAAAGAAGTAAAATGCTTAGAGGGTTGTCCGTAAAAAAAAGGAGGGCTTTTTATGAAAGCCAAATAGGTGCCAATAGAACTGTATTGTTTGAAAGCGAAAACAAAGAAGGTTATATTCATGGATTTACCGAAAATTATGTCAAAGTAAAAACACCTTGGAACCCGGAATTGGTAAATACCTTGCATAAAATTAATCTAACCAAAATTGATGAGGATGGAAGCGTCCGAATGGAATTTTTAAATGTTGAAGTATAAAAAAACGTCCCGGAATATTGGGACGTTTTGTGTAATTATATTTTAATACCTGGAGGCAATAAATCTCTATAAATAGTATTTTTTCTAAAGAAAAGTGCAATTTTTGGAAGAATCGGAACCACTTTTAATTTGCGTTCATAAGCTATATTCATTATCGATTTCAATAAATCACTTATGAATTCCTCATCACAAAATGTATCAGGAGTATTTATTTTTGTTAAAAAAATTTTCTTCTCTTGAAAAGAATATTCTACAGAAATTAGCCCTTCATTTACCGTTGTTTCAAATTGTCTAGCAAAGGTATTGTCCTTAATCGCAATGATTTCGTGCACTTCCATAATATCTAATTTGTGTAATACTTTTTGAAGTAGTCTGGATTAATAATTTGATTTGTAGTTTTTTTAAGAGTGGGAATCTTTATAAACCTAGCAGCAAATGTACCGCTATTTTGTTGTTTGTCAAAGGTTTTTTATCTTAAATGTTTCAATTACAATAGAATTCTATTACTATTATAAAGGTAATACTATTAAAAAATTAAATTAAAAAAATCCATTTGGTTTTCGCCTAAATTTACTTACTTTTATAAATGCCGATTGTGAAAGGGTATTATTTTTAGTTACAACACAGAACCAAAAAAGATGACAAAAATTCATGTTTACTTCATGCCTGGAATGGCAGCAAGTTCTGCCATCTTTGAAAGAATAAATTTGCCGAATGAAATTTTTGAAACACATCTATTAGAATGGTTTTTACCCAATATAAATGAAACTTTGAAGCATTATGCGCAACGAATGGCGGTCAATATAACTGAAGAAAATGCGGTTTTAATAGGTGTTTCCTTCGGTGGAATTTTAGTTCAGGAAATGAAACAATTTTTGAATGTTAGAAAGGTAATCGTCATTTCCAGTATAAAATCAAACACGGAATTACCCAAGAGAATGAAAATTGCCAAAACCACCAAAGCATATAAACTCATACCAACTAAATTATTTGAAAATATGGAATCATTAGTGAAATACACCTTTGGTTCCTCTATTATAAAAAAGCGTTTAAAGTTGTATGAAAAATTTCTTTCCATACGTGATAAGGTATATTTAGATTGGTCTATAGAGCAAATTATAAATTGGGAACGTGTAGAAATAGATCCGTCTATTATTCACATTCATGGAGATGCCGATGAGGTTTTTCCAATTAAATATATTAAAAATTGTATCCCAGTTGCAGGCGGAACACACATTATGATTATCACTAAATACCAATGGCTCAATTTAAATTTGCCCAAAATCATCTCAGAATAAACCGCTTTTCGGACTGATTTTTGTAGCTTTACAACGTTAATAAAAAAATTGAAAACTATGAAAAAGACAAATGCGCTATTGACTATTTTAATAATAGTAATGGTTTCCGGATTTTTAATTTTTGGAATTTCTGGAGAAGAAAAAGACAGAAGTATGCACATTGGTACACCAATGTATTTCCCTATAGCAACTGATTTTGCTGGCGAGAAAACACCTTTGCAAATTACAGATGTTAGAGAAAGATTAGATAGAGAATTACTTATTAACGCTAATTTAGATGCAACTACATCTTTGATAATCAAACGCGCCAATCGTTTTTTTCCAATCATAGAACCAATACTCCAAAGAAATAATATCCCTGATGATTTTAAATATTTAGCCGTTATCGAAAGTGGATTAATGAATGCAACTTCAGGTTCAGGAGCAAAAGGAATTTGGCAGTTCATGCCCGATACGGCTAAAGAAAACGGAATGGAAGTGAACGATATTGTGGACGAGCGTTACCACTTAGAAAAAGCTACCGAAGCGGCATGCAAATACCTACAAGCTGCCAAAGATAAGTTTGGTTCATGGACAATGGCAGCAGCGTCCTACAATGGAGGATTGACAGGGATTAGTAAAAAAATAGAGGAACAAAAAGTGACTGATTATTATGATTTAGCATTAACGGAAGAAACTTCGCGTTATGTTTTTAGAATTTTGGCGCTAAAAGAAATCATGAAAAGCCCTGAAAAATATGGATTTACAATATTTAAAAGCGATTTATATTCTCAAATTCCATCTAAAAAAATTGAAGTAGATACTGCAATCAATGACCTAACCGATTTTGCAAAAGCACAAGGCATCAATTATAAAATCCTAAAAATTCACAATCCTTGGTTGCGTGATAAAAAATTGACGAACTCTTCAAAGAAAAAATACGAAATTGAAATTCCTTTGGAAGGATATTAATTTAAGACCGCAGATTTCAGATATAAAAAACATCTCAAAATTTTAAGATGTTTTTTTATTTATAGCTTTTTGATTTCTGCCTTCTAAAACAGCAGTCTTTTATATCTTCTTCATTTGTTCTTTCATCATCTTGATTTGATCTTTCAACATACCTTGCTTGTCAAGTTTTTTAGCTTCATTCATCAAGTTGGTAGCTTCCAACTTTCTTCTTCTTGACATAGCAACGCCAGCCAAATTTAATTTAGCAACGGCCAAATCCATATCCATATTCAATCCCAATTCAATCGCTTTCTTGAAATATTTCTCTGCTTGAATTAAATTGGTTTGTGAAAGCATTAAGCCATGAAGGTAATTAAAGTAGCCTTGTTGTTTTCTAACCAGAGCTCCATCAGGGTTTTTAATTTTATCCAACCACACTTTTGCGCCCACAAAATCTTGTTTGCGTAGCTTTAAAAACGCCAAAAGAATGAATTCATTTTTATAATAAAGGAAAATAGGGATTGCAGTTAATAAAATTAAAAAAATTCCGTTACCAATATACCCTTCTGTAAATTGCCATATACCAGTCGAAAGGATTAAAACTGCTAGGATTAGTTTGATATTTTTGTGAAACATAATAATATTTTTTTTATGATTGCAAAGGTAATAAAAGGAATTGAAAATATTTTTATAAAACTACTTGTCAGAAAAAAAAAGGTTTGTATATTTGCACTCGGTTTTACACAACCAATCAACAACGATTTTAATACAAGATTTTAAAGATACAAAGCAATGAGCAAAAGAACGTTTCAACCATCGAAAAGAAAAAGAAGAAATAAACACGGATTCATGGACAGAATGGCTTCTGCAAATGGAAGAAAAGTACTTGCTCGTCGTAGAGCAAAAGGAAGACATAAGTTGACTGTTTCTTGCGAACCAAGACACAAAAAATAATGATTAGCATTAATCAATATAGAGCCGTTACTTTTTTAGTAGCGGCTTTTTTTTGAACCTGTTTATAAATAATAATAAGTTTTAGAAGCTATTTCCTGCTGTTCGTTACAATCTTTTTATTTTTATACTTCGACAAGCTCAGTATCGCAAATAAAAAGGATTTTCACTGCCATCAGGGCTAGGGTTAACTATAAAATGCAACTAACTACAAACAACAACTAACTATAATGCCAAAAGACAGCTCCATAAAATCGGTTTTAATAATAGGTTCAGGTCCTATTGTAATCGGGCAAGCTTGCGAATTTGATTATGCAGGTTCCCAATCAGCACGCTCCATTCGCGAAGAAGGAATTGAAGTGATTTTAATCAATTCCAATCCTGCTACCATTATGACCGATCCCTCCATGGCAGATCATGTTTATTTATTACCACTTACTACCAAATCCATTATTCAAATTCTAAAAGCGCATCCTCAAATTGATGCAGTTTTGCCAACAATGGGTGGACAAACAGCACTAAATCTTTGTTTGGAAGCCGATGAAAAAGGCATTTGGAAAGACTTTGGCGTAAAATTAATTGGTGTCGATGTCAATGCCATAAACATTACCGAAGACAGAGAGCAATTCAAGCAATTGCTTAAAAAAATAGGAGTGCCATCGGCACCGGCCGAAATCTGTACTTCTTTTCTTCGTGGAAAAGAAATAGCACAAGAATTTGGTTTTCCACTGGTAATTCGTCCCTCCTTCACTTTAGGAGGAACCGGAGCAGCCATTGTATATAAAAAAGAAGATTTCAATGAACTTTTAACTCGCGGATTAGAAGCCTCTCCGATTCACGAAGTTTTAATTGACAAAGCATTGATGGGTTGGAAAGAATATGAATTGGAGTTGCTCCGCGACAAAAATGACAATGTGGTCATTATTTGTTCTATCGAAAATATGGACCCAATGGGAATTCATACCGGAGATTCCATTACAGTAGCACCAGCCATGACCTTATCGGATGCTACATTTCAAAGAATGCGTGATTATGCCATTTTAATGATGCGCTCCATTGGGAATTTTGCCGGAGGTTGCAATGTGCAATTCGCCGTTTCCCCCGATGAAAAAGAAGATATTGTTGCTATCGAAATCAACCCAAGAGTTTCTCGCTCTTCGGCTTTAGCATCAAAAGCTACAGGTTACCCCATTGCAAAAGTAGCTTCAAAACTTGCGTTGGGATACAATTTAGATGAATTGCCCAACCAAATCACCAAGTTAACTTCAGCGCTTTTCGAGCCAACCTTGGATTATGTTATTGTAAAAATCCCACGTTGGAACTTTGATAAATTTGAAGGAGCCGACAGAACTTTAGGACTTCAAATGAAATCGGTTGGAGAAGTTATGGGAATTGGACGTTCGTTTCAAGAAGCGCTTCACAAAGCCACGCAATCCCTAGAAATAAAGAGAAATGGCCTAGGAGCTGACGGGAAAGGATACAAAAACTACGACCAAATAATAGAAAAACTGACCAATGCCAGTTGGGATCGTGTTTTTGTGATTTATGATGCCATTGTTATGGGAATTCCGCTTTCTCGAATTCATGAAATCACCAAAATTGATATGTGGTTCCTCAAGCAGTATGAGGAATTATACGCTTTAGAAAGAGAAATATCCCAATATAAAATAGATACGTTACCGAAAGAATTAGTGCTGGAAGCCAAACAAAAAGGCTATGGCGACCGGCAAATAGCACACATGTTAGGCTGTTTGGAAAGTCAAGTGTACAAACTGAGAGATGAAATGAACATTAAGCGGGTGTATAAATTGGTGGATACTTGTGCCGCCGAATTTAAAGCCTTAACGCCTTACTACTATTCCACTTTTGAAGCCGAAATTGAAACGCCAACGGGGGAAAGATACGTGCATAATGAAAGCATCGTAACGCCAAAAAAGAAAGTCGTAGTGCTTGGTTCGGGACCCAATAGAATAGGGCAGGGCATTGAATTTGACTACTCTTGTGTTCATGGCGTTTTAGCCGCCAAAGAATGTGGCTATGAAACCATCATGATTAATTGTAATCCGGAAACGGTTTCCACCGATTTTGATACGGCTGATAAATTGTATTTTGAACCTGTTTTTTGGGAACATATTTACGATATCATTCGTCATGAAAAACCGGAAGGTGTGATTGTGCAATTGGGAGGACAAACCGCTTTGAAATTGGCGGAAAAATTAGAACGTTACGGTATAAAAATATTAGGAACTTCCTATGACGCTTTGGATTTAGCCGAAGATAGAGGCCGTTTTTCCGAATTGTTATCCGAACTAAAAATACCTTTTCCACAATTTGGAATCGCCGAAAATGCCGATCAAGCTTCTGCTTTAGCCGACGTGTTGGATTTTCCATTGTTAGTGCGTCCTTCCTATGTTTTGGGTGGACAAGGAATGAAAATTGTCATCAACAAACAAGAATTGGAAGAACATGTTATTGACTTATTGAAATCGATACCTGGAAATAAATTGCTTTTGGATCATTATTTAGATGGCGCCATTGAAGCCGAAGCGGATGCTATTTGCGATGGTGAAAACGTGTACATCATTGGAATTATGGAGCACATCGAGCCTTGCGGAATCCATTCGGGAGATAGTAATGCTACATTGCCACCTTTTAATTTAGGTGAATTTGTCATGCAGCAAATCAAAGATCACACGAAGAAAATTGCCATTGCATTAAGAACAGTTGGTTTAATAAATGTGCAATTTGCCATAAAAGACGATATCGTTTACATCATTGAAGCGAACCCAAGAGCTTCTCGAACGGTGCCTTTTATTTCAAAAGCTTATGGAGAGCCTTATGTGAACTATGCCACCAAAGTAATGCTTGGCGTCAATAAAGTAACCGATTTTAATTTCAATCCGCAATTGAAAGGGTACGCTATCAAACAACCCGTTTTCTCTTTTAGTAAGTTTCACAATGTGAATAAAGCATTGGGTCCCGAAATGAAATCAACTGGCGAAAGTATTTTGTTTATTGACGATTTGAAGGATGATCAGTTTTATGAGTTGTACAGCAGACGAAAAATGTATTTGAGTAAATAAATTTTAATTTTTAATACATTTCATTAATTAGGTATACAGTCTTTTTTAGAAATACAATCTGATATTAGGGAAAGGATAAATTTTTTGTGAGTATTTTAATTGCTTATCACCACAAACAAAAAAGTCTCTACATTGTAGAGACTTTTTTGTTTGTAATCTATTTGTTTTATTCTTTAATAAATTTTTGAGAGTAATCTTTTCCGGCATCATCTTTCAGCAATAATATGTATGTTCCAGTGCTAAGCGATTCAACATTTAAAGATGGATTGGTAAGTTCCTTATTCAAAATTAATCTTCCATTTAAATCGAATACTTGCGCCGATTTCATGGTAAGGTTGTCGTTAGTTTTAATATTTAAAATGTTTTTTGTAGGATTTGGATACAAACTAAATGCACTATTTATGAAGTTCCCAACGGCTAATGTAGCACCTTCAACAACTACTATTCGTTGATTTATAGGAGGATTGTTATAGGTATCCACAATACCTGATGGCCATCTAATAATTAATTGAGTAATTGCAGTAGCTTGACCTATTCCAAAATGTGCGTTTAACGAACTCATATATTTAAACCCTTCGCCACTTCTAATATCCCTAATTTGTTTTCCAAAAGCACCATAAATTTCTATTCTTGCACCAATTCCATTACTGTTACTTTGAATTCCTTGCAATGCTACTTTTATCCATTTGTTGGTGTTTGGAACCGCATAACGAACTGTAGAGCCATTCATAATATCAAGAAAACCATCTTCATTTAAATCGCCTATGGCACCTACACTAATACCGGTATAGGTAACAGGTGTAAATGTGCTATTTCCATTATTAAACATGATTTTATTTCCACCACCTAAAACATCAACATATCCATTATTGTCAAAATCATACGCTACATTATCAATGTTTGTGGATGTATTGGTATCCCAACCTGATCCAATAGTGATATTTGAAAAAGCTTCTTCTACACTATTGGTAGTATCTAAATTATTTCTAAAATATTTATGTGTTCCAGCGCTTGCGGTAATGATAACATCCATATCGCCATCATTATCATAATCTGCAACTGCAGATGACCATGTTTGAATTGGTGTAACATTTATTTGTGCTATCGCAGATATATCAGTGTAAACACCATTACCATCGTTTCTGTGTAATTCACATGGCGGTCCTGAACATTTAGAGATGAATACATCGGTATCGCCATCATTGTCAAAATCTGTAAATAGAGTAGAATAATTTCCTCCCACAGCACCTAAACTCATTGAGCCTGGTGTAACGGTAGATTGATAATAGGTTAAATTACCAGCTGCGTCATTTAAATAGTATACGTTTGGTGCTACATCATGACAAGAAAACACATCCAAATTCCCATCATTATTAAGATCAGCAAAATTGGTTCTTTGACAGAAAATATATTCACCAGGTGTAATACTTGTGTAGGCAGTTCCTGTATTGTTTGATTTCCAAACGGATAGTCCGTTTCCGCTTCCTAAAATTAAATCGTTAAAACCATCTTTATTATAATCGCCAGCTGCCATACTCCATCCGGGCATCATGCTTGTGCCAATAATTGGCATATCCGTAAAGGTGAAAGCCCCTCCAGTTCCTTGATAATGTACTCTTAAATTATTAGCGCTAACTCCAACAATGTCGTCTTTGTGGTCGCCATTCATATCTACTACACAAAGATTGTAGGTGCTGTTTACAGTTGCTATAGTTTGTGTTGTATAATTTATTGCAGGAGGTGTAACAACTGCGGATTGAATTAATTGAAAAGTAAATCCACTTGCACTCCATCTATTATCCCAAGCTATATAATAAGTTGTTCCAGCGGTTACATTAAAGGTTATAACCGATGAATAATTAGATCCGCCGTCATCATCTCCGCCCAAACAAGCTAAACTTGCACAACTACCAGAATAAATGTGGACACGCGTATCAACTCTTGGATTGTTTTGTGCGATATCAGAAGTTACGGTTACTGTATAATCTTGTGTTGGTGTATAAGCATACCATTTTCCGTTTGTTGGATTTGCATTTGGATCATCAATACAAGACGGAGAAGGAACTTGGGAACCATCTATTGCCGTTACAACATACAATCCTGCTGTAGTTAGCGGCGAAGCTGTTGCGCAAGTGTTCTGAGCATTTGTAAATTGAATTACAAAACAGAACATTAATAATAGAGTAATTTTTTTCATTTTTTGGTTTTATTTAATTGGTTGTTTTTATTTATTTTTAATTACAAGGGGATAAAGAATTGATCCAATCTCTTATTAATGCTATACCTTCTTCATGAATTAATGTTCTACCATGAAGAGGCATTCGATAACTTTCATTGGTTGTATTTAATCTATAATACATCATTGATTTATTTATATTTCCTGGAGCAACCACTTTTCCCAACGATTGAGGAAAATCCTGCATATCCGAGGTGGCAACACATACGCCCATATTGGTTAACCCATTTGAGTTGCCAGTTTCACTAAAGGCAAAACGCATGGGTCTGTAATCACAATGTCTATCTGTTTGATGGCAATGAGAGCAATTAATATCAACATAAGAACGAGCTCTTAATGAAATTGATTTTGAAGAGTCATTGTAATTCACTACAGTATTTTCAGGACTAGGCAGACTAAAATTATTCTCTAAATAGCCAAGTTGCATCCATTTGGTTAGTTGGTTTTTAGTGTACATGCCATAATTGTAATTAAAATTTAAGTTTTGAGGCTTAATTCCAATAGGAATAAAAACGGTTTGGTCTACTCCGTTAATTACTTCTTTAGCTTTATGACAAGTTATGCATTGAACTTCATTTGGGATTCTGTAATTAGTGCTTTTTATAACGTTATTATCGTCTTTCCATGCAATGTTAGTATAACTGCCTTGCAAATCTAAAAAAGCTTCTGTTTGATCCTCATTCCATACATATTCAGCAAAAATCCAACCTGTAGATTTACGAATCATTATTCGCGTTTCTATTATTCGCGTTGTATTTAAAGGTTGCACATTTTCATAAAAAAAAGTTTTGATAAGTGCTGCTCCGATAGGAAGATTTAAAACTTTATTATCCCCATCATAGGTTGCCGATGAACCTTCGGGCATCCAAACAAATCTTTTTTTATGAGCATAATCAGTAAATAAAGTACTTGCAGGTGAAAAAGGAATTACATTTAATGAAGGATTTTGCAATTTCATATCTCCTTCAAAAAACTTATAATCGGATAATTTTGGATAGGGAACTTGGGTTAAATCTACAACAACAGGAGATGCAGCTTTATACTCATCATCTTGATTAGAGCAAGAAGCAAGGAAAATGGCAATAAATAAAAAAAGGACAAGTGTAAAAAGGAACTTATTTTTTTTCATAATAAAACTACATTCTTAAAACATAGATGGAACAACTAAAAATAAAATTATCCTGCTTTTAGTTTAAAAACAAAATGTAAAAATATAATTTTTTATGTAAAGTTTAAAAAAATAAGTTGTTTATATCGTATGATTTTTTACTTATAAATATTTGATAATGATATTTTTAGCAAAAAATTACTCTTTGATAAATTTTCGGGAGTAATCTTTTCCAGCTTCATCTCTCAATAGTAATAAATAGGTTCCGGCACTTAATTTCTCAACATTTATAGATAGATTCGTTACTGTAGTATCTATAACTAACTTACCCGTTATATCATATATCTGTGCTAATTTCATAGCGACGTTTTCATTTGTATTAATATTCAAAATGTTTTTCGCTGGATTTGGATATAAACTAAATGCTGAATTTGTAAAATTAGCATTTCCAAGCGGGGAAGATCCTTCAACCACTAGTAGTGATTGGTTTATTACTGGATTCAATACGGAATCTATAGCTCCTGATGGCCATCTGATAATTACTTGAGTTATTGTAGTAGCTTGTCCAATTCCAAAATGAGCAGTTATAGTATTCATGTTTTGAAATCCTGTTCCACTTTGTACGTCTCTAATTTGTTTTCCCCATGCTCCGTAGATTTCTATTCTAGCACCAATACCATTTCTATTGCTTTGAACACCTTGCAAATTTATCTTTATCCATTTATTAGTGTTTCCATTATTAAATAATACAGAAGTGCCGTTTTGAATATCTAAAAAACCGTCATTATTTAAGTCTCCTATGGGTCTGTCAACAGTTGATAATAGATACATATTTGGATTTGCTACATAATGAAATGCACCATCGCCAAACATAATAGTATTTCCTGAACCTAATACATCAAGGAATCCATCATTATCAAAATCTTGAGCTATATATTCTCTTCCTGTGCTTGTAACTGTGTCATACCCAGAACCTGTAGAAACACTTGTAAATGTTCCATCTCCATTGTTTCTTTTCACATTAGTATAACCATTTGTCCCAGCATTTACTCCTACAACTACATCCATCCAACCATCATTATTAAAATCACCTACTGCAGATGACCAGGTTTGTTCCGGATCTGCCATATTGGCTTCGGCGGCAACATTCGTATAGGTTCCATCTCCATTATTGCGAAACAATTGATTAATATTACCTCCAACACCAGAACCGCCTTGTCCACATTTAGATAAATGCATGTCTATTTTACCATCATTATTATAATCAATCCAATTAGAAGCATAGTTTCCACCAGTTGCAAAATCACCTATTCCTCCTTGAATGTGATTCAAATTTGCTCCGTCGTTTATATAATATCTACATGGAGCGTTGTCATCACATGCATAGCCGTCCAACTTCCCGTCATTATTAATGTCAACAAAATTAGTACGTTGTACTAAATAAGACTGCGCTTTTCTATCGGTTGTATAACCTGTGCCATCAGTATTAGCTTTTAAAAATGTTACACCACTACCAGAACCATATAGTAAGTCATTAAAGCCATTATTGTCATAATCTCCCGCAGCGATACTCCATGAAGGTAAAACAGTAGTGTTTGCAACTACATATGTTGTAGTTGTAAATGTACCTGCAGCTTGTTGATAGGAAATTGCTAAATGAGTTGCGTCTACAGCTGAAACAATATCATCTTTATAATCGCCATTCATATCTACTATGCAATTGTTATAACCACCTGTAATTCCCGCTACAACTTGTGATGTAAAAGATAATCTGTCTGGAGCAGGAGGGGCTGCTTCTGTTACCGTAAAATCAAATCCATTAGAGCTATATCTATTGTCAAATGCAATTGTATAAATTGTTCCAGTTGTTGCAGCGAAAGTTAAAAGAGAAGTTAAACCTCCATTAGAATCATCATTTGAACCAACGCAAACCAACGCACTACAATCCCCAGTATAGACAATAACCCGTGTATCCGTGTTATTGTTTTGAGGTAAGATAGTTGAAATCGTAATATTGATATTTTGTGTAGCAGTAAATTTATACCATTTTCCTTTTGTTGGAATTTGATTGTTATTATTTAAACCGCAAAATAGTAATGGCGCAACTCCTGTTTCATTTGTAAATGCAGGTGCAGTAGTTGTAGAACCTAATAATATAGTTACGGCAGAATTACAATCTGCTTGGGCTACAATTATAGAATAGCTAAAAAATAAAATAAAGAGGGATAAAGTTTTTTTCATGATAGTTTGAGGAATAATAAAATTCGTATTTTAAATGTTTTTACAGCAATTTAATTTAGTTGCATGTTTGAGTTAAAGAAGAAATCCATTCTTCTATTAATGCCACACCTTCTTCATGAACTATTGATCTACCTAACAAAGGCATTCTTTCACTTTCATCATTGGTATTCATTCTATAGTGCATAATTGATTTGCTAAAATTGCCAGGAGAAATAATTTTTTGTAAAGTTGGACTTACTGCTTCATCAGCTAATACACAAATACCGAGTTTAGTTGGGTCTACAGTTTCGCTAAAAGCCAATCGTATAGCGCGATAATCACAGCGACCTTGATCTCGATGGCAATGTGCGCAATTCGCATCTAAATAGGAGCGAACTCTTAATTCTAATGGTTGTGTAGCATCTTTATAATTTACAGTAGAGACTATAGAGGATGGATAACTTTCTAAATAACCTTGCTCTTTAAGTTTTTTCAACTGATTTTTAGCATACATACCATAATTATAATTGAAATTTAAATTTTGAGGTTTTAAAGCAAGAGGTGTTGCTATTTCATTTATTTTATGACACGCTAAACATTCAGCATCTGAAGGTATTCTATAATTGGTTGTAATTATTTCATTGTTATCTTTTTTGAAAGTAATTGGTACCATACTTCCATTTGTAAAATCAACTCCGGTAACTAAATTTGCTTCAGTTTGCTCCTCATTCCATAAATATTCTACAAATATCCATCCTGAAGCTTTTCTTATCATTATGCGAGTTTCAATTATTTTAGTTGTATTATTTGGTTGAATAGTAGAATAATAGAAATTTTTTATTAAAACAGTTCCTACAGGAAAAATAAGTATCTTGTTGTCGGTATCATAAGTTGCTTTTACTCCTACGGGCATCCAAAGAAATCTTTTCTTATGTGCATAGTCAGTAAAAAGTGCACTTGCGGGTTCGTAAGGAAGTACATTTAAGGCCGGATTTAAATCTTTCAAATCTCCTTCAAAAAAGTGGTAATCGGATAGTTTTGGATATGGGACAAGAGTTAAATCAACCTCTACGGGCGATATGGGAATATAATTATCATCTTGGTTAGAACACGATTGAAAGGTAAAGACTAATAATAAAAGTAATGTGAGGAAGTATTGTTTTTTCATATGTTTTTTGAAATGCTGTCCAAAAATAACAAATTAATAACAAATTCCTAGTAATAATATTAAATTTACTAAGGGAAAGCATAATAAGCTGTTAATAACATAAAAAAAAAGACTTATTTATAGATAAATAAGAATGAAATTACTCCTCCTTTTCTGCTCTGCTTAAAATATTTTCGGGTAATGCTTTCTTTGCTTTAGCCCCCATCTTTTTTAATTTTTCAACACTGTTTATGAGGTTTCCTTTTCCATCTACCAATTTGTTCATAGCATTATCATATTCCGTTTTAGAATCTTTTATTTTGTTTCCAACTTTTACCAAATCAGCCACAAAACCTTCAAATTTATCATATAAAGCGCCTGCTTGACGTGCAATTTCCAAAGCATTTTCCTGTTGTTTTTGGTTGGTCCACATGCTATCAATAGTTCGTAAAGTTGCCAAAAGCGTGGAAGGCGTAACAATCACAATATTTTTCTCAAAAGCTTTGTTGTACAATGTAGTGTCTTCATTTAAGGCCAATGCAAAAGCCGATTCGATGGGTATGAACAACAACACAAAATCAGGACTTTCCATTTGATATAAATCTTGATAATTTTTCTCACTCAATTGGTCCACATGACGTTTTAATGACTGTACGTGTTCTTTCAAATGTTGTGCTTTTAAAGTATCATCTTCTTCATTTATATATCGTTCATAGGCAGTTAACGTTACCTTTGAATCAACTATCATTTTCTTTCCATCGGGCAAATTAATAACCACATCGGGGAAAACGCGATTGCCTTCTTCAGTGGTGAAACTTTGCTGTACTTCATATTCTCTCCCTTTTTCTAAACCTGATTTTTCTAAAACACGTTCCAAAATTAATTCGCCCCAATTGCCTTGCATTTTGCTATCGCCTTTTAAAGCTTTGGTTAAATTCAAAGTTTCTTTGCTCATTTGCTCGTTCATTTGTTGCAAACCAAGAATTTGTTGCCGCAATGCCGCATGATAATCTATACTTTCCTTATGTGTGTCCTCGACTTTCTTTTCAAAAAGCTGAATTTTATCTTGTAAAGGGGTTAAGATATTTTTTAAATTCTCTTTGTTTTGCTCGGTGAATTTACTGGTTTTTTCCTCCAATATTTTGTTGGCCAAATTCTCAAATTCTTTGGTAAATTTTTCCTGAAGTTTTTCTACTTCCTCTTTTTGTTCTTTGTTGCGTTCCCAAAGATTTTCAAAATCAGTTTCTTTTTTTGATAATTGAATAGCAAATGCTTCTTTCTCGGTTCTAATAGTTTCTCTTTCTTGAGCTGTTTGGTTCAATTGATTTTTAAAGAGTTCAATTTGTTGTAATAAACCGTTTATTTTTTCTTCCAAGGACGCCTTGTCAGTTTTTGCATGAGCAGAAAAAAGTTGTTTTCCAAGAAAAATACCAATGGCTAAAGCAATGATAAAGGCTAATAAAAAAGGAATTATTGTCGTCATTTTTTGAAGGTATAAAAAAGTAAATGTACTAAAAAGAAGCAACATTTCAGAAAATCAGTAAGAGATTAATATGTATTTTTACAAAAAAAATAAAGCATGCTTAATATTGTTTTAGTGGAACCGGAAATACCCAATAACACGGGAAATATTGGTCGTTTATGTGTAGGAACCCAAAGCCGTTTGCACTTAATTCATCCGTTTGGATTTAAAATCACCGATACCAATTTAAAAAGGTCTGGTTTGGATTATTGGGTGCATTTAGATTGGCATCAATATCAAAATGTAGCCGAATGGATAGCCCAAATTCCCGATAAATCAAGAGTTTTTCTCATGAGTTCCCATGCTACAAAATCCATTTATGAAGCCGAGTTTCAAGATGGTGATTGGTTGGTTTTTGGAAAAGAAAGCGTGGGTATAAGTCAAGATGTTTTGGACCAATTTAAAAATCATTTGACCATTCCAATGTCCAATTTAATCCGCAGTTATAATATTGCTAATTCTGTAGCTTTTGTTGTTGGGGAAGCAAAGCGACAATTGTTCATTATTGATTAATTACAAACTTCCCTTTTTTTCCATCAAAAGTTATGGAGGCATCTTTAAAAAGAGAATCAAAAACACCTTTTGAAATCAAGTTGCAAGGCTCGTCTTGTATCACATTTTCTTCTGTCATGACAATCATTTCATCACTCATTTGAATGGCTAAATCCACATCATGAGTGGAAAAAAAGATGCATTTGTTATTTTCCAGAGCTAGTTTTTTTAACAATTTAAAAACTGCAACTTTGTGCATTAAATCCAAATGGGTGGTTGGCTCATCAAGAATAATTATTGGCGTGTCTTGCGCCAAGGCTCTGGCAATTAATACAATTTGCAGTTGTCCATCACTTATTTCGTGATGCTTTTTATGGAGCAAATGTTGAATATTTGTAAGTTCAATTGCATGGTTTATTTTTTCATGATCCTCTTCCGAAAGGTTGCCAAGCCAATTGGTGTAGGGTTGTCTTCCCAATGCAATCAATTCAAAAACCGTCAAGTTGCTGAGTGGTAATTTTTCGGTTAATACTAAGCTGAGATTTTTTGCTAATTCTAATGATTCGTAGGTGCGAATATTTTTCGTGTTCAAATATATTTTTCCCTCTATGGGCTTTTGTATCGCTGATAAGGTGCGCAACAAAGTTGATTTTCCAATTCCGTTGGTGCCAACAAGTGAAATAAGAGTTCCTTCTTTCAAACTCAAATTCAGGTTTTCGGCAATAACAATTCTATGTCCTTTGGATTTGTATCCAATGGTTAAGTCTGAAGTGATAATTATGTTGTTTTTCCCTGCCAAAATTTATACTAATTTTTTTTTCTTAATAATCAACCAAACCACAATCGGGGCACCCACAATAGAGGTTATGGCATTAATAGGTAATGTAAATTCGAAGCCAGGCATTTGTGAAACCATATCGCAAAAAAGCATAATAATGGCGCCGTTTAGCAAGGTGCCAAAAAATAAAATTTTATGATTGCTGGTTTTGAATAATAGTTTTGCCAAATGAGGAACTGCTAATCCAATAAATGCAATAGGTCCGGCAAAAGCAGTTATACTTCCTGCCAAAATGCTTGTGGCAAAAATAATAACATAGCGGGTCTTTTTAATGTTTAACCCCATGCTTTTGGCATAGTTTTCCCCGAGTAATAAAGCGTCTAAGGATTTTAAAGTTAGCAGACTTAATAACAATCCAATCATAACAGAGATGCTTAACAAGATAATGTTTTGCCATGTTAAATTCCCAATACTTCCCATTGACCAAAAGGTGTATTTTTGCAATTGTTCTGCCGAACTAAAATAAGTAAAAACACTAACAATAGCCCCCGTAAAACTACTAAACATCAAACCCACTATTAAAATTGACATGGTATCTTTTAATTGTTGGGAAACAATCAGGATTAAGATTAAAACCAACAAACTCCCAATGCAGGAAGCTAAAATAATCCCGTAAGAGGATAATAAAAATTCTGAAAAAATTACTGGTAAAAATCGGGAGCCTAATATTATGGCAGCAACGCCCAAACTAGAACCCGAACTCAATCCCAAAACATAAGGTCCTGCCAAAGGATTTCTAAATAACGTTTGCATCAGCAATCCGCTTATAGACAAACCAATCCCAACAAGAATTGCGGTGATCGCTTTTGGTAAACGAAAATTAAAAATGATATATTCCCAAGTGTCTTTTGAAGCATGACCACCAAACAAACTTCTAAAAACTTCCTTGATCGGAATTGCTACTTGTCCAACCGACACGTTCAATAGCAAAGTAAACAGCAAAAGCAGTATCAGGGAAATGAATATTATTTTGTTTTGGACGTTACTCATAGTTTTAAATTCACTATTTTAATTTTTTAAAAAAGTAAAGTTCATAGTGAGGCAATAATTCAGGATGCATTATTTTCACTATATCTTTTATGACAATATCAGGACGATTGGGTGCTAATTCATAATACAAGATTCCTCCTTTTTTCCTTGTAAAAGAATACACTTTTTTTTGCTGAAAAGCACTAAACTGGTTGTAATGCGGATTGGCGTCCGCCATCTCTTTTAGAGATTCAAATTGCCCCGACGTAATCCAAATGGAGGCATGTTGTGCTTTTTCTAAAACGGTTTCAAAAGATAAAGTCAAACTTCCTGTTCCTTTGGTTTCAGCCCATAAATAATCAGCATTGGCTTCTTTTAATAATTGAGAACCCCAACTACTCCCTCTAGGCAAATACCATTTGTCTTCAAACATATCTCCTGCTAAAACAGTGGGTTTTGTTGTGGTTTTTTTTGCGATTTGGATGGTTTTGAAATAGTCATTGGCAATCTTGGAAAAGATTTTATTGGCTTCTTTTTGTTTGCCAAATAAAGCGCCAAAAAACTTAATCCATTCGGCTTTTCCCAAAGGGGTTTCCTCATTCCAATCGCCATTGAGCATAACTTGCAAACCGCTTTTTTGTAAATTATCCAATGTTGGATTGTTGTTGTCAATACCATAACCAATAATGACATCGGGTTGTAAATCAATTAAAACTTCGGTGTTCAACGATTTATTATTGCCTAATTCCTTTACTTTTCCAGCATCAATTAAAGCGCGTACTTTTTCGGAAGAAATATAATTTAAATTGGGAAAAGCTATCAATGATTTTTCTTCATTAAGCATTTCCAAAGAAGGAATATGTGTAGTGGAAGTGACTACAATGCTTTTTATAGGCACATCAATAATTGGGTTTTGTTGTAAACTATTGGGAACAATTCCGTTTTTTTCTTTAAGAATGTAACGATATGTTTTGGTGGCTTTCGGCCAAGGATTTTTAACCGTTACAATCGAGTAACCTATGTGATTTTCAATCGAGAATCCTGTAGCGTATTGGATTTGTTTATTATTGCTTGACGATTCTTCGGTCGCTGTTTTGTTTTGTTTGCAATGCACGCAAGTAATTAAAACAAAAAGAAGAAGTGTCAATTTAAAAATGAATTTCATCCGAAGAATTTTTTACAAAAGTAAAGTTTTGTTTTTAATAAATTCAATTACATTTGCACCCGAATTAAGGTTGTGATTTTGGTTTTTCAAAATCGCATTAAAAGGGAATCAGGTTTAAAACCTGAGCTGTTCCCGCAACTGTAAGCTATCAAGCTTGTTGTTATCTACAAAACCACTGTTCTTAATTTTAGATTTTAAATATCAAATATTAAATATTCAAAAAATTTAATATCAAAAATTTAAAATTTAATATGGGATGGGAAGGTCAGCAACAAGACGCAAGCCAGGAGACCTGCCTAGTTCATCGAGTAACAAACTTTCGGGACAAAAAGGTTTGGGTATGGGTAAATTCTATGCTTTTCTCCCAGTATTGCTAAATTATTATTAACTAAAAATGAATAAAAAATTCATTCAATTCAGTGCATTCTTAGCATTGATAAGCGCTTGTGCATTGGCACAGGAACAGGATTCAACCAAGGTGAATTCGCTAAAAGAAGTGGTAATTTCCGATACAAAATTTGCCATGCGCCAAGAAAAGTCGGGGAAAGTAATTACGGTTATATCACAAAAAGAACTCCAACAAAAGGCCGGACAAAACATTGCACAGGTATTGAACACAGCGGTTGGTGTAGAAATCAACGGTAGTGAAAGTGCTATGGGTAAAAATTGGGGTTACTACGTTCGTGGGGGCAAAAATCCACAAGTCTTAATTTTGATTGACGGCATTCCAGTAACGGATGCTTCGGGGATTAGTCTAGAGTATGACTTGCGTCTTTTACCTGTTGACCAAGTGGAAAGTATTGAGATTATGAAAGGTGCGGCGAGCACGCTTTATGGTTCAGGTGCCGCAACAGCGGTGATTAGCATTACGCTGAAAAAATCAGGGAAGAAAAATATTCAAGGAAATGCGTATGCGAACATCGGTTCGAACAATACTTCGGACCATTCCAAAGTAAACGGACAGGAATTCAACCAAGGATTTTCGGTAAACGGGAATTATAAAAAAATGAATTTCTATGCCGGTTTGAACAGTACCGAAGTAGGAGGGATGTCACAAATTGCAGCGCCGGCCAATTCCAGTTATGAAAACGATCGCTTTTCGAGACAAAATGGTTTGGCAAAGTTGGGTTTCAAAGCCACAAGCAAACTGACTTTGGATTTCTTTGGTAATTATGACAAACTGAAAAACGACTACGATTATGCTTTTGATAACACGGGATTCAATGATACCGAAGGAAATGAAACCACATTAGAGCAGTTTCGTTTTGGGTTTTCCCCGAAATACAAATACAACAAAGGCGAGTTTATTCTAAACGCCAGTTTCAATAAAATCAACCGTCAGTATGATGAGCTGAGCTTTTATACGAGCACGATGGAACATTCTTTATATGAATCCCGAAGTGTGAATGGGGATGCGTTTAACAAATACAAATTCAATAATCAATTTTTTTTAGTGGCTGGTGTGAATTACCAGTTTCACGACATGTCGAGTCAAACGCCTTATAGTATTATTGAATGCGAAAATACTAAGTTTAATATGGTGGATCCTTATTTTACTGCTGTATACACATCTGATTTTGGTTTCAATATCAATGCGGGAGCGCGCTATAACATTCATAGTGAATATGGGAACAAAGCGGTGTATAATGTGAATCCGTCGTACAATTTCAAGACTTCTTTCCCATTGAAAGTTTTGGCTTCCTATAGCACAGCTTTCATTACGCCAAGTCTGTACCAATTGTATTCGGAATATGGGAATACTACGTTAACTCCGGAAGAAAATACCACTGTTGAAGCCGGTTTTGAAACGCAATTGTTTTTCAAAAAGCTAACTTTGAATGCAGTGGGATTCTATCGGGAACAAGACAATTCGATTGGTTTTTACTTTGATAGCCTCACTTTTGAGGGATCTTACATCAACACAGCAGGAATGAATAAAGCCAAAGGTTTGGAAACCGAAGTGCGTTTAGATATTACTTCCAAACTGAGTGTAAAAGGAAACTACACGTTCACGCAAGTGGATGAAGCTTTGGATCGATTAATTCCAAAACATAAAATCAACGCAGGATTGGATTTCCAACCTACAAGCCGAACGTTTTTTAATGTAAGTTATCAATATATTGGCGAGCGACAAGATGTCTTTTTTGATGGCAATACTTTTGGCACACAAAAAATGGAGTTGGGTTCTTATTCTTTGCTGAATACTACAGTAAAGTATGAATTGATAAAACAGCGCTTGACCATTTTTGGTGCTGTAACCAATGTTTTCAATGAGGAATTTGTGGAGAATGTGGGCTATTCCACCAGAGGCAGGAATTTTAAAATTGGGTTGAATATTATTTTATAATTAGAAAAGGCTAACGGAGAGGTTAGCCTTTTTTGTTTTTGTTAACAAGATACAAGTGCTAACTATTGGAATTATAATTATTTTTTGAATGTTTATATTTACTAACTTTAAAATTTAATTTTACTTTACCGTGTAACAAAAAAAGTTAAGCATCGTCTTGACTCTATAAGCAACACTCGAGGCTTCAGACGAATTGTTTGGAGCGTAGCGTAAAAAAACCAACTTGTTTTCAATGAACCAAAACGAATTCATGAATGTGGTAAATCCTTTTAAGGATAAGGTTTTCCGAATGGCGAAACGATTACTCGTAAGCACCGAAGAAGCCGAAGATGCCACTCAGGAAGTGCTGGTAAAATTGTGGAATAAGAATGAAAGTTTGGAAGATTATAACAGTTTGGAAGCCTTAGCGATGACAATGACCAAGAATTATTGTTTTGACCAATTGAAATCCAAACGAGCGACTAACATGAAAATCGTTCACAATAATTTCACCGATAGGGAAGCAAGCCTGCAACAAAAAGTGGAAGATAGTGACTCGATGAGTTGGGTAGAAAAAATAATCAACGCATTGCCCGAACAGCAAAAATTGATTGTCCAAATGAGAGATATTGAGCAATATGAATTTGAAGAAATTGCCAAAATATTAGACATGAGTGAAGCGACTGTTCGCGTAGCGCTTTCCAGAGCAAGAAAAACAATAAGAGAAAACATGACCAAAACGCATAATTATGGAATTGGATAAAATAGAAATACTACTAGAAAAATACTTTGACGGAGAAACAACTAGTGCCGAAGAAAAGGAATTGAAAGATTACTTTGCTTCCTCCAATGTTGCTTCGTCTTTGGAACAATACCAACCACTATTTGGTTATTTCTCTCAAGCAAAACAAGAGCAGTTTAAATCAGTAATTCCATTAAAAACTAAAAAGCGAACTATCGCGAGTTGGATTTCTATTGCAGCGGCAGTTGTTGTTTTACTGGGTGTTGGGACTTTTACCTTTATGAATTATAATGACACTAAATCGCAGGATTTAGGCACTTATGATGACCCCGAAGTTGCCTTTAGGGAAACTCAAAAAGCGCTGGCATTAATTTCAGAACATGTAAATACCGGCATCGAAAGTGTAGGTTATATTAATGAATACGAACAATCAAAAAACAAAATTTTTAAAAAGTAAACAATCAAAAAACAAGAAATTATGAAATCAACGATTCACGAATGCCAAAAAACAAATTTAAAAACCATGAGTAAAAAAGTAATTTTAACAGTACTTGTAATCTTAACAGCAAACACCTTTTTTGGGCAAACCGTTTTCGACAAATTTGACGGACAGGAAGGTATCACTTCGGTGGTGGTCAACCAAAAAATGTTCTCTCTTTTGAGTAAAATGGATGCGAAAGACAAGGAAACCCAACAGTATGTCAATTTGATTAAAAAATTGGATAACCTGAAAGTGTTTGTAACGGAAAGCGATAAAAAATCGGATGAGATGAAAGCTGTTTCCGATAAATACATCAAAACGGCTTCTTTGGAAGAGTTGATGCGTGTTAACGAAAAAGGGAAAAGCGTAAAAATTTACGTAAAATCGGGCGCTACCGAATCTCAAATTAAAGAACTATTGATGTTTATTGAAGGTTCTGGAAAAGAGGAAACGGTTTTGATGTCCTTAACTGGTAACTTTGATTTGGATGAGCTTTCAGTTCTTACCGATAAAATGAAATTGCCTGGTGGCGATGATTTGAAAAAAGCTTCCAAAGGGAAAAAATAAATTTGTACAAACGTCAATTGAATTTCGATTGACGTTTTTTTTTAACCTTAATTCAACATCAAATGAAACTAGCATTTATTACTGCTTTTTTTGTAGTCTTGCTTTTAGTAGGTTGCAATTCCGAACCAAGTTTGCAGAAATATTTTGTAGAAAACTCCGAGAAAAAAGATTTTATTGCCTTGGATGTTTCCTCCAGTATTTTGAATACCGACAAAACAAAACTGACTACCGAGCAAAAAACAGCATTACAGTCTTTTGATAAAATGAATATTATCGCTTATAAAATAAACGATAAAAACAAAGATTCCTTTGATGCTGAAAGCGCTAAGGTTACTCGAATTTTAAAGAATGATAGGTACCAAGAATTAATGAAAGTTGGTTCGGGAAAAGATGCTGCTTCAGTTAGTTATGTTGGTGATGAAGATCATATTGGAGAGTTTGTGCTTTTTGCAAAAAGAAAAGATAATGGTTTTGCCGTCGTTAGGATTTTAGGGAAAGACATGAACCCCAATAATATTTTGACAATGCTCTCTGTTTTGAAAAGCGCCAATATTGATATGGAACAATTGAAACCCTTACAAGGATTGGTCAATCAAGATAAGAGAATAAAAGGGTAGGTTAGTTATTGAAAAAGCATTTAAACGGAACAACGAGGATCCCAAAACATTTGCCCTCTTCTTCAACTGGATTATTGTGAATGTAATCAATTTTCTGCTCATGTATCCTTTTATTTAAAGTTTGCCAAATTTAACAAAGAGCATCTTCTTAACAATTCACACGCGAAAGATTCGCGCGGGAGCGGGGGTGGGGGCTTTGAAAATAAAAATATCCAATAAAAATAATCACGTGAATTTAATTATAAGAAGAGGGGATTGACTTCGTCTTTCCCACAAAGCTCCGCTTTGAAAATAAAAACATCCAATAAAAATAATCAAGCCAGCTTGTTATTTTTATTGGATGTTTTTATTTATTCGTGACCACGATGGGATTCGAACCCACACGCCCTTGCGAGCACCAGCCCCTCAAGCTGGCAAGTCTACCAATTTCTCCACGTGGCCTAAAATAAAAAAAGTTATTCGCCATGGCAAACAACTTTTTGTGACCCGACTGGGGCTCGAACCCAGGACCCCATCATTAAAAGTGATGTGCTCTACCAACTGAGCTATCGAGTCATTAGCATGAAGAAAGAATAAAAAATTGTGACCCGACTGGGGCTCGAACCCAGGACCCCATCATTAAAAGTGATGTGCTCTACCAACTGAGCTATCGAGTCATTTAGCTTTCTTCAATGCGGGTGCAAATATAAGACCTTATTATTTATTTTTCAAAGCTATTTTATTATAAATTTACCTTTTTTAATTAATAGCTGTTAATGCCTTAATATATAAGGTTTTATTTCAATGAAGAAGATTATTTTAATAGGTTATATGGCTAGTGGTAAGACAGCTATTGCTAAGATAGTAGCTGCTAAACGTGGTATTTTGAATGTAGATTTGGACGATTTAATCGAAAAGGAAACCCATTTATCTATAGAAAATATTTTTAGTGAAAAGGGAGAGATCTATTTTAGAAGATTGGAACACACCCTTTTTAAAAAGCTATTGGAATCAAAAGAATCTTTAATAATCAGCACCGGTGGCGGCACTCCCTGTTATGCAGACAATCATCTTTTTTTAAATGGAGAGGGTATAATTTCAATTTATTTGAAAGGTTCTATTGACCTTCTTTATGCTCGCCTTTTAAATGAAAAAAATACAAGGCCCTTGGTAGCTCATAAAAAGGAGGAAGAACTAAAAGAGTTTATTGCAAAACAATTATTTGAAAGAAGTTACTACTATAATAAGGCAACATTTACAATTTCAATTGATGATAAAGGACCCGAAGAGATTGCTTCCGAAATTTTAAATTTATTAATTTAAATAAGCGTGATTGTTGTTCTCTTCAAAAACAACGTGAACATGTTCTTTGGAAGAGGTTGATAATGAAATTCCTTTAAAATCAGCTTTCACGGGATATTTTTTATGATTTCTGTCTACTAAAACAGCGGTTTTAAATTTCTTTAAGGGCACTTCTAAAAAATGTTTTACACCATATGCTAAAGTAGTTCCCGAGTTCAATACGTCATCAACTAAAACCAATCCTTTATTGCTATAAACCTCTCTTGGCAACGATGTAGTAATGGTAGCAAAAGGATTTTGTTTGTCAATTTTAACTTCACACAAGGAAATTTTTAAGGGAGAAATAGATTGTAAAACAACGCAAATTTTTTCTGCGATTAAGTATCCGTTGGTTGCAATTCCCGCAATTACAATTTCCTCTTCTTCCAAAAATGTCTCGTAAATTTGATAGGCAATTCGCTTAATTTTATGCTCTATTTCTTGATGGTCTAAAATGATATTTTTCAACATTCTTTTTTTCAAAGATAAAAAAAGCTATTTTATTTTTTTACTATTTAATTACTTTATTGTTTGATGTTTTTACAAGGTAAGAATTATATGATTAATTAATAAAAGTTTGTCGAGGATTTATGTTATTTAAACGATTAATTTAATATGAACATTTATTTAAAGACGCAAAATTATTTGTGTAAGTGGCCAAAAATGGTCTGCACACATTTAGTAATTGCTCTCACGCTGTCAGCTTCTGTATCCTAT